>JALYMU010000310.1 GCA_030773595.1 Actinomycetota bacterium | reverse complement strand
CGAGCAGATCACCCGCCACCTGCACGCCCACACCGGCCTGACCACCACCGAGGTCAACATCACCGTCGTCGACGTGCTCCCTGCACGCCCGCACGACTGACCCGACGTTCTCCTCGGCCGGGAGACGCAACCCCGGCAGACAAGCCCGCACAGCGTCCGGCCCCGCGGCGAACGACCTCAGCGTCTCGGAGCGAGCGTGGCAGTGTCGTCGGTGGCACGCAGGACCACAGAGCGAGGTCGTCGGCGGTCTGACCCGCCTGGAAGTCCAAAACGGCGGTCTCCACCCGCGCGGCGATGCCGGCGTGCCGGGCGGCGCGCCGATCACCTCGACCAGTCCCGGCCTCGATCAGTTCCGCCTCGATCAGCAATCGCGCTGCGGTCACTGCCGCGGTCGCTGCGCGTGGCTGTCTTCAGCGGCGGGAGGCCAGGACGGCATCGACCTGCTCGTCGAAGCGGTCGAGCAGCTGGGCCATCTCGGGCCGACGGAGGACCTCGGTGACCCGCTCCGCGCCTTCGGCGAGGGGACCGTCCGGGACCAGGGCCGCGTCGGGCTCGACCTTGACCGGGCGGCGTCGCGCGAACGCGACCGCTGCCGTGCTCAACCCGCGGCTGCGTGACAGGCCGTCACCCAGCGCGGCGGTCAGCAGCCGCAGGTCCATCCCCTTGATCGCCTCGTCCACCGCCCCGCGCAGCGCCCGGGCCTGCTCCGGCAGCTCGTCCGGGCCGGTCAGCTCGCCCCGCTCGAGCCGACGGTCGACGGTGCGGGCGAGTAGCACCACCCGCAGGACGTCGGCCGGCACTCCGCGCACCGCCCCGAACACCGCCGTGTACTTGCGCACCGGAAACAGCAGCAGCCGCCTCGACACCGCCCGGAGACGGCGTCGCAGACCCGAGGGCTGCCCCTCGCGCTCGCCCCACAGCGGCTGCAGCAACTCCGGCTCGTAGTCCCGGTCGTGAGCACGAAGCGTCTGGACCACCGCGACCTGCGTGGCCCGCTGCCGTATGACGTCGTCGAGCAGCGGCACCGGCACGAAGCGGGCCGCCGCGGCCGCGATCCCGCACACCGCCCACTGGGAGAGAAGGGAAGGCTCAGCCATTCCCACGCCTTACCCCGCACCATCGCTCGGTGACACGAGTCCACCGCGTGCCAGGCCAGTTCCCAGCACCGCGCGACTCCGGCAAAGCAGGCCCCTCTTGCCGGGCGAGCAGGGCCTAGGAGAGCCTGCCTGGCCGGGGAGTTTAGGAAGGGGTCCTGTGACCGACAGGCTCACGACGGGTGTGCGCGCCGCAGGACTGGGGCGGAGGTCCCCGGTGCGCCACTTTCCCCGAGCGGTCCCCGAGCCGCGCTCGGTCTGCCTCTACACCCCGTCGGTCGACGCTTCGGGTATGGGCGCGCACATGGTCGACCTGGCCGCGGAGTTCGCGGGGGTCGCGGACGTGTCCGTTATGGCGTGGGCGACCCCTGGGAACCGGCGCCTACTCGCGCGCGCCGAGGGGGTCGGGGCGACTCCCCTGCCGCTGCCGCATCCGCGCGACCCGGCGTTCGCCGGCACGGTCGTCGGGCACCTGGCCGTCCACCCCGCGGACGTGTTCCACATTCATGTCGGGTTCGGCAAGGAGAACTTCGACGGGGCGCGGGCGGCGCGCCGCGCGGGCGTCCCGGCCGTGGTCCAGACTCAGCACCTGCCCTGGCGGATCGGGAGCCGCAAGCCCCGAGTCCGGCTGTTTCGCGCCCTCGAGCCGGTCGACCATGTGATCATGGTGTCCGGGGCGGAGCGCCGGACGTATGAGCGGATCGGCCTGCACCCGGAAAGGATCACGACGGTGCTCAACGGGGTGCGGCCGCGGGGTCCGGGCCTGGGCCGGGAGCGGGCGCGCGCGGAGTTGGGGCTGGACCCCGGGGCGCCGGTCGTGCTGACCGTGGGGCGGCTCACGGTGATGAAGGGGCAGTGCCACCTCGTGGCCGCCGTGCCCGGGCTGGCCGCCCGCTTCCCTGGCCTGCAGGTCGTGTTCCTCGGCGACGGGCACCTTCGTGAGGCGCTCGAGCGCCAGGCGGCGGACCTCGACGTGGCCGACAGCGTGCGCCTGGCCGGCCATCGGCCGGACGCCCGGCTGCTGCTCGACGCCGCGGACGTGTTCGTGCTGCCGTCGGTCAACGAGGCGATGCCGCTGGCGCTGCTTGAGGCGATGGAGGCCGGGCTCCCGGTCGTCGCGACCCGGGTGTTCGGCTCGGCGGAGATCGTCATCGACCGCGAGACCGGGCTGCTGGTGGCCCCCCGGGATCCCGACGCCCTGGAGTCCGCGCTCGCGGGGCTTCTTGCCGACCCGGAGCTGCGCCGGCGGTACGCCGACGCCGGGCGGCGCCGCTACCGGGAGGCGTTCACGAGCGCTCGGATGGCCGCGGACACCCTCGCCGTCTACCGGCGGGTGCTGGACCGGCCGGCGACCCTCGGGGCCGGCGCGTGACGCGTCTGCGGGTGGGGTGCGTCGGCACCGGCTTCATCGCCGGGCGGCACCTCGAGGCGTTGTCCCGACTGCCCGACGTCGAGGTGACCGCGGTCGCCGATCCGGTGGCCGAGCGCGCGCAGGACGCGGCGCAGCGGTACGGCGCCCGGGCCTACGACGACGGCCTCGCCCTGCTGGAGTCGGAGGCCCTGGACGCGGTCTGGCTCTGCGTCCCGCCGTACGCCCACGGACCGCTCGAGGCGGCGGCGCTCGACCGCGGCCTGCCGTTCTTCGTCGAGAAGCCCCTCGCGCTCGACCTCGCCACCGCCGAGGGCATCGCCGCCCGCGTCGCCGAGACCGGCCTGCTGACCGCCGTCGGCTATCACTGGCGCCACCTCGACGTCGTCCGCGCGGCCGCCGACCTGCTCCGCGACCGGCCCCCGCACCTCGTCACCGGCTACTGGCTCGACCGCACGCCCGCCGCGCCCTGGTGGGCCCAGCGCGACCGGTCGGGCGGGCAGGTGCTCGAGCAGACCACGCACATCTTCGACCTGGCCCGGGTGCTCGTCGGGGAGGTCGTCGGCGTGCAGGCCGTCGAGGTCGCCGCCCCTCTCGACGGCGCGGGCGACGCGCCCGCCGCGGCCAGCGCGCTGCTGAGGTTCGCTTCCGGGGCGGTCGGCACGATCTCGTCCGCGCGCAGCCTGGCGTGGCGGCACCGGGTCGCGCTGCACCTCGTCGGCGACGCTCAGGTCGTGGAGGTCGCCGAGCGGCGGCTCGTCGACCACGAGCTGCGGGTCGTCACCGGGGACGGCGAGCAGGTGACGACGTCCGACCAGGACCCCATTGCCGCCGAGGACGCGGAGTTCGTCGCCGCGCTGCGCGGCGGGGGCGACGGACCGCGCGTGCCGTACGCCGAGGCGCTGCGCACGCACACGCTGACGCTCGCGGCCGACCGGTCGGCCCGGGAGGGGACGCCGGTGGCGCTGGAGGTCCCCGGTGCGTGAGTGCCGCTCGTTGGGAGCCGCAGCACCCGGCGAGCCGGCGCTGTTCGACCTGCCCGTGGCCGCCGTGGAGCTGGGCGGGGCGCTCGTGGAGACCCTTTACAGCGGCTTCTCGGCAGGCACGGAGCTGGCGTACGTCAAGGGCACGGCCCCCGACTTCACAACTACCCGCGACCCCGACCTCGGGGTGTTCGTGCCCGGCGTCGGCTCGCGCCGCTTCCCCGTGACCGCGATGGGCTACATGGAGGTGGGCCGGGTCGTCCAGTCACGCCGGCCGGACCTGAACCCGGGCGCCGTGGTCGCGGCCGTCTACGGGCACCGGTCGGTCCACGCGCTCGCACCCGAGGCGCTCGCCGTGCCGCTGCCGGCCGAGCTCGACCCGCTGCTCGGCGTGTACGTCGCGCAGATGGGGCCGATCTGCGCCAACGGGGTGCTGCACGCCGCCGCGGAGCAACAGCCGGGTGCGTCCGTGGAGCTCGGCGATGGGGTGCGGGACCGCTGCGTGCTCGTCACCGGCGGTGGCGTCGTCGGGCTGCTGACCGGGCTGTTCGCCTCCGCGTGCGGGGCGCGGGAGGTCGCGCTGGCCGACCCCGACCCGCAGCGGCTCGCCGTGGCCGCCGCGCTGGGGCTGGTGCCGGTCGACACGGGCGAGGTGGAGACCTGGCGCTGGTGCAAGGAGCGGTGGGCGCACGGGGCGGGCGACCGGGGCGCCGACGTGGTGTTCCAATGCCGCGGGCAAGCCGCCGTGCTGCGCGAGGCGCTGCGCAGCCTGCGGCCCCAGGGCTCAGTGATCGACCTCGCGTTCTACCAGGGCGGGGCGGCCGAGCTCCGGCTCGGCGAGGAGTTCCACCACAACGGCCTCACGATCCGCTGCGCACAGATCGGGCGGGTGCCCCGCGGGCTGGCGGGATCGTGGAACCGCCGGCGGCTCGCGGAGGAGACCGTGCGCCTCCTGCTCCAGCGCGGAGACGACGTGCGTCGCCACCTCGTCACCGACGTCGTGCCACTCGCGGAGGCGCCGGCGGCGGTCGCGGCGCTGGCGCGACGGGAGCGGTCCGTGCTGGGCTTGGTGATCGACTTCAGCTGACCCCGCTGCGCAACGAGTCGTGAAGTTGGACAGGACCTCCGCCTGTATATGCCCTGGTTCAGCTTCGTGGTTGCGGTCTGCGGCGCAGACCGTCGCGAAGGACACCATCATCCGGATCACCGACAGCGCGCTGGCCAGAATGTCGCAAGAAAGGGGAGTGCAGGACGTCTGCGTCGTGGGCTGCGCGGCCTGCCCGATGCGACCACCCCAACCTGGGAGTTCGCGACCGTGCAGGCCCGACCATTCGTCCCCGCAGTTTCCCACGCGCATCGGACGATGCTACGCACAGCGACCGCCGCCTACAATGCGGCTGCTGCCGGGCCGCCCCCGCCTGCGAGCGGACCGGCAGGGAGGGCGGGCGCCACGGCGCCGGTCGGGGCAGCTCGAGCTCAGCGCGGCTGACCTCGCAGCGATGTCTGCCGCTGTCGGCGACGGCTCCTACGGTCGCGCCGATCATGGTGAGTGCCAGGTCGGCGGCCGCGAGCGGGGTCAGGGCGGTCGCGATGCCGAGGGCTGCGGGCAGGACGAGGCGTCTTGGCGGTCAGCGCAGCACGGCGGCGTGGAGCGTCTCGGTGAGCCAGCTCTCCCAGC
>JALYMU010000309.1 GCA_030773595.1 Actinomycetota bacterium | reverse complement strand
CCGTTGCTGCGCAGCCAACGGCGGTCGCAGAGACCTCCGCCGTCGCGGGGACGGCGGTTCCCGCGCTCGACGCAGCCTCACCCGTTCCACCGGCCGCGAAGACACCCGCCGTACCGTCGGCCGCCGCGCCGGCGCCCGGGGCAACTACTCACGCCGCCACGAGTCCTGTCGCGGAGGTGGCGACTTCGCCCACGGGTCAGGCTGCGGCCAAGCCGGCGTCCCGCCCCAAGCGGCGAGGCGCCGGCCAGTCCGCGGGCGAATCGCGGCCGGCGCGTCCGACGACACCCGCGCCGAGCCCCCGCCAGGAGCCGGATGCGCCGGACACCGCTGCCGAGACGGACCTGCTCGGCAATCCGGTCGAACCGAGCCGGGACGCTCCCGCCCGGGGCAAGTCCCGCCGCGCGCCCGTCCCGTCGTGGGACGAGATCATGTTCGGCGCGCGGAAGAAGGAGTAGCTACTGCCCGGCCCGGCCGTCGATGCGCTCGCGGAGCAGGTCGGCGTGACCGTTGTGACGGGCGTACTCCTCGATCATCTGCACGAGCAGCTCGCGTAGCGAGATCTCGCCGTAGCCGTCCCTCGTCCCGGTGACCGCGAGGTCAGCCGCCTCGGTGACGAAGCGGCCCGGTGAAGGCGTCCACGCATGATGCGCCTTGCCGCGACCTGGCCTTTGCAAGTCGGTGCCTGCCCATAGGGCAGATCCTTCGGCCGAGTGGTCACGTTGCCTGACACCGCGGTGGAGAACGCCCCGCACGACCGGCAGGCCGATGCGGTCTCATCGGTGGTCCTCACGTGCACCACCCGCGCGCCGGCCTCATCGAGCTCGACCTGCTGGACGGCCACCCCGGCCAGCCCCAGCAACAACGTCGTACCGTGTTCCATGGCTCCTGGTCCGTTCGATCCGCTGCATCAGACACAGCGATCATCGAAGGGCCACGAGCCGCCTCACGTCAGGCGCGCCGACCCACCTGCCCGCTCAAAGTTGCAGAGCCGGATTACTCCTCGGAGTGCCAATGCGCGAGCTTGGCGACGGCCGCCACGAATTCATCCCGATTGCTGAAGTTCTGTCGTCCACCCCTGCCGATCTGCGTGGGATAGACGCTTCCAGTCCAGGGTCGGTCACTGACGGAGACCACGAGCTTCATCGCCGGCAATTCGTCGGAGGACATCATCAATGCGCCCGGACGCTGCGAGCGACCAAGAGGAGTGTGCTGCGACGCGACGCGGTGCCGTCCACCACGGCTGCCCGCACCGCCCGTCGTCGTCGGACGCTCGATGTGCTGCGCAGCGCCGAACCGGCCTGTGCTGAGATCGCGGCCACGGTCACTGCGCGCGCGTCCAGCCCATCAGGGAGCGCAGTCGCGCGCCGACGACCTCTATCGGGTGGTTGCGAGCGTCCTCCCTCATCCGGGCGAAGTGGGGACGGCCCGACTCCTCCTCTGCAAGGAGCTGACGGGCGAACGTCCCGTCTTGCACCTCCGCCAGGATCCTGCGCACCTCCCCGCGGACAGCGTCGTTGACGACCCGCGGACCGCGCGTGTAGTCGCCGTACTCGGCCGTGTCCGAGCACGACCACCTCATCTTGGACAAGCCGCCCTCGTACATGAAGGTCCACGATGAGCTTCAGCTCATGAAGGCATTCGAAGTACGCGATCTCCGGCTGGTACCCCGCCTCGACGAGCGTGTCGAAGCCGGCCGTCACCAGTGCTGCCGCGCCTCCGCAGAGCACCGCCTGCTCCCCGAACAGGTCCGTCTCCGTCTCCTCGGCGAAGGTCGTCTGCAGCACGCCCGCTCGCGTGCCGCCGATCGCCTTCGCGTACGACAGCGCCAGCTCCTTCGCGTGACCGGACGGGTCGGTCTCGACCGCGACGAGGCACGGGACTCCGCGGCCGTTGGTGTACTCCCGTCGCACGAGGTGGCCGGGGCCCTTCGGCGCCACCATCACGACATCTAGTCCGCTCGGGGGCGCGATGAGCCCGAACCGGATGTTGAACCCGTGACTGAAGAACAGTGCGTCGCCCGCAAGCAGGTGCGGGGCAATGTCCTGCTCGTAGAGCTGGCGCTGCACCGTGTCGGGCGTCAGGACCACGACGAGGTCAGCCTCGGCGCACGCGTCAGCGGGTGTCAGGATTCGGAAGCCGGCCTCCTCCGCCCTCGCGCGGCTGCCCGATGCCTCCGGCAGGCCGACGCGCACGTCGACACCCGAGTCCCGCAGGTTCAGCGCGTGCGCGTGCCCCTGGCTCCCGAAACCGAGCACTGCGACGGTGCGGCGCCGGATGAGCGCCAGGTCCGCGTCGTCGTCGTAGTAGATGGCCGTCATGTGCGCTCCCCTTTGCGGGCGGTACGGGTCGGACGACGAGGTGCGCAGCACGGTGAGCGGGCTGCTGTGGCCGCCGGCAGACGCCACCTTCGGTAGGACCATACAGCCGACGTCAGCGCGCGCACCGCGATCCCGGGTACCGGGACGCCTGTTGCGCCTTCACCGGCTCGCCGTCGCCGTGCCAGAGTTGGACATGGCCGTTCACCTCACCCGCATCTACACGCGCACCGGCGACGACGGGACGACCGCGCTCGGGGACATGTCCAGGGTGCACAAGACCGACCCGCGCCTTGGCGCGTACGCGGACGTCGACGAGACGAACTCCGCGATCGGCGTCGCGATCGCGCTCGGCGGGCTCACCGAGGACGTCGTGCAGCTGCTCACCCGGGTCCAGAACGAGCTCTTCGACCTCGGAGCCGACCTCTGCACGCCGATGGTCGAGAACCCGGCGTACCCACCGCTGCGCGTCGTGCAGGAGTACGTCGACGAGCTCGAGCGGGCCTGCGACCACTACAACGGCGGGCTCGAGAAGCTGTCCAGCTTCATCCTTCCCGGTGGGTCGCCGGGGGCCGCCCTGCTCCACGTATGTCGCACGACGGCGCGCCGCGCCGAGCGCTCGGCCTGGGCGCTGCGACAGGTCGAGCCCGAGACGACGAACGCGCTGACGACGACCTACCTCAACCGCCTGTCGGACCTGCTTTTCATCCTCGCCCGGGTGGCCAATCGCGGGAACGACGTGCTCTGGAGCCCGGGACGCCGCGGCGCGCAGTGAGCGCGCCAGGGCGCGCATGTCCGCGTCGGCGCCTCGTCAGTCCCCCAGCCGCAGGTCCGTCCCACCGCCGGTCAGCCGCTCTGCGCCCTCGCGCCTGACCACGACGGTGTCCTCGAGGGTCATGCCGCCCCAGCCCGGGATGATGACCTTCGGCTCCACGGCGAGGACCATGCCTTCCTGCAGCACGGTGCGGTCGGTGGGCGACAGCAGCGGCCCTTCGTCGATCTCCACGCCGACCCCGTGCCCGACGTAGGGGAAGTCCGTGACGGCGCGGGTCATGAAGACGTCGGCGAGCCCGCGCGCCTCGGCGACCCGGCGCGCGGCGTCGTACACCTCGGACGCGGTGCGCCCCGGGACGGCCACCTCGACCGCCTGTTCCTGCATCTCGAGGAGGGCATCCCACACCCTCAGGTGCCGATCGTGCGGCGGCCCGACCACGTAGCTGCGCGCGTGGTCGACGTGGTAGCCGTGGTAGGCCGTCCCGATGTCGCAGCACAGGATGTCGCCATGCTGCAGGGCCCGGGACGTCGGGCCATAGGGCCGCGCCGGGCTCGGCCCGGCGCCGGTCATCGTGAGCCAGTAGCCCGAGACCTGCTCGGTGTTGGGCCCGGACACGACCCAGGCGTGGTCGATGAACCGGTCGTTGGAGCTGCGCTTCGCACTGACGCCGTCGGCACCGAGCTGCCGTTGGAGCCGGCCGAGGTCGGCATGCAGCTCGATCTCGGAGACCCCGGCCCGGGCCCGCTCGCGCACGAGCGCGAACTGCGCGTCCGACACGGCTGCCGCCCGCCGGAGGACGTCGATCTCGGCGGGTGACTTCCGCGCACGCAGAGCGAGCACGTCCGTGCCGACGTCGACGAGCTCGGCGCCGGGCAGGCGGGTCCGCAGCTTGCGGTGAGCGGCAACGGAGAGGAACTCCTCCTCGACACCGATGGTCCCGTCGTGGCAGCCGAGCTCGTGCAGGGTCTCGACAAGCGTGGTCATCCCTCGTGAGTCGACGACCCGAGGTACCGGCGACAGCGCCCGGGCACGACGCCCGTCGATCTGCACGAGGAGCACGGGGGCGGCGGCGGCTGGGACCACGACGTGGCCGTGCACCGCCATCCCCGCGTAGTACAGGACGTTGCGCGACTGGCTCAGCACGGCGGCCGCGAGGTCCCGCGCCTGCAGCGCCTCCTGCAGTCCGGCCCACCGCCGCCGGTACTCCGTCGCGTCGAAGCTCGGCAAGCTCCCCGCGCCTGCGACCTCTGCCACTGGGCACCTCCGGTGCTCGGACGCTCTCCCCGGCAAGGGCAAGAGTGTTGACCGCGCTGTGGTCCTACCTTACTGTGACGTGGGCCACAGTAAGCCCGAGGACCCGCCGCCGTCGGCAGTGTCGGTGCACTAGCCGGCCTCCGCGGCACCTGTCGGGCAGCCGTTCCCACGCACTCGCCCGCTCCTTTCTCAGGCCTCAGGGAGAAAACGTTGAGACTCGCTCGCTCGAAGACGCTCGTGCCGTTGATCTCCGCCGCTGCGCTCGCCCTGGCCGCGTGCGGCGGCGGGGGTGGGGACGCCGCCGGTGGCGGCGGTGGGAACACGACAAAGCTCCGCGTCGCGCACGTCTTCCCGGACACCTCCCCGGTGCACAAGGCCGCGCAAGCGTTCGCCGACGACGTGGACGCCCGCACCGACGGGGCGGTCGACGTCACCGTCTTCCCGGGTGGCGCCCTGGGCAGCGACCTCGAGATGGGCGAAGGCCTGCGGCGGGGCGACCTCGACTGCGCGATGATCAACCACCCGGCCGCGGGCATGGACCCCCGCCTGCAGCTGGGCTTCCTGCCCTACATCGTGTCGTCGTACAAGGGCGCCGACAAGCTCTTCTACGGCGACGGGATGATCGCCCAGAACGACCGCAAGGTCCTCGACGAGCTCGGGGTCCACGCCCTGGCGTTCTACGAGAACGACTTCCGCGGCCTGACGAACAGCAAGCGGGCGGTCACCACACCGGATGACCTGAAGGGCCTGAAGATCCGCGTCCCGGAGCTGCCGGCGTACGTCAACCTGTTCAAGGGCTGGGGCGCCCAGCCGCTGCCGATCGCCTTCCCGGAGCTGTACACCGCGCTGCAGCAGGGCACGGTCGACGGGCAGGACAACGGCGTGGTCCTAACCTTCGACTCGAAGTTCCAGGAGGTGCAGAAGTTCTTCACCCGCACCAACCACGCCTACGGCGCCGGCGTGCTCGCGTGCAACAAGGCCAAGTGGGACCGCCTCAGCGAGGAGCAGCAGACCGAGCTCACCGAGGCGGCCGAGGGGGCGACGCGGGAGCAGGTCGAGGCGAACCGCGCGTCCGTCGCGGAGAAGCTGGACGGCCTGAAGAAGGCCGGCGTGCAGGTGACCGAGCTGTCGGACCAGCAGATCGACGCGTTCCGGGAGGTCCGCGACGAGGTGTGGGGCGCCTACACCAAAACCTTCGGCGCCGACTTCCTGGCCGAGCTGCGCACCGCCGCGGACGAGGCCGAGGGTGCCTGACGGTCGGGGGGACGGCACAAGCACGGCGCCGCGGTCGACGGCCGAGTCCACCGCGGCGCCGGACGCCGGCCCCCCTCGCACCGCCCTGGACCGGTCACTGGACGTGGCCGACCGGATGCTGTGCTGGGTCCTCATCGCGATGATGGCCACAATGCTCCTGGCATCGGTCGCGCAGGTCGTCACACGGTACGTCCTGGAGACGACGCTCGTCGGGCCCGAGGAGATCGCCCGCTACATGATGACGGGCGCGACCTTCCTGGCGGTCCCCGTGCTGGCACGTCGCCGCAACCACATCGCCGTCGACGCGCTCGCCCACTACCTGCCGCGCGGCCTGCCCCAGGTGCTCCTGACCCGCGCCGTCCTGCTGTTCGAGACCGTCTTCCTCGCCGCCTTTTGCTACTACGCGTTCACGTTGTTCCGCGACGTGAACGCGTCGGGGCAGTTCTCGGCGGGGCTCGAGATCCCGGTGGCGTGGCCGATCTCGGCGCTGTTCGTCGGCACGGGCATCGCGACGGTGGTCACCGCGGCGCTGCTGGTGCAGACCTTCCTGCAGCCGCGGGCCGCGGCGGACGGGAGCCTGGTCTCCGGTCAGCACGACGGTGACCTCGCGTGACCACCGCCGCCCTCCTCACGGTCGTCCTCATCATCGTCGGCGTGCCCGTCGCGTACGCCTTCGGCGCCGGCGCGTTCCTCGCGTTCGTCACCCTCGGCGACTCGGTGACGCAGATCCCGTCGGTGGCCTATCGCACCATCGACTCCTTCCCTCTGCTCGCCATCCCGTTCTTCCTGCTCAGCGGTGCGGTGATGCAGGACGGGGGGGTGTCCCGCCGGCTGGTGAGCTTCGTCGCCATCTTCACCGGCCGCCTCAAAGGCGGCATGGGCGCCACGCTCCTGGGGGCGTCGGCCATCTTCGGCGCCATCTCCGGGTCGTCCGTGGCGACCGTCTCCGCGATGGGCTCGATCATGACCCCGGAGATGGTTCAGCGCGGCTACCCGCGCAGGTACGTGGGCGGGCTCGTCTCGGTCGCCGGCCTGCTGGGCATCCTCATCCCGCCGAGCATCCCGATGGTCGTCTACGGGGTGGCCGCGAACGTCTCGATCAGCGAGATGTTCCTCGCCGGGCTGAGTTCGGGACTGCTCCTGCTGCTGACCATGGCCGTGGTGAACTTCCTCTGGGCGTTTCGGCGGACGGACCTGAACGACCGCGGCGTCGACCTGGACGCGAAGCCGGGCAGTTCTCCTGCCCGACGCCGCTTCGGGGTCGGCGGCCTGATGCGCACGGGCGGCGCCGTGCCGGCCCTGATCATGCCCATGATCATCCTGGGGGGCATCTACTCCGGGATCTTCACCCCGACGGAGGCCGGCGCCGCCGCCGTCGTCTACGGGCTGCTGGTCGGGCTCCTCGTCTACCGCGAGCTCCGGGTGTCGAGAATCGGGGCGACGCTGCTCACCGGGATCCTCGCGACGACGCCGATCCTGCTCATCATCGCCATGGGCGGGGCGTTCTCGCGGGCGCTGACGCTGTCCGGCGTGCCGGTCGAGATCACCGACTACATCGGCGACCTCGACCCGCCGAAGTGGCTGCTCCTGGTCATCCTCAACATGCTGCTCCTGCTGGTCGGCTGCTTCGTCGAGGAGAACACTGCGATCATCATTCTCACGCCGCTGCTCCTCCCGCTCATCACCAGCTACGGGATCGACCCCGTGCACTTCGGCGTGATCATGGTCCTGAACCTCGGCATGGGCCTCGCGACGCCCCCGATGGCACCGAACGTCTTCGTCGCGTCCCGCGCCTGCGACGTCCCGTTCCACCACATGATCGGCACGACGATCCGCTTCCTGGTGTACGCCGCCCTGCCCGTCCTCGTCGTGGTCAACGTCGTACCGGCCCTCTCCCTGTGGCACCGCTGAGGCGGGCGGTCGCCACGACGAAGGGACCAGGCCGAAGACGAGGAGGCCCATGAACTGCACGCCCAGCACCGTCTCGGAGCTGATCGCCCGGTATCTCGTCAGCCAGGGCGAGGACCGGGTCTACGGTCTCGTGGGAGGCCACATCCAGCCGATGTGGGACGCCCTGGTCCTCGCCGGCGTCGACATCGTCGACGTGCGGCACGAGGGCGCCGCGGTCTACATGGCGCACGCCGAGGCGGAGATCTCGGGACGGCTGACCGTCGCACTGGTCACGGCGGGGCCGGGGCTCACCAACGCCGTCACGGCGATCGCGAACGCGCACACGTCGCCCGTCCCCGTCCTCGTGCTCTCCGCCCGCACGCCACGGCCCCAGGCCGGCATGGCCGCGATGCAGGACGTGCCACAGGCGGCCGTCGTGGCCCCGCTGTGCCGTCGGGTGGAGGTCGTCTCCGAGCGGCATCACGTGCTCGCCCGGCTCGAGGCGGTCGTCGAAGCCGCGCGTGGCGGCGACACCCCCGCCGGTCCTGCGTACATCGACTTCCCGACCGACCTGCTCATCGAGGAGCTCGGCCGCGCGGACGTCGACGAGCTGGCGCTCAGCGGCCCCCGGCCGCCGTCGGAGGTGCGGCCCCGGGCGTCGGAGATTGCCCACGCGGCCGCACTCGTCGCGTCCGCCCGGCGGCCGGCCGTCATCAGCGGGCGCGGAGCGCTGCCCGCGCGTTCCGAGCTCGAGGACCTCTTGGCGGCGACCGGTGCGCTCTACCTCGACACCGGCGAGAGTCGCGGCCTGGTGGACACCACGCACCCGTCGTACGTCCCGGCCATGCGCTCGCGGGTGATGCGCGAGGCCGACCTGGTCGTCACGGTGGGGCGCCGCCTGGACTTCCAGCTGGCCTACGGTTCGCCGGCAGTGTTCGCTGGCGACCCGGTCTTCGTCCGGATCGGGCGGACGGCGGACGAGGTCGGCGGCAACCGGCGGGCGCACGCCCCGCTGCGCGGCGACGTGGCCCCGACCCTGGCCGCGCTCACCGCGGCCCTGTCGACCACGGACGGGCGCGAGGAGGAGTGGCTCGACGACGTCCGGACCGAGAACGCCGTCCGCACCGGCAAGCTGCAGCGCATGGTCGCCGGGCAGACCGAGGGCGCGGACGGGGGCATCCACCCGTACCAGCTCATCCACACGCTGAACGAGCAGATCCGCGACGACGCGGTGGTGGTCGCCGACGGGGGCGACATCTTGTCCTTCGCGCGGGTCGCCCTGAAGGCGCCGACGTACCTCGACTGCGGCGCCCTCGGCTGCCTCGGCGTCGGCGTGCCGTTCGCCACTTCCGCGGCGATCAACCAGCCGGACCGCCAGGTCGTCGCACTCATCGGCGACGGGTCGTTCGGCTTCACCGCGATCGACGTCGACACCGCGGTGCGCCGCGGCGCCAAGGCGGTCTTCGTCATCGCGAACAACGAGGCCTGGAACATCGAGCGTCACGACCAGCTGGAGCGGTACGACGGCCGGCTCGTCGGGGTAGACCTGCCCGGATGTCGCTACGACCTCCTCGCCCAGGGGCTCGGCGCGCACGCCGAGCGCGTCGAGCGCATCGAGGACCTCGACGGAGCACTCCAGCGCGCCTTCGCCCACACGCCGGCCCTCGTCGACGTCGCGGTCACCCGCGACGCCCGCTCCCCCGACTTCGCCAGCGGGCTCGCTCTCGTGCCGCCGTGGCAACCGCTCGGTGCCTGGAACGAGGCGGAGCAGGCACGCCATGGTGGACGGAGCCGGGCGGTACGGCGACGCAGAGCTGTCCGGGCCGCCAAGCCGCCGCCGCCCGGTCCCCGAACCCCTTGTCCGGTGCGCCTGTCGGCGGTATGGTCCTACCAAACAACCACCTCTTGGAGCCTCCGTTGCCCGATGACGTGAACAGCGACCAGCCGATCCGTGTGATGCTCGCGAAGGTCGGTCTCGACGGCCATGACCGCGGCGTCAAGGTCGTCGCGCGGACGCTGCGCGACGCCGGCATGGAGGTGATCTACACCGGGTTGCACCAGACCCCGGAGCAGGTCGTCGAGGCGGCCGTCCAGGAGGACGTCGACGTCCTCGGCATCAGCCTGCTCTCCGGAGCGCACATGTCGATCTTCACGCGCATCTTCCAGCTGCTCGAGCAGCACCCGGGGTACCGCTTTCAGCTGCTCGCGGGCGGCGTGATGCCGGACGAGGACGAGGTCGCGCTCAAGGAGATGGGCGTGTGGCAGGTGCTGGGTCAGGACACGCCACCCGAAGTCATCATCGACACCGTCCGAAGGAGCGTCGCGGCCGTGTCCGGAGCCGCCACGTGAGCGGGCCCGAGGAGTGGCACTGGCCCCCGCGGTACGACGAGAGCTACCTGCCGCCGGAGGGCCAGCAGTACTGGTTCCCGCAGCGGGAGACGATGCCCGAGGGGGACCGGGAGAAGCTGATCCTGCGCCGCATCCAGGAACTGATGGCCTATGCCTGGGAGAAGTCTCCCTTCTACCGTGAGAAGTGGACCGAGGCCGGCGTCCACCCCAGTCACATCCGGACGCTTGAGGACTTCGAGAAGGTCCCCGTCCTCCGCAAGGAGGAGCTGCGGGCCGAGCAGGCGGCCCACCAGCCGTTCGGCCGTTACGTCTGCGTCCCCGACCAGGAGGTCAAGCACGTCCACGGCACGTCGGGAACCACCGGTCGCCCTACCGCCTTCGGCATCTCGGGCGGCGACTGGCGCGCGATCGCCAACGCTCACGCGCGCGTCATGTGGAGCATGGGGCTGCGCCCGTCGGACACCGTGTTCGTCGGGTCGTTCTTCAGCCTCTACATGGGGGCGTGGGGTGCATTGATTGGCGCGGAGCGCTTGGGCGCGCGGGTGTTCCCGTTCGGCGCCGGCGTCGCCGGCCAGACGCAGCGCGCGGTGAACTGGATGCTCCAGATGAAGCCGACGGCGTTCTACGGCACGCCCTCCTACGCGCTGCGGATCGCCGAGGTGGCCGAGGACGACGGCGTCGACCCGCGCGACTTCGGACTGCACACCATGTTCTTCGGCGGCGAGCCGGGGGCGTCGGTCCCGAGCATCCGCGCACGCCTCGAGGAGGCATACGGCGCGCGCGTACTCGACACCGGGAGCATGGCTGAGGTCACGCCGTGGATGAATCTCAGCGAGAGCGTCTCCAGCGGCGGGATGCTGTGCTGGCAGGACATCGTCTACACGGAGGTCGTGAGCCCGACGTCGCTCGCCCGCGTCCCGTACGGCTCCGAGGGCACGCCCGTCTACACGACTCTCGAGCGCACCAGCCAGCCGATGATCCGTCTGCTGTCGAACGACCTCACCCGCTGGGAGGCGCCGTCGAGCGCGTGCGGGCGGACGTACCCGGTCCTCCCGCGCGGGATCTACGGCCGGATCGACGACATGTTCACCATCCGGGGCGAGAACATCTACCCGAGCGCCGTCGATGACATCGTCACGGGCGTGCCGGGGTATGGCGGCGAGCACCGAATTGTGATCAGCCGCACCGGCAGCATGGACGAGCTCACTGTCCACGTCGAGCACGACGCCAGCGTCGCCGCCAGCGGTGAGCGCGGCGTCGCCGACTGGTGCAGCGGGATAGGCGACCGTCTTCGGACGGTGCTCGGGGTCTCGGCCAAGGTCCAGCCGGTCGCCAGAGGTTCCCTCGGGCGGACCGACTTCAAGGCTCGTCGCGTCGTGGACGAGCGCGACCTGTCGCCCGCGTCCGGAAGTGCGACCGCCCGTGCCTGACGCCCACGCCCCTGACCTCGTGGCCGGCGTGCTCGACGGCCAGGTCGCGCCGACCGCCCGGATGCTCACGCTGGTCGAGCGCCGGGCACCCGAGCTCGACGAGCACCTGCAGCAGCTGTACCGGGCGGGGCGGTCGGCGCACGTCATCGGGGTGACCGGCCCGGCCGGCAGCGGCAAGAGCACGCTGGTGTCCAGCCTCGCTCTCGAGTACCGCCGCCGCGGCAAGACGGTCGGCATCCTCGCGGTAGACCCCTCCAGCGTGTTCACCGGGGGGGCGATCCTGGGGGACCGGATCCGGATGGGCGGCCTGTCCGGCGACTCCGGCATCTTCATCCGCTCCATGGCGACACGCGGTGCGATGGGCGGCCTGGCGCGTGCGGCACTCGACTCGGTGACCGTGCTCGAGGCGTCCGGCAAGGACGTCGTCATCGTCGAGACCGTGGGCGTCGGCCAGGCCGAGGTCGACATCGTCGGGCTCGCCCACACCGTCGCCGTCGTGAGCGTCCCCGGACTCGGTGACAGCGTGCAGGCGCTCAAAGCGGGGCTGCTCGAGATCGCCGACGTGCACATCGTCAACAAGTCCGACCGCGAGGGAGCGCAGCGCACCGCATCGGAGCTGAAGGAGATGCTGCGCCTGTCGAAACGGCAGGTGGGGCAGTGGAACGTGCCGGTGCAGCTGGCGTCTTCCGCGAAGGAGGAGGGTCTGCCCGAGCTGATCGACGCCTTCGACCGGCACCGGGAGTGGATGCTGCGCACCGGCGAGCTCGAACGCCGGCTCCGGCGCAATGCGGCGGCGCGCATCCGCTGGGCGGCCAACGACCTGGTCGCGCGACGGATGACCGACCGGGACGCGAGTTTCAGCGACTCGGTCGACCTCGTTCTCGAGCACGCGTCCGACCCCCTGACCGAGGCCCGACGACTCATCGACGCACTTCACTGAGAGGACATGCCATGTCTGGAACCAACGACGACCAGCGTCGCATCGAGCTCGTCGACGACGCGACGCGGGCCCGGTTGGAGGAGGAGCTCCGGCAGTGGGAGGCACAGGAACTGGCGTCCTTCACCGCCCGCGCACCGGAGTCCAAGGAGGACTACGTCACCGGGTCCGGGCTTCCGGTCAAGCGGGTGTACACCCCGGCTGACCTGCCGTCCGACTGGGAGAGCGTCGGGCTGCCGGGCAGGTACCCCTACACCCGCGGGCCGTACCCGACGATGTACCGGGGCCGCACCTGGACGATGCGGCAGATCGCCGGCTTCGGGCAGGCCGAGGAGACCAACCAGCGCTTCCAGTACCTGATCGCGCAGGGTCAGACCGGGCTGTCCGTCGACTTCGACATGCCGACGCTCATGGGATACGACTCCGACCACCCGATGAGCATCGGCGAGGTCGGGCGCGAGGGCGTCGCGGTCGACGTGCTCCCCGACATGGCGGCGCTGTTCGACAACATCGACCTCGAGAACATCAGCGTGTCGATGACGATCAACCCTTCGGCGTGGATCCTGCTCGCGATGTACGTCGCGGTCGCCGAGGACCGCGGTTACGACCTCAACAAGCTCTCCGGCACGATTCAGAACGACATCCTGAAGGAGTACATCGCTCAAAAGGAGTGGATCTTCCCGATCCGTCCGAGCGTGCGCATCGTCCGGGACACCATCGTCTACTGCGCGCAGAACATGGCGCGCTACAACCCAATCAACATCAGCGGCTACCACATCAGCGAGGCCGGCTCGAACGCCGTGCAGGAGGTGGCCTTCACTATGGCCGTCACCCGCTCGTACGTCGAGGAGGTCGTCAACAGCGGCCTGTCGGTCGACGACTTCGCGCCCCGCCTGTCGTTCTTCTTCGTCTCACAGGCCGACTTCTTCGAGGAGATCGCTAAGTTCCGGGCCGTGCGCCGCTACTACGCGCGGATGATGCGCGAGCGCTTCGGTGCCCAGAAGCCGGAGTCGATGCGGCTGCGGTTCCACACCCAGACCGCCGCAGCCACCCTCACCAAGCCACAGCCGCTCAACAACATCGCCCGCACCACGCTGCAGGCGCTCTCCGCCGTGCTCGGCGGCACGCAGTCGCTGCACACGAACGGCCTCGACGAGGCGTACACGATCCCGTCCGAGCTGGCCATGAAGGTGGCTCTGCGGACACAGCAGATCATCGCCGACGAGACCAACGTGACGAGCGTGATCGACCCGCTCGCCGGCTCGTACTACGTGGAGAACCTCACGTCGCAGATCGAGGCGAAGATCGACGAGTACATGACCAAGGTCGACGAGATGGGCGGCGTCGTCGCGGCGATCGAGCAGGGCTACTTCCAGCGCGAGATCGCCGACACGGCGTACGACTTCGCCCAGCGCAAGGGCACCGGGGAGCGCCCGGTGATCGGGGTCAACCGCTACGTCGACGCCGGCGACGACCAGAAGGTCGAGGTCCACCAGCTCGACCCCGAGTCCGAGCAGCGGCAGATCCTGCGCCTGAAGGATACGCGCGAGGCGCGCGACCAGCAGCGGGCGCAGGCCGCGATGGACGCGCTCATCGCGGGCGCCAAGGACCCCGAGGTGAATCTGATGCCGCTCACCATCGAGGCCGTCCGCGCGCACCTGTCCATGGGCGAGATCACCGGCGCGCTGCGCGAGGTCTTCGGCTCGTACAAGGAGACCCCCGTCTTCTGAACGGGGCTTGCCTCACGCACCCTCGCATCCGTACCCGCCGGTCCCGCGGTCCGGCCGTGCCGGCGACCACCGCCGTGGCACCGGACTCGGGTCCCGAGCCTCGAGGATCGCCGATGACCGCCGCACACGCCTGCCTGCGCCGCGGGCAGAGGCGTCGCACCGCTGCCCCGTCGGTCGTAGGGGGTGGCTGATGAACCGTGGAGGACGCCGGGCGCCGCGGCCCGCCGCGGTCGCGACGCCGGGCGACGGCTGGCGTCGCGGCGCGGTCGCTATCAGCCCGGTCCTCATCGGCGTCGTCCCCTTCGGCTTCGTGGCCGGTGTCGCGGGCGTGGAGAACGGTGCGACGGTTGTCGACACCGTCGCGTTCTCGCTGCTCGCTTTCGCCGGTGCATCGCAGATCGCCGCTCTTGACCTGCTCGGCGCGGGGGCGCCGGTCGCGGTCGTGATCGGAACCGCGATCATGATCAACCTGCGGTTCGCGATGTACTCGGCGTCGCTCGCTCCGTACCTCGCCGACGAGCCGATCCGGCGGCGTCTGCTCGGTGCCTACCTCCTCACCGACCACGCGTACGCCATCGCTTTGACCCGGTATGCGCAGTACCCGCCGCCCCGCTCCCGAGGTGCCTACTACCTCGGTGCGGCGGTCGCGTTCTGGGTCACCTGGCAGTTGGCAACGGTCGTCGGTGCCGTCCTCGGCACAGGCGTCCCCGAGCAGATACCGCTCGGATTCGCCGTACCGCTGTCTTTCCTCGCACTGCTCGTTCCGACGCTGGTCGACCGCCCCAGCGTCCTCGCCGCTGTCGTGGCCGGCACCGTTGCGACCGTGGGCCACGGCGCACCCGCGAACCTTGGCATGCTCGTCGGCGCGCTCGCCGGCGCGGCAGCCGGAGCAGCGGCAGGACGGCGACACCGCAAGAGGAGTCCGCGCCGATGATCGACCACGGCACGCTGTGGGTCGTCATCGTCACGGTCGCAGCTGCAAGCCTGTTGACGCGCGCGTCGTTCCTGCTCCCGCGCCTGTCGGCCGAGTTGCCGCCAGCCGTCATCGAGGCGCTGCGCATGATTCCACCGGCCGCCTTCGCTGCCCTCGTCGTCCCGGCGCTTCTGCGTCCCTCCGGCGCCGTCGAGCTACTCACGCCGGAGTCTCTGGCCGGCGTCGTCGCAGCGCTCGTAGCCTGGAGGACGCGAAGCATCGCAGCGACCATCGTCGCCGGACTTTTGGCGGTCGTCGCGATCGAGCAGCTGCTCGAGTGGCGCTGACACCTCGCTTCGGGTGACGAGGCACAGCCGTCAGGACGCCATGTCGCCGCGGTAGAAGCCGCGGATGTGCGCCTCCATCAGCGTCGCCGCGGCGCTCGCCTCGCCGGCCCGCACCGCGTCGGCGATCGCCTGGTGCTCGTCGCGCAGCAGCAGGGCCACCGGAGACCACTGCGTGAGTCGTTCGCTCGCCGAGACCATCTCACGCTGCACGGCGTGGCGCAGGGCCTGCATGAGCGCGATGAGCAACGGATTGCCCGAGGCCTTGCTCACCGCGATGTGGAACTGGGTGTCGAGCAGGTTGAACTCCGATGGGCTGAGGGACTCGTCTCCCATCCTCTCGATCAGGGATTCGATGTGCGCGTCCTGCAGGCCCAGGCCCTGGTTCGCGCACTGTCGCACGGCTTGGCTCTCGAGCTGAACGCGGATATCAACCAGGTCGGCGAGCGAGAAGTGCGACAGCGCGAGATGAAGGCGTAGCAGGCTGCCGAGCGCGTCACCCGGCCGCCGCGTGACGATGCACCCGGAGTTCGGACCTCGACCCGGGCCGCGCACCACGATGCCCATCGACTCGAGCGCTCGCAGCGCTTCGCGGACCGAGTTGCGGCTTACGGCGAGCATCTCGGCGAGCTCGCGCTCCCCCGGTAGCCGATCGCCCGCGCGCAGGCTGCCGTCGATGATGCGCTGCTCGATGACGGCGAGCACCCGGCGGTGAGTGTGGTCGTGCTCGCCCTTGGCGGCCGACATCGACGCGGTCTGCGCGCGCCAGTCGATCGGCTGCCGCGGTACCTCCGACGGCGTCACGTCGCGGTACCCCGGGACCTGGGGCTCAGCCGCGTCATCAAGCATCGATCGGCCTTCAGCTCTTCGTGTACCGGTAGAACCCGCGCCCGGACTTGCGCCCGAGCAGGCCTGCGTCGACCATCCGCAGGAGCATCGGCGGCGGCGAGTACAGCGGCTCCTTGAACTCCGCGTACAGCGACTCCGCAATCGCCTTCAGTGTGTCCAGCCCGATGAGGTCGGACAGCTGCAGCGGACCCATCGGGTGGGCGCAGCCGCGCACCATCCCGGTGTCGATGTCCTCGGCGGAGGCGAACCCGGACTCGAGCATCCGGATCGACGAGAGCAGGTACGGCACGAGCAGGGAGTTGACGATGAATCCGGCTCGGTCCTGCGATCGGATCACCGCCTTGTGCAGCTCCTGCTCGGCGATCCGCTGCACCGCCTCCATCGTCTCGTCCGAGGTGAGGATGGAGGCGACGAGCTCGATAAGAGGCAGGACCGGGACCGGGTTGAAGAAGTGCAGGCCGACGACGCGCTCCGGACGGCGGGTCACCGCCCCCAGCTTCATGATGGGGATCGAGGACGTGTTCGACGCGAGGATCGCGTCGTCACGCTCGAGCGTCCGGTCAAGGCGGGCGAACATCTGGGTCTTCAGCGCCTCGTCCTCGGTCGCGGCCTCGACGACGAGTGCGACCTCACGCATTGCCTCGAGGTCAGTGCCGACGGTGATCCGTTCCAGTGCCTCCCCGGCCACGTGCGGTTCGAGCTTCCTGCTGCGGACCCCCCGGTCCAGTGACGCCTCGATCCGGCTCCGCCCGCGGCTCGCGGCCTGCTCGTCGACCTCGTGCACCAGCACGTGCCGGCCCGCACGGGCGAAAACCTCGGCGATCCCGGACCCCATCAGGCCGCAACCGACGACTCCTACCGCAGGCGCTGACACGGGCTCTCCTCGACGTCGCGAGCATTGCGGGCCGCCCGTCGCTGGAGCAGCCCGCCGTCGACTCTACGGCGCGCCGGGGCACCGGGTCGAGGAATGGTCGGACCAGTGCCCTTGACGGGACGACCGGGGCGCGCCCATAGTCAGTGGTAGGACCAAACTTCAGGTTCGGCGTGCGCCGCACGGGATGGCGCAGCGCCGACCCCAACCGCCGCGGGCCGATCACTTTCTCGGACCGCTTACCCGCACGCACGTCCCGGACAGGTGCCGCTTCTTTCCTTCGACGAAGAGGACGGTCGGGAGCGTGGTCGCAGGCGTGCTGGGGTACCTGGTGCTGCGCACCTGCCCCGCCCCCGCCGCGCCGCGGGTAGCCGCCGGCGAAGAGCTCGGCCGGAATCAGGAAGGTTCTACCGGCGGGCACGTCGTACACCCGCCCCAGGCGGCTGCGCTGTCCCGCCTGGTCCGCACGTCACACGAGCCCCTCCACCGCCATCTACTTCACGATCCAAGGAGAGAAGCCGAATGAACGACCAACGAGACGCTGACGTGCCTGAGGACTCGAGTGCGATCGTGCTCGACGCATCGGGGGGCGTTCCAGCCGTAGCGGTCGGGACGAGCCAGGAGCACGCCGCGGAACGCCCGTCAGCGGTGCGCGACTCGGCGAGCGCCGACGTCCCCGCCGTCGCCGCGGGCACGGACGAGGAGACGCCCGCGCACAAGCCGTAGGCGAAGCGGACCGTAGGAGAACACGAGTCCGCGCCTGCCACCGAGCGACGGCAAGGCCGAGTTCGGACGAGCGCAGCAGCCAACACCGCGCAGGGAGGCATGGATCGTGCCGAGAGTGAAGGACGTCCCCAGACCGGGCGGCCCGAAGCCGCTCGACATCGGCTACGAGGACCACCGCGGACGGGTCCTGGTCGCGGACTCGATGAGCTACTTCGACGCCCGCGTGCAACCGACCGACGTTCTGGTCTGCGGCTCGTTCGCAGGCGCCGCGATTGCCGACCAGCTCGGGCTGTGCTGGGGGCCGCGGGCCTTGATCGCGCACGCCTGCGGCGTCGGCAAGGACGATGCCGGGATCAGCGGGCTCGAGTTCTGCCAGCACCTCGGGGTGCCGATGGCGGCGGTCGACACGATGTCGGCGCGCATCTCCGATGGCCGGTCGGTCTACGAAGCGGGCACCATCGGCCACGCGAACGCGGCTGCGCAAGCACTTGGAGTTCGTGTCGGGCAGCCCACGAAGGACGCCGCGCAGCGGTTTCTCGACGCCGACCCGGGGCGTCCCTTGGAGCGCGAGCTCACCGACACCCGGACCTATCCGGTCTTCCAGGCAGAGAAGGGCGCCATCCTGGCGGTGTGGAACCCCCTGCTGCTGCTCGAGGAGGGCCCGCGACCCCACGACGTCCTGTGCATTGGCCTCCACTCCGGCAAGGTCATGGCGGAGTGGACGGCGGCCGTCTCCCCCAGAGGCGTGATCGGCAACGACGGCGGGCTGGGCAAGGACCGCAGCGGCATCGCCGGATTGGACGCGCTCGAACGGGCGGGCATCGCTGGCGCGTCCGTTGCCGCGATGTCTGCCCGTATCGGCGACTGCCGCAGCACCTACGAGGACGGGCAGATATCCGCGCTGAACGAGATAGCGCGGTCCCGGGGCGTACGAGAGGGAATGTCAGCACGGGAAGCCGCGCGCCTGATGGTCCAGAGCGACTGACAGCGCGCAGCCAGGGCGGCGTGGAAGGCGAGCCCCGAGCGAGCAGCGGGCCCGGTCCGGCTGCCGCCCGCAGGCCTGCGTAGCCGGCCAGTCAGGACCGCAGCAGGCGCTCGGCGATGCCGAGCGGCAGGCCCCGGTGCAGCTGAGCCGGTCGTGGAAGATGCGCAGGTCTGCGCTCCACTCCCGCGCCATCCGGCGGATCCCCAGCGCCCCGGTCAGGTGCGACGGCGCCTGCGTCGGCCAGGCGCAGTAGCGGCGTCACCTCGGCCCGGTCGGTGTCCAACCCGAGCGCCGTCCGTGTCGCCATGAACGCGGTCGCCTCCTCGACGGGCATCTCGCCGAGGGGCAGCGACGGGTCGACCACCATCCGGGCGGCGCGGAACAGCCGCGCCGCGAGATCGACCTGACCGAGCCCGTGCCGCGAGTCGTGGAAGAACGCCTGCTCGCGCATCATCTGCTTGGCGTACAGGGCGGGCCCAGCTCTCGGTGAAGTACCGCGTGGGGAACACCGCGCCAACGGCCGCGACTGGGTCGCCGCCAGGTGCGCGAGATGCCAGTGGTGGCCGGGATGTGCCTCGTGCACCGAGGTGCTGGGCATGCGGTAGGGGCTGTTGGACCGCAGCCGGTCGGCGGCCGCCTCCACGGACGCGCCGTCCGGCGGGTACGGGACGAAGTGCCCGCGCGGGCGGGCCGGCGGCGATCGGCGGCGGCACGATATAGAGGCGACGGCGAGCACGCTGCGCAGGAACACCCGGGCCGGCACGACCGTGGACGACTCGCCGACGGCAGCGTCACCAGCACGTGCTCGGCGACGGCAGCGTCACTCTTCAAATCTTGAGCGGGCAACTGCTCGATGTCCGCTGTCCCCCGGCGGTGGCGCCGGGTGCAGTGCAACCGTACGCGGTTGCGGTAGTGGTTCTTGTTCCTCAATCCGCCGGCGGCGCGTTTCGCCTGTTTGATCATGCGGTTGGTGCCTTCGCTGGCGGCGTTGGTGATACCGAGCTCGAGGACGGCCAGGATGTGCGGCCACCAGGTCTCGACGGTCTCAGCGAGGGTGAGACCTCGGGCACGCCGGTGCGGGCGCACCGGTCGTAGAACCGGTAGAGCCGGGGTGCGATCTGTTCCCGGTCGGCGCTGGGGCCGGCGCAGGCCAGCAGCGCGCGCACGTCGGCCGCGGTCGACCTGACGCCAATTTCGCTCAGGACGTATCACCGATGCCCGGTGGTGCTCCGCACCGTAGACCGGGTGCCACCCGGCGAACGGAGGCGACATGACCACCGGCGAGCACACAGCGGTGTACGGCGATAAGGCGCAACAACGAGCGGACCTCCTGCGGGCCCTGACCCGGCGGCGGGCCCGCCGCCGGTCGCGGGCGGTCGTCCGCCACCTGTAACTGCCGGGCCTTGCCAGGCGGGCACGGGGGTCCCCCTGGCGAGAGCGCGGCTAGGGCGGCAGGACGGAGTTGAGGGGCTCCGTCCCGCCGCCCGTCACGACGCGCGTGCATCGAGCGCGGCGCGTCAGACGGCACGAATCCGAGTAGTGTGCGAAGCGGCCGCCGATGGCATGGTTGCGGTCGGGGAGGCACTGATGAACGCCGCTCCTGTCGGCCCGCTGCTCGCCGCGGCGAGTGATGGCGACCAGTTCGCCTGGGAAGCGCTCGTCGACCGCTACGCCTCACTGGTGTGGGCGGTCGCTCGTGGACACCGGCTGGACGCGGCCGACGCGGCGGACGTGTCGCAGACGGTGTGGCTCCGGCTGGTCGAGAACCTCGGCCGCCTGCGTGAGCCGGAGGCTCTGGCCGGCTGGCTGGTCAGCACCACGCGCCACGAGTGCCTGCGCATGATCCGGCGCGCCGGCCGGGAGACACCCGCGGACGACGTCGGCGAGCGTCTCGACACGGCGGACGGGTCTCCGACGCCGGAGGGCGTCGTCGTGCTCGAGGAGAGCCGCGCCGCCGTATGGGAGGCGCTGGGGACCCTATCGGTACGCTGCCAGTCCCTCCTGCGGGCGCTGTCCACGGATCCGGACGCCGCCTACGCCGAGGTCTCCGCCGCGCTCGGCATCCCCGTAGGCAGCATCGGACCGACCCGGGCCCGCTGCCTCGAGCACCTCCGGCGCCGGCTGGTGGACAGTGGCGAACTGAGCCCACCGACGGGTCAGACGCGCAGCGCAACGGGCGAGCGGCGCCCATCGACCGGCGAGCCGCGGCCATCGACCGGCGCGCTGCGCCAATCGACACAGAGCGACGCGAGGAGGGTCCCGTGAGCACCGAAGACATGGTCGCCGACGCGCTGCTGGCGGCCGTCCGGGCCAGCCAGCAGACCTACGACGCCGTCCCGGAGGACGTCGTCGCCGCCGCGAAGGCGTCCTACACCTGGCTCACCGTGGACGCCGAGCTCGCGCAATTGGCCGACGACACGGCAGAGGCGCCGCTCGCCGGCGTACGGGGAGTCGTAGCCCCGCGCCTGCTGACGTTCACGGCCGACGACACGGTGGTGGTCGTCGAGGTCCGCGCGGCGGGTGCAGGCCGGATGCTGCTCGGGGAGGTCGTCGGTACGCCGGTCGAGCGCGTCGAGGTGCGCTCCCCCGGCGGCACGACGAGCGTGGCCTGCGACGAATACGGCCGGTTCGTCGCCTCCGGCGTGCCGGCGGGACCGATGAGCCTCAAATACACCCCGCGCGAGCGTCCGACGCCGCTCGTCACCGCGTGGGTCACCGTCTGACCCCGTCGTCGCGCTGGCGGCCGGCTCAGGTCCCGCTCGGAGGCGCGCTGGTGGTGGCGGCGGAGAGCCGCTCGGCGAAGTCCAGCACCCGGCGTACGGCGGCGGCGCCCTCAGCGGCGGCGCTGACCCGCAGCGCGAGGTCGTCGGCGGTCGACGTGCCCGTGTAGCCGTGGTCGGCCTCGCAGCTGGTGTCGCTGCAGCCGGCCGGCTCGAGATCCAGGCGGCTCACGGCACCCCAGCCGACGGTCAGAGTGACCTCCTGCGGCAGCTGTCCGGCGCGGAAGCGGGCGGGGTCCGGGACCACGCGGCTGACCACGACGGTGCGGACCTGGCGCAGCGGGACCGCCTCGGTGGAGGTGGTCGCGTACGCCGTGGGCGACCCGGCCTCGGCGTGGTCGTCGGTGTGGACCACGACCAGCCGGGTCGGCGTGAGGGCGAGGACGGTCACGTGCCGGCGCACCTCGTCGCCGTCGAAGGTCGTCTCCTGGTGCACGACATGGCCGTGCACCTCCTCACCGGCCACGGCCTGCGCGGTGGCGTCGGCCACGAGCGCGGGGTAGTAGCCCGCCCGGTCGATGTCGGTCCGCAGCGCGTCTGGTGCCGTCCAGGTCTTCGCCATGGACGCCATGATTCCACCCGGCGCTCGGGCGGCGCGTCAGTCGGTCAGGTGACGTGGCCCGCGGTCGGTGCGGACCAGGGGTGGTGCGAGGCGCGCGCCGGCGTGGAGCACGGCCAGCCCCGACGTCGCGACGAGCACGGGGTTGAGCTCGAGCTCGCACACCTCGGGCAGGTCGTCGGCCAGCCGGCCGATGCGGACGAGCAGGTCCTCGACCGCCGCGACGTCGACCGGCTCGCTCCCACCGTGCCCGAACAGCAGCGGCGCCGCGCGGACGCAGCGCACCATCTCGCGGGCCTCCGTGCCCGTCAGCGGAGGAATGCGGTAGGTGCGGTCCCCGAGCAGCTCGGTCGCGACTCCCCCGAGGCCGAAGGACACGACCGGCCCGAACAGCGGGTCCTCCAGCGAGGAGACGACCACGGCGACGCCCGGGGCGGCCATCGGCTGGACGATCATCGGCGCGCTCGCCGCGAGCTCCCGCTTCAACGCCTGGTAGGCGGCGCGGACCTGGCCTTCGCCCTGCAGCCCCAGCCGGACGTCACGCAGGTCGGGCCGGTGACGCAGGTGCTCCAGCGTCGTCTTGAGCACGACCGGACCGCCCAGCTCGGCCGCCACGCGCACGGCCGTGTCCGCATCCGGCGCGGGGATCGACGGCCACAGTCGCACGCCGTAGCACGCGAGCAGCTCCGTGAGCCGCGCCGGGTCGAGGGCGCCGCCCTCGGGCCGCTCGTCCAGCCAACGCTCGACGAGGGCCCGCGCGCGCTCCGCGCACACATCCGGCGACTCCGGCACCTCGCCGGGCGGGCGAGCGCGCCACTCCGCGTACCGCGTGACGGCCGCGAGCGCCCGCACCGCC
>JALYMU010000308.1 GCA_030773595.1 Actinomycetota bacterium | reverse complement strand
CGACCGGCGGCGCCGTCCACGTGCGCTGCCCGTACGTGCTCACCGACTACTTCGGCGTCATCGTGTCCTCGGTCGCCGAGACGCTCGCGCTGCACGGTCGGCGCGTGATCCTCGACGCCGGGGAGGTAAGCCAGTCGGCGCCCGTCCTGGCAGGGCTCCCCGACGACCCCGACGTCGCCGCCGCCGTGCTCGTCCTGCCACCGGAGGCCGACGCCGACCTCGCGACGCTGCGGCGGCGCGCGTTCCCCTTCGTGGTGGTCGACCCGCGTACCGCGGTGCCCCGTGACGTCGCCGCCGTCTCCGCCGCCCACTTCGCCGGCGCCCAGGCGGTCACCGACCACCTGGTCGCCCTCGGCCACCGGCGCATCGGGGTCATCGGCGGTCCGGACGGCTGGCTCGCCAGCGAGGCGCGGCTGGCCGGTCACCGTGCGGCGCTGGCGGCGGTCGGCGTACTCCCTGCGCGGGAGACCGTGCGTGACGTGCCGGCGACCGTGGAGGCGGGCTACGCCGCGGCCGGCGAGCTGCTCGACCTGCCCGACCGGCCGACCGCCCTCGCCTGCTTCAACGACAAGATCGCCGTCGGGGCGCTGCGGGCCGCCCGGGAGCGCCGGCTGCGGGTGCCGGACGACGTGTCCGTGACCGGCTTCGACGACGTCGACCTGGCGCGGGCGACCCTTCCCCAGCTGACGACGGTGCGCCAGCCGCTGGAGGAGATGGGGCGGATGGCGGTGACACTGCTGCTACGCCTGCTCGACGGCTCCCGGGGCGAGGCGCTGCATGTCGAGCTGGCGACCGAGCTCGTGGTCCGTGACTCGACCGGACCGGCCCCGGCCTGAGGGGACGGATGTCGCCCACCACCATCGCGGGTTCGCACAGGACGCTTCCCACCGTGGGCCTGCTGAGCGTCACGGTCGTGTGGGGCTCGACGTTCTTCCTCATCAAGGACGCCGTCGAGCGCATGCCGGTCGCGGACTTCCTCGCCGTGCGCTTCCTCGTCGCGGCCGTCGTGATGGCGTGTCTCTACCCCCGTGCGGTGTCCGCCCTGAGCGCTGCCGGGCGCCGCCACGCGGTCGTGCTCGGTCTCCTCTACGGCGCGGCCCAGCTGCTGCAGACCTACGGCCTCGAGCGCACCCCGGCGTCGGTGTCCGGCTTCGTGACGGGCATGTACGTCGTGTTCACCCCGCTGCTCGCCGCCGCGCTGCTGCGCGAACGCGTCGGGGCTCTGTCCTGGGCGGCCGTCGCACTGGCCACGGGCGGCCTCGCGCTGCTGTCCCTGCGCGGGCTCTCGGTCGAGGCGGGGGTCTGGCTGACGCTCGCGTCGGCGCTGCTCTACGCACTGCACATCCTCGCCCTCGGCGCCTGGTCGACCCGCGAGTCCGCCTACGGTCTCGCCGTCGTGCAGATGGTGGTCATCGCCGTCGTCTGCGGGGCGGCCGCCCTGCCCGGGGGAGTCACGACGCCACCGGACCCGACCACCTGGGCCGCCGTGCTCTACACCGCCCTCGTCGCGGGCGCGTTCGCCCTCGTGGTGCAGGCCTGGGCGCAGGCCCAGCTGGACGCCACCCGCGCGGCGGTCGTCATGACCATGGAGCCGGTGTTCGCGAGCGCCTTCGCGGTCGCGCTCGGCGGCGAGTCCATGACCGTGCGCATGCTGGCCGGCGGCGCCCTGGTGCTCACCGCGATGTACGTCGTCGAGCTCGGGCCCCGGCACGCCGCCGAGGCCACCGTGCCCCACCCCACGGCTCCCTGAGGCCGACTCGCAGCCAAGCCTCGCGTGGAGCCCGGCCGATACGCTGTCGGGCGGGCACCCCGCGTCCGAGCCACGTGCCTGCCCGCCGGCTCCGGACGGTCCGCACGTGTCCGACAGGAAGGAAGCGTCATGGTCGTCGTCATGGCCCCCGCCGCCACCAGCTCCGACATCGACGCCGTGGTCGCCCGTGTCGGCCAGGCCGGGGGCGAGGCGTTCGTCAGCCGTGGCGTCACCCGGACCATCATCGGCCTGGTCGGCGACGTGGAGCAGTTCCAGGCCCTGAACCTGCGTGCCATGCCCGGCGTCGCGGAGGTCGTGCGCGTCTCCTCGCCGTACAAGCTCGTCAGTCGCGACCACCACCCGCAGATGTCGACCGTCCTCGTCCGCGGCGTGCCGATCGGGCCCGAGACGTTCACCCTCATCGCCGGCCCGTGCGCGGTCGAGTCCCCCGAGCAGACCCTCGCCGCCGCCCGGATGGCCCGGGACGCCGGCGCGACGCTGCTGCGCGGCGGGGCCTACAAGCCGCGCACCTCGCCGTACGCCTTCCAGGGCCTCGGCGAGGCGGGGCTGCGCATCCTCGCCGACGTGCGCGAGGAGACGGGGCTGCCCGTCGTGACCGAGGTCGTCGACGCCCACGACGTCGAGCTGGTCGCCTCCTACGCCGACATGCTGCAGGTCGGCACCCGCAACATGGCCAACTTCGCCCTGCTGCAGGCGGTCGGGTCGGCCGGCCGGCCGGTGATGCTCAAGCGCGGGATGTCCTCGACGATCGAGGAGTGGCTGATGGCGGCCGAGTACGTCGCCCAACGCGGCAACCTGGACATCGTGCTGTGCGAGCGGGGCATCCGGACGTTCGAGAAGGCGACGCGCAACACGCTCGACATCGCGGCCGTCGCCGTGGCCCACGGGCTGTCCCACCTGCCGGTCGTGGTCGACCCCTCGCACTCGGGCGGTCGCCGGGACCTGGTGCTGCCCCTGTCCCGTGCCGCGATGGCGGTCGGCGCGGACGGCATCATCGTCGACGTGCACCCGGACCCCGGTGCGGCGCTGTGCGACGGGCCGCAGGCCCTCGTCGACGAGGACCTGCGCGAGCTGGCCCGCGCCGTGCAGGGCTTCGCACCGCTGATGGGTCGGCGGCCCGGCGTGGTCCCCACCGCCGCGGCCGCGGCGAGCGGGTCGTCTTCCGGCTGAGCCGGGCGGCGGAGGGGTCGGGCCCGCCGCCGCGTCGACTCGACATCGCCTCCGGTGGCCGCTTACCGTCGTAACCGGCCGCAACCGTCGACAAGGAGTCCGCACAGTGCCCGACGTGCTGCCGGAGCACGCGCGCGCCCGACCCCGGCCGGGGCTCCCGCGAGACGGCGCGGCCCGAGGTCACCGCGGTCGACGACGCGGCCGCGGAGCTGATGGAGTCCCTGTTCGCCGAGCGTGAGCGCGCCGCGTTCCTGGCCGGCGCCAGCCGGGCGCTGTCCGGGTCCCTCAACCTCAACCGCACCGTCGTACGCGCCCTGCACCTGCTCGTGCCGAGGTTCAGCCGGTGCGCCGCCGTCCTGCTCGCCGGACCGCGCTCGGCGACGTGGACCTCCCTGACGGTCGGCCCGGACGACGTCCCGGAGCTGCGCCACGGCTCGGGCGAGCTTCCCGGGGCCTCGGCGGCCGCCCTGCGTGTCGGCCAGCAGATCGCGAACGCGCCCGGCCCGCTCGACGCGGTCCTGCCCCCCGGAGCGGGGGGACGCTGTGAGGAGCCCGCGTCGGCCACGACGCTCCCTCTCACCGCCCGTGGGTGCGGGTTCGGGACCCTGGTCGTCGCGGGGGGCGCCGCCGTACCCGCCGACGACAGCGAGGCCGCCCTTCTCGAAGACCTCGGCCGCCGGGTCGCCGCCGCGCTCGACGCCGCCGCGCTGTACGGCGAGCGCAGCCACGTGGCCGAGGTCCGGCAGGCGAGCCTGCGCCCTCCGCAGCTGCCCGCCGTCCCGGGCGTGCGGCTCGCGGCCCGCTACCGCTCCGCCACGGAGCACACGGAGATCGGCGGCGACTTCTACGACGTCCACGGGGAGGGCGAGGACTGGACGGTGGTCGTCGGCGACGTCTGCGGCAAGGGCGTCGAGGCGGCCGTCCTGACCGGTCAGTGCCGGCAGGCCGTGCGTACCGCGGCCCTCGTCGACCGCGACCCCGCGGCCGTCCTCACGCTGCTCAACCGGGTTCTCGCCGGGCGCGAGGAGCAGGCCGGCTCCTTCGTCACCGTGTCCTGCGCCAGGCTCCGTCCCGGTCCTCGCGGAGGCACTTCCGTCGACCTGGCCAGCGCAGGACACCCCGCGCCGCTGGTCGTGCGCGCCGACGGGCGGATCCAGGAGCCGACGATGTCCGGACTCCTCGCCGGGGCCTTCCCCGAAGCGGACTACGCCTCGACGACCGTGGCGCTGGAGCCCGGCGACGCCTGCGTCTTCTACACCGACGGGGTGACGGAGGCGCGCGGGCGCGACGGGGAGTTCGGCACCGAAGGCCTCGCGGCCGTCCTCGCTGCCTGCGCCGGCAGCGACCCCGCCGCGCTGGTGGACGTCGTCGTCCAGGCCGTCCTGGAGCACCTCGACGGCAGCTCCCGCGACGACATCGCCGTGCTCGCCGTCCGCGCCGAGGCGCCGGCCCGGTGACGTCGGCCGAGCCGCTGTTCGTGGTGTCCAGCGCCGTGGAGGTCCCCGTCGAGGGGGCGTCCGCCCTGGAGGAGGCCTTCGCCGCGCGCCTCGGGGAGGTGGAGTCCGCCCCCGGCTTCGTCCGCCTGGAGGTGTGGCGGCAGGAGGGGCGGCAAGGCAGCTACGTCATGGTCTCGTGGTGGCGGCAGGAGTCCGACTTCCGCGCGTACATGCGCAGCGACGCCCATCGCCGCTCCCACGCCCGCGTGCTGGGCGCGCCGTGGCGCCCCCGCGGCACCGGGGTGACCCGCTACCGGCTGGTCGCGGAGTGAGCGGCCCGGGGGTCTCGCCGCAGGCAAGGGAGCGCTACCTCTCGGCGCTGGCGGACGGCGACCGGGGCGCCGCCCTCGAGGTGGCCGGCGCCGAGGTCGAGCGGGGCGTCCCCGTGGCGAGCGTGCTGCTCGACCTCGTCTGCGCCGCGCAGGCCGAGGTCGGAGAGCGCTGGAAGCTCGGCGCGTGGAACGTCGCGCGCGAGCATGCCGCCACGGCGGTGAGCGACGCGGTGGTCGGCGCGTTGACCATCGGGCTGAGCCCTCGGCTGGACAAGGGCCACGTCGTCGTGGCCTGCGTCGAGGGCGAGTGGCACGCGCTGCCGGCCCGGGTGGTGGCGGAGATCCTGCGCCTGTCCGGGTGGCGCACGACCTACCTCGGCGCCTCGGTGCCGTCCGCGCACCTCGCGCAGTACCTCCACGACACCGGGCCCGACGCCGTGGCGCTGAGTTGCTCGGTCGCCACCAGCCTCCCGCGGGCCCGGCGGATGATCGAGGCCTTGCGCGAGGCGGGGGTGCCCGTGCTGGTCGGCGGGCGCGGCTTCGGGCCCGACAGCCTGCGCGCCCGCCGGCTGGCGGCGACGGCGTGGGCCGGCACGGCGGAGGACGGCGCGAGGGCCCTGCTGGACCTGCCCGGCTTCGCCTCGCCGCCCCCGCCGGTGGCGTCCTCGCTGCTGGACGAGCACCGGGTGCTCCAGCTGCACCACGAGACCCTCGTCGGCGGGGCACTGGAGCGGCTCGCGCGAGGCTTCCCGGCGATGGCGTCGTACGGCGAGGAGCAGCTGGCCCGGACGCGGGAGGACCTCGGCCACATCGTCGACTTCCTCTCCGCCGCCCTCTACGTCGAGGACGACCGCATCTTTCCCGAGTTCGTGGAGTGGCTCGTCGCGGTGGTCGGCGCTCGCGGAGTGCCGGCGCAGGCTGTGGTGGCCGGCCTGGACGCCGTCGCGGAAGCGTTGGAGGACCTCGAGCGCGACCGCGTCGGGGATCTTCCGGCCGCCCGGCGGCTGCTCGACTGGGGCCGCGGCCTCGCCGGCGGCCCCTCGCGCGCGGGGTGACCTGGCGCGACGGGGGGACGTCGTGCGTCGTCAGCGACGCAGCAGTGACGCCAGGACGTGCGCGGCGCGGTCGGTCCCGTCGTCGTCCACGTCGAGGTGCGTGACCAGCCGCACCACCCGCGGCCCGAGCGCCGACACACGCACGTCCTGCGCGGCCGCGGCCGCGGCCAGTTCTGCGGCGGTCAGGGACGCCCCGGCGACGTCGAGCACGACGATGTTGGTCTCGACCTTCGACGGGTCGACCGCCTCGGGGAGCACGCCGGCCACCGCCTCCGCCAGGCGCCGCGCCCGCGCGTGGTCCTCGGCCAGCCGCTCCAGGTGGACGTCAAGTGCGTACAGCCCCGCGGCGGCGAGGATGCCGACCTGGCGCATCCCTCCGCCGAGCCGCTTGCGCCAGACCCTCGCCTGTGCAATCCGCTCCGCGCTTCCCACGAGCAGCGAGCCGGCCGGTGCGCCGAGCCCCTTGGACAGCGCCACCATCACCGTGTCGAACAGCCGCCCGTAGTCGGCCAGCGCCACGCCGGAGGCGACGGAGGCGTTCCACAGCCGCGCGCCGTCGAGGTGCAGCGCCATGCCGTGGCCGCGGACGAGCTCCGCCAGTGCCGTCAGGGTGCCCAGGTCCTGCACCGTGCCGCCGCCGAAGTTGTGGGTGTTCTCGACCGCGACGGCGGCCGTGCTCACCAGGTACGGCCCCGCGTCCGGCGAGAGGAGCTCCGCGACCGCCGCGAGGTCGAGCCGCCCCGCCGGGGCTCGCCACGTGCGGGTCGTGACACCGGACAGGACAGCATGCGCGCCGAGCTCTGCCCGGACGACGTGGGCCTGCGCATCGCAGAGCAGCTCCGCGCCGCGCGGGACGAGCAACCGCACACCGAGGATGTTCGCCATCGACCCCGTCGGCGTCCACACGGCGGCCTCGTGGCCGAGGAGGGCGGCGACTCGATCCTCCAGCCGGCGGACCGTCGGGTCCTCGCCGTACACGTCGTCGCCGACCTCGGCGTCGGCCATGGCGGCCCGCATGGCGGGCGTCGGACGGGTCAGCGTGTCGCTGCGCAGGTCGACCAGCACGGCGCTCACCCTAGGTCCGCCGTCCGACAGTGCCCGCAGCGCCTCAGCCGCGCCGGTCGGCGAGCATCTCGGCGACGAGGAACGCCATCTCCAGCGACTGCTGGTGGTTCAGGCGCGGGTCGCAGGCGGTCTCGTAGCGGGTGCCGAGGTCGAGCTCGCCAATCCGGCCGGACCCGCCCAGGCACTCGGTGACGTCGTCACCGGTGAGCTCGACGTGCAGGCCCCCGGGAACCGTGCCGAGCGCCCGGTGCACCTCGAAGAAGCCGCGCACCTCGTCGATGACGTCGTCGAACCGGCGGGTCTTGTGCCCGCTGGGCGCCTCGATGGTGTTGCCGTGCATCGGGTCGCACACCCACACGACCTGCGCCCCGCTGGCGGTGACCTTCTCCACCAGCGTGGGAAGTGCGTCGCGGATGCGTCCGGCACCCATGCGCGTGATGAACGTCAGCCGCCCCGGCTCCCGCTGCGGGTCGAGCCGGTCGATCAGCGCGAGCGCGTCCTCGGGCGACGTCGAAGGCCCGAGCTTGACCCCGATCGGGTTGCGGATGCGGGCGGCGAACTCCACGTGCGCCCCGTCGAGCTGGCGGGTGCGCTCCCCGATCCAGACCAAGTGCGCCGAGCAGTCGTACGGCGTGCCGGTGCGGGAGTCGATCCGCGTCAGCGCCAGCTCGTAGGGCAGGATCAGCGCCTCGTGGCTGGAGTAGAAGTCGACCGTCCGGAAGGCCTCGGGGTCGGCTCCGCAGGCGTGCATGAACGACACCGCGCGGTCGATGTCGCGCGCCATGAGCTCGTAGCGGGCCATCGCGGTGCTGTCGCGGACGAAGCCCTGGTTCCACTCGTGCACCTGGCGCAGGTCGGCGAAGCCGCCCGAGGTGAACGCGCGGATGAGGTTCAGCGTCGCGCTGCTGGCGTGGTAGACGCGCAGCAGCCGGCGCGGGTCCGGCGTACGGGCCTCGGGGGTGAACGCCACGTCGTTGACCGCGTCCCCCCGGTAGGTGGGCAGCGTCACGCCGTCGCGGGTCTCGCTGCCGCTCGAGCGCGGCTTGGCGAACTGGCCGGCCATGCGCCCGACCTTGACCACCGGCAGGCTGGCGCCGTAAGTCAGCACGACAGCCATCTGCAGCACAGTCTTGATCTTGTTGCGGATGGCGTCGGCCGTGGCACCGGCAAGGGTCTCCGCGCAGTCGCCGCCCTGCAGCAGGAACGCCCGGCCCTGGGCGACCTGCCCGAGCGACGACTTGAGGTTGTCGCACTCCCCCGCGAACACCAGCGGGGGCAGGGTGGACAGCTCGGCCACGACGGCCTCCACCGCCGCGGGGTCGGGCCAGTCCGGCTGCTGTGCCGCGGGCAGCACCCGCGACGCGTCGAGGTCGGCGAGCGTCACGCTCCCAGGGTACGGGCGAGGGCGCGACGTCGTCCCGATGCCCACGTTTCGGACGCCGCCGCCAGGGAACACTCGTCCGGCCCACGGACCGGCCGGTCTCCCACGAGGCGACCGGACGGAACGGCTCAGCGCGGTCACCCCGCCGACCAGGAGGACTTCTGCCCATGACGACGTCGACGCCACTGCGCCACGGAACGCGTCCCGCAGCCCGCTCGACCGCCCTGCGCGGCGGCTTCGCGGGGCTCGCCGCCCTGGCCCTCACCCTGGCCGCCGCCTCGCCGGCCAGCGCGGCGCCGAACGACCCCTTCTACGCCAAGCAGTACGGACCGCAGCAGGTCCGCGCCGAGCAGGCCTGGGCGACCAGCCGCGGCGCCGGCGTCGTCGTCGCCGTCGTCGACAGCGGCGTGGACCTGAGCCACCCCGACCTCAAGGGCAAGCTCGTCCGGGGCGCGACGTTCGTCGACTGCTCGCCCTCCTGCGGCAACGGCGACTGGCGCGGGCCCGACGGGGTCGGACAGTCCGCCGACTCGCACGGGACCCACGTGTCGGGGATCGTGGCCGCGGCCACGGGCAACGGCATCGGCATGGCCGGAGTCGCTCCCGACGCCAAGATCATGCCGATCAAGGTCCTCGAGGACGGCAGCGGCTCCTTCGAGGACATCGCCTCGGGCATCCGCTACGCCGCCGACAACGGCGCCAAGGTCGTCAACCTCAGCCTCGGAGCGCTCCAGGGGGTCCAGGCGCTCACCGTCACCGGGATCATCAGCGACGTCCAGGACGCCGTCACCTACGCGCGCAGCAAGGGCGTGTCCGTCATCGCCGCCGCCAGCAACGACGCGGTGCCGCTGTGCAACACCCCGGGCTTCGACGCGGGCACGATCTGCGTGGCCGCCACGGACAAGCGAGAGGCGCCGGCCGCCTACAGCAGCGGCACGATCAAGCCCGACCTGAAGGCGGTCTCCGCGCCGGGCGGCTCCGCGCTGCCGGCGTGTGGCGAGGACATCGTCTCCACCGTCCCCGCCGGACAGGGCCGCTCCGCTGTCTGCGGCTACGGCATCGACTACGACGAGTACGCCGGCACGTCGATGGCCACGCCGCACGTCGCGGGTGTCGCGGCGCTGCTGTTCGCCCAGGGCCGCACCCTCGACAACGTCGAGACGACCCTGCTCTCCACCGCGCGTACGCCAGGCAGCCTGGCCCGCGGCGTCTACACCACCGAGTACGGCTACGGCATCGTCGACGCCCAGGCCGCCGTCGCGGCCCCCGGCGCCACGACCACGACTCCCAAGCGCACCAAGGGCTGAGCCCGCCTGCGTGCCGGGATGGGCACGAGAGAGAAGGGGCGTACGCCGGGCAGCCTGGCCCGCGGCGTCTACACCAC
>JALYMU010000307.1 GCA_030773595.1 Actinomycetota bacterium | reverse complement strand
TCGCCGTCCTCGGCGGCGCGGGAGCGGACCCGGGTGCTGCCGCGTCGTCCGGCGACGGCGGCGAGCGGCCGGCAGTCACGGGCGAGTCGGCGTACGGCGTCCCGTGCGTCGACGTCCCGGCGGAGCGGTGGGTCGAGGCGCTGAGGCTCGCGCGGGACGAGCTCGGATGCACCTACTTCGACTGGCTGTGCGCGGTCGACGAGATCGACGGTTTCCACGTCGTCACCCACCTGTTCGCGATCGAGAGCGGCTACTCGCTGCTGGTCCGGACCTGGCTGCCGCCGCAGGCGCCGGCGCTGGCCACGGCGACCGGGGTCTTCGCCGGTGCGTCGTGGCATGAGCGGGAGACGCACGAGATGTTCGGGATCGACTTCGTGGGCCACCCGCGGCTGGACCCGTTGCTGCTGCCGGAGGGATTCGAGGGTCACCCGCTCCGCAAGTCGTTCGTGCTCGCCTCTCGCGCGGCCAAGCCGTGGCCCGGCGGCAAGGAGCCGGGGGAGTCCGGCGAGGGGTCGCCGAGCCGGCGCAAGACGCAGCCTCCAGGGGTCCCCGACCCGTCCTGGGGGCCGCGCCCACCGTCTGGCAGCTCCGGTGGCTGAGGTCCTGGAGGTGCTGCTGCGCCTGGGGCTCGTCGTCGCGGCGTTCCTGACGCTGCCGCTGCTCGTGGGGCAGATGGAGCACAAGGCGATGGCGCACATGCAGGGGCGCCTGGGACCGATGTACGCCGGAGGCTTCCACGGGTGGGCGCAGCTCGTGGCTGACGGCGTGAAGTTCGCGCAGAAGGAGTCGGTGGTCCCGACGGCGGCGGACCGCACGGTGTTCCAGCTCGCCCCCGCGGTCGCGCTCATCCCCTATCTCGTCGTGCTCATCGCGATCCCCGTCGGGCCGGGGCTCGTGGGCCAGGCGCTCGACGCCGGGCTGTTCTTCGTCCTCGCGGTGATGGGCGTCGGCGTGCTCGGCACGCTCATGGCGGGGTGGGCGAGCGCGAACAAGTACTCCCTGCTCGGCGGTCTGCGCACCGCGGCGCAGCTCATGGCGTATGAGCTGCCGTTCCTGTTGGCGGCGTCGTCCGTGGCGATGGCGGCCGGCACGCTGTCGCTGTCGGGCATCGTCGAGGCGTGGCGCCCGTGGTGGCTGCTGTGGCAGCTCCCCGCCGCGGTGGTGTTCTTCGTCGCGGGCCTCGCCGAGCTCGCCCGCCCACCGTTCGACATGCCCGTCGCGGACTCGGAGATCATCTTCGGGGCGTACACGGAGTACACCGGGCTGCGGTTCGCGCTGTTCCTGTTGGCGGAGTACGTCGGGATCGTCGTGCTGTGCGCCCTGACGACGGTGCTGTTCCTCGGCGGGTGGCGTGGACCGTTCGAGGAGCAGCTGGGCTGGCTGTGGACCCTGGCGAAGACCTTCGCGCTGTCCTTCGTCGTGATCTGGCTGCGGGTGAGCTACCCGCGGCTGCGGGCCGACCAGCTCCAGCGGCTGGCGTGGCAGGTGCTGGTGCCCGTGTCACTGGCCCAGCTCGCCCTGACCGGTGTCGTGCGCGTCGCGCTCTGAGGTCGCAGCGCTCGCGCCGGGCAGCGGTGGAGGTTAGCGGCTCGAGCTTCGCGGCTTACGGACGCAGAAAGGGCCATCGCCAGCGGGTGCTGGAGACGGCCCTTGTCGCAGGGAGGTGGGATCAGTCGTCCCACGGTCCGTAGTCGTCGTCGTGCATGGGGAGGTCCTTTCTGGTCCTTCGTCCGTGACCGTTCGTCGTCGACGGTCACAGTCACGTCGTCCTACCGGGGGCGCAGGTCCTACCCCACGACAATCACGCTGACACGTGCTCGTGAGGCGGGGCCGAGGGCGCCGCAGTCATCCGGGCTCCACGTCGCGGCAGCGACGGACGCGGCGCAGCATGACGCGACAGTGTTCCGCCTCGGTGCGCCGGCGCTCGGGACCCGGGCCCGGCACGCGGGTCGGCTCGTCAGGTGTCGACAGGCCGACCCGCGTCGCGCCGGGAGTGCTCAGATGACGCGGACGTTCGCCGCCTGCAGGCCCTTCTGGCCCTGCTCGACGTCGAACTCCACGCGGCTGTTCTCCTCGAGGCTGCGGAAGCCGCTGGAGTTGATCGCGGAGTAGTGGACGAAGACGTCGGCGCCGCCGCCGTCCTGAGAGATGAAGCCGAAACCCTTCTCGGCGTTGAACCACTTCACGGTGCCCTGTGCCATGGGATGTTCCTTCTAGTGTCGGTCGAGACGGCACTCACCGTCTCGGGTCGCCACGGGGCGCTTGCCCTCCGGGGACACCCAGAAACAAGAAAACGCCCGCCGTCAGACTTCGCGGGCGTCAAGAACATCCGAAAGTGCAACTGCAACCGCCATCGACGCTACACGGCTGGCGCTGCGAGGGCAACCGAGGGGGTGCCTCGCCCTCGCCAACCCGCGCCCTTCACACGGAAAAAGATCGGAGAAGGTCCCCACGCCCTTGGCCGCGTCGGCATACTGGGCAGTGATGCCTCCCCAACGCGCGACGACGCGTCGTCACCTCGCTTCGAGTCCCTTCAACGCTCCGGCGCCGGAGGAGCCGCTCACCCGCTTCGCTCCAGGCGACCGGGTGACCCACGACCGTGAGGGCCTCGGTCGCGTCACCGCCGTGGAAGAAGGTGTCGCCGTGCTGGTCGACTTCGGCTCGCGCACGGTGCGCTTCCCGGCGCCGTACCGCAAGCTGCACCTGCTCTGACGTCGCGCCTTCCGCGTCCCAAGCGGGAGGCCTGTCGCCGTCCAGCCCGTGCCTAGCGCCGCGCCGTCCACGCGCCGCGCACGGCGTGTCGCGTGGTTCCCCATCGACGTACGTGCCACGTTCCAGGCATGGACATCGGTGACGGGCGATCCATCCTCCTGCGGCGCGTGGGCGACGCTGAGCGCGAGGAGGTCGTCGCTCGGCTGCATGACCACCACGTCAGCGGACGCCTGACCACCCTCGAGTTCGAGGAGCGCGTCGAGCGTGCGCTCTCGGCCCGTACGGCCGTGGAGCTCGCCGAGCTGACCTGCGACCTGCCCGAGTCCGTGCCGGGTCACCGCCCCGCGATCCGCATCCCCGACATCCCCGGGCACTTCTGGGTGCGGACGGCCGCACCGGTCGCCGCCGTCGGGGCCACCGGCTACGCGCTCTCCGCGTTCGGCGGCACCTACAGCGACGGCTACGTCCTGCTCGCGACGATCGCGACCGGGGCCGTGGGCGCGGTGACGGCCCGGGTGAGCGCGCGCTACGGCACGGCGGTACGCCGTCGGTGACCGCGTGCCGCACACGGCGCCCGGTGTCTTGCTGCCGCACGGCGGTACGCCGTCGGTGACGGCGCGTGGCCGGTCGCGTCCTTACACGTCCTGACCACCATCCGAGCTTCCTGGGACGACGTCTGCGACGAGGCGCAGCTCGCCAGATCTGCACGTCAGCTGTTGTGGGGTCGCGAGTGCTGAACGACTACGCCTTCTACGACCACGCCTGAGCGCTGCCCCGCGCCGCGCCGACCGTCACGTCGTCGGCCGCAGGCACCCGCGTAGCCCGCACCAGCAGCAGCTGGTCCGGGTGCATCGACGGCAGCTGCACGCCGGCATGCGCCAGCACGTCGCCGGGAAGCGTGACTCCGCCGGTGTCCAACCACGCCGGTCGCCGCACGTCGGCCGAGGCCGGGGCGTGGCCCGGCGCTAGCGCGCTCACCCGGTAGCGGGCCCCCGCCACCAGGCCGGGCAGGACGGTGCGCGCCAGCGGGGAGAGCGAGCTCGTCGCGACGGTGGCCACCTGGAACACCGCATCGGAGCCGTCCGGGGCGACGACGCCGTGCACGACGAGCGCAGGGTCAGGGGAGTCCACCCGCACCACCGTGCCGGTGTGGATCAAGTCTCGAAGCTCCTTGTACAGCGCGACCCACGCGGCGAGGTCGGACCGTTCCTGCGCGGTGGCTGCCGTCAGGTCCCACTCGATCCCGAAGTGACCGAACAGCGCCGTCCCGGCGCGGAACGACAGGTCGTGCGTCCGCGACGTCGTATGCGCGCGGCCGGCCCCCACGTGGGACCCGACGAGCTCGGGTGGCAGCAGGAGCCCGGTCCAGCGCTGAATGGCCTGCCGCTCCAGCGCGTCGATGCAGTCACTGGCCCAGACGCGGTCGGTGCGCTCGAGGATCCCGAGGTCCAGCCGCGCCCCGCCCGAGGAGCAGGACTCGACCTCCACTCGGGGGTGGCGGGACCGAAGCTCGTCCAGCAGCCGGTAGACCGCAACGGTCTGCGCGTGGACCCCCGGCTCCCCGCCCGGGAGGTGCCCGGCGTCGACCAGGTCGCGGTTGTGGTCCCACTTGAGGTAGGCGATGTCGTACTCGGCCAGCAATGCGTCCAGCCGCTCGAGGATGTAGGCGTAGGCCCCGGGATGGGCAAGGTCGAGGACCTGCTGGGACCGCGACGGCGGCGGCATCCGGCCCCCCGTGGCGAGGATCCACTCCGGGTGTGCGCGCGCGAGGTCGGAGTCGGGGTTCACCATCTCGGGCTCGACCCAGAGCCCGAACTCCATGCCGAGAGCGCGGACGTGGGTGATGAGCGGGCCGAGCCCGTCGGGCCAGACATCCGGTGAGACGTACCAGTCACCGAGCCCCGAGGTGTCGTCCCGGCGGGAGCCGAACCACCCGTCGTCCAGGACGAATCGCTCCGCGCCGACCTCGGCGCCGGCGTCGGCGAGCGCGGTGAGCTTGCTCAGGTCGTGGTCGAAGTAGACCGCCTCCCACGTGTTCATCACGACGGGACGCGGTGACCTGGGGTGGGTTGGCCGCGCCCTCAGGAACCCGTGGAACCGGCCGGAGAGCTCGTCCAGTCCGACACCGTAGGACCCGTAGAGCACCGGCGTCTCGTAGGACTCCCCGGGCCGGAGCCGGACCTCTCCGGACAGCAGAAGCTCCCCTCCGCCGAGCAATGACTCGCCCGACGGCAGCCGCTCGGCGTAGGTCCGGTGGTTGCCGCTCCACGCGACGTGGACCGCCCAGACGGCACCGGAGCGGAACCCGAAGCCGGGCTCGCCCGCGGCGAGGAAGAGCGTGGCGTCGGCCCCCGTGCGACCGCGGCGGCTGTCCCGCAGCCGGGTGCCGATCGTGAAGGGCGTGCGCTGGGGGGCCCGCTCGCGGCTCCAGCGGCCGGAGAGGTCGAGCAGCTCGCCGGCGGTCGGCGGCACCGGCAGCGTGAGCACCAGGCCGTCGAGCGTGTACGGCGAGCCGGACCCGTCGTTGTGCAGCGCCGCTTGGGCGCGGACGAGACCGCTGGGGGTCAGCGCGACCGTCAGCACCAGCCGCAGCTGCGCGGCCGCGTCGACCGCGGCCACCGACACCGTCCCGGCGTCGGCGTCCACGCTCGCCTTGACGGACTCGACCGTGAACAGCGGCGACCAGTCCGCGCCGTCGCGGTGTCCACGCAGCCCCGGCAGGCCCAGCCAGCCGACGGCGTGCTCGGGGACGATGCTCAGCGGGACGGGCTGGTCGGGCCCGCCCATCACGGTCGGCGGCACGGCGGCCAGCCCCAGATCGTCGAGGTCGTCGGCGCCGAGCTCCCCGAAAGCCGGGCCCCAGTGCAGCACGCGCGGAAGGCGCGGGCCGCGGCAGTCGAGCACCAGGCTGACGCCTGCGGCACGCAGGTGCACGACGTCAGGGGCGGTGCGCGCCGCGGCGTCGTCCATCACGGTCGCGGCTGCGTCGTACGACGACATGAGACGCTCCTCCGGTTACGCGAACCGCGCCACGCGGCGTCGTCGCTGCCGCGGTGACGGGCCGCTTCAGGACACCGAGCTTGGCATACGGCGCCGACAGTTAGGTGTCGTCTGTGGGCAGGCGCTGGGCGAGGCGGCCCGACGTCGCTGCCGGGCCTGTGGACAGGCGCGCGGCACGGGTGGGGAGAACGTTCCGCACGGTTCGTGCGACGGCTACTGTGACCGAGATCCTCGGAGTGGCTGGGCTGGACGGGAGGGTGCGACGTGGAGGTCCCAGGACGCGGTCTGGCCAAGGGCCTCGCGACGACGCTGCAGGCGATGACCCGGCGCTCGGTCACCGAGGAGTACCCCGACGTCCAGCCCGAGCTCCCGCCGCGCAGTCGCGGCGTCATCGGGCTGTTCGAGGAGAACTGCACCGTCTGCATGCTCTGCGCGCGGGAGTGCCCGGACTGGTGCATCTACATCGACTCGCACAAGGAGACCGTCCCGGCGAAGGAGCCGGGCGCGCGCGACCGGACGCGCAACGTGCTCGACCGGTTCGCGATCGACTTCGCGCTGTGCATGTACTGCGGCATCTGCGTCGAGGCGTGCCCGTTCGACGCGCTGTTCTGGAGCCCGGAGTTCGAGTACTCCGAGTTCGACATCCGCGACCTCATCCACGAGAAGGACCGGCTGCGGGAGTGGATGTGGACCGTCCCGCCGCCGCCCGCTCTCGACCCGCATGCCGAGCGCCCCAAGGAGGTGGACTCCGCTCGCAAGGCCGCGTCCAAGCCGGCGGGCGGCTCCGACGTCAAGCCCGGCGCTGCCGTGACGGGGCGCCCGCCTGGCGCGGGACGGGTCCGGCCGCCGGCCACAGGTGCCCCGCGCAGCCCCGGGACCGGGCCCGGGGGACCGAGCGGAGACCCCACGTGACGGACACGCCCACCTACCTCTCGCCGTCGGGGCTGGAGATCCTGTTCCTCCTGCTCGGGGTCCTCGCCGTCGCGTCGGCAGTCCTCGTCGTGACCACGCGCCAGCTCGTGCATGCGGCGCTGTGGCTCGTCGTGACGCTGGGCGCACTCGCCGGCTGCTACCTCGTGCTGTCGGCGGAGTTCGTCGCGCTCGTGCAGGTCCTCATCTACGTCGGCGCCGTCGTCGTCCTGGTCCTCTTCGGGCTCATGCTCACGCGCGCGCCGATCGGGCGTTCGGCCGACCTCGACGCGCCGTTCGCCCAACGCATCCTCGCGGCGGTCGTCGCGCTCGCGACCGCGGGCGTCCTCACGACGGTGGTGCTCGACGGGTTCTCCAACGCCTACCTGCGGTTGCCGGACCGTGGAGGAAGCGCGGAGGCGCTGGGTGCCGCGGTCTTCCGCACGTGGGTCCTGCCGTTCGAGGTGCTGTCGGTGCTGCTGCTCGCTGCTCTCGTCGGGGCCATCGTCCTGTCGCGCCGTGACGCGGGGGACGAGCGCTGATGCACCTGACCTACCCGCTCCTGCTCTCGGTGGTGCTCTTCTCCCTCGGCGTCTACGGGGTGCTGGCGCGGCGCAACGCGATCCTCGTCCTCATGTCCGTGGAGCTCATGCTCAACGCCGTCAACCTGAACCTCGTGGCGTTCGACGTGTGGCTGCGTGACGCGCTGCACGGCGGTCAGGTCCTTGCGCTGTTCGTCATCACGATCGCCGCGGCCGAGATCGGCCTCGGGCTGGCGATCGTCCTGCTCGTGTTCCGGCACCACTCGACCAGCGACCTCGCCGACCTGCGCGCCCTTCGCGACGACGCCGAGCCCGTCGTCGGCGACGGCGCGACTGTCGTGGGGGGTCCGGAGCCTGTCGTGGTCGGCGACTCCGGAGCCGTACGCCGGTGACGCTCGTCGTCGCGATGGTCCTCGCGCCGTTCCTGGCCGCGCTCGCCGGGCTCGCCATCGGCCGCACGCGCCCGCGGCTCGTCGTGCCCGTGGCCCTCGCGGGCACCGCCGTGCCGCTCGTGGTCGGGGCCGTCCTGGCGTGGTTCGCGGCGTCCGGAGACGTCGACATCGCGGGGCAGTACGCGCAGTTCCCTACGGGCGCGGTCCCGATCGGGATCGACCTTCGCGTGGACGCCCTGGCAGGCTTCGTCGCCTGCGCCCTCGCCGTCGTCGCCTTCTGCGTGCAGGTCTACTCGACGGCCTACCTGCGCGGGGACCCCCGCTACCCGTCGTACGCCGCGTTCGTCTCGCTGTTCACCGCGGCGATGCTCCTCGTGGTCGTGGCGGACGACCTGTTCGTGCTGCTCGTGGGGTGGGAGGTGATGGGGGTCTGCTCCTACTTCCTCATCGGGCACCACTGGGAGCAGCGCGACGCCCGCGCCGGGTCGATGAAGGCCTTCCTCACCACGCGCGCGGGTGACGTCGGCTTCCTGTTCGGCGTCTTCGTCCTCGTCACCGCGACGGGCACCGCGCGCATCTCGGACATCGTCGTCGTGGCGCGCGCCGGCCAGGTCGGCACCGGCGTGCTCACGCTCGCCACGCTGCTCCTGTTGCTGGGCGTCGCGGGCAAGTCGGCGCAGTTCCCGCTGCACACGTGGCTTCCCGACGCGATGGCGGGCCCCACGCCGGTCTCGGCGCTCATCCACGCGGCCACGATGGTGGCCGCCGGTGTCTACGTCGTCGCGCGGCTTTATGGCGTCTTCCTCGCCGCGCCGCCAACGCTCGCCGTCATGGGCGTCATCGCCTCGGTCACCATGCTCGGCGCCGCCCTCGCCGCGCTGGCGCAGGACGACATCAAGCGGGTGCTCGCCTGGTCCACGGTCAGCCAGCTCGCCTACATGGTCGCGGCGCTCGCCGTCGGCGCGTGGACCGCCGCGACGTTCCACCTGCTCACGCACGCGGCGTTCAAGGCCCTGCTGTTCCTGGCGGCCGGCTGCGTCATCCACGCGGTCGGGACGAGCTCGATGGCCGGGATGGGGGGACTTCGCCGGTCGATGCCGGTCACCTTCTGGACCATGACGCTCGGGCTTGCGGCGCTCGCGGGGCTGCCGCCGCTGTCCGGAGGTCTGAGCAAGGAGGCGGTGCTCGGCGCGGCCGAGGAGGCGGCCCTGCACGAGGGTCCGATCGCCCGCTGGGCCGCCTGGCTCGTTCTCGTCACCGGGTTCGCCACCGTCGCGGTGACGGCGGCGTACGTGCTGCGTCTGTGGCTGCGCACCTTCTTCGGCGGCTCCCGCTGCCCGGAGCCGGCCCATGAGGCGCCGCGTGCCATGACCGGGCCGCTGCTCGTGCTGGCCGTGCCAACCGCGCTCCTCGGGATCGTCGGGCTGCGCGCGCAGTGGCTGCCGAGGTGGCTCGAGATGCCGTGGTCGGAGAACACCGTGGCCCGCGTCGCGGAGCGCGCAGTCGTCGGCTTCCACTACTCGATGCCGACGCTCGCGCTGTCGGTGGCCCTGGTCGTCCTGGGCGGTGGCGCCGCCTACGCGGTCTGGCGGCGCAGCCCGGCCGACGACCCGGCCGCCGTGCTCGGGGGAGCCCGGCCGGTGCTCGAAACCGGCTACCACCTCGACGCCTTCTACGACAAGGTCGCCGTGCGCCCGACCCGCGCGCTCGCATCGCTGGTGCGCGTCGCGGACCGTGACGTCGTCGACGCCTACGTCCGCGGCTCCGGTGTCGGCGCGCGCGTCCTCGGCGCCGCCGTGCGCGCCGTCCAGACCGGCAACGTCCAGACCTACCTCACCGTGCTCCTCGCCGGCGCCGTGGCGCTGACCGTCGGGGCGATCGCGTCATGACGGCGGCGTCGTGGCCCCTCGTGGCCCTGCTCGTCGTACCCCTGCTCGGAGCCCTCGCCCTGCTGCTCCTGCCGCGCGCCGCCGCGGACCGCCACGCCGTGCACCTGGGCACGGCCGTCACCGCAGCGCTCGTCCCGCTGTCCGTCATCGCGGCGCCCGCTCCCGACGTCGACGTTCCGTGGGTCACGAGCCTCGGCCTCCGGCTGCATCTCGGTATCGACGGCATCTCGGGTCCGCTGGTCGTCCTGACCGCGGCGCTGACGTTCCTGTGCCTGGCCTACTGCTTGCCCGGCGTCCCCGCCGGGCGGGGTCCCAGCGCGTTCGTCGGGCTGTTGCTAGTCCTCGAGACGGGCATGCTCGCGACGTTCACCGCGCTGGACCTGCTGCTGTTCTTCGTGGCGTTCGAGGTCGTGCTGCTTCCGATGTGGGCGCTGATCGCCGGATGGGGTGGGGAGCGCCGCGGCCCGGCGGCGACCACGTTCGTCCTCTACACGCTCCTGGGCAGTGCCCTGATGCTGCTGGGCATCCTCCTGGTCGGCCTGCAGGCGGGCACCTTCGACATGACCGAGCTCGCGGCACGTGGCGGTGCGGGCCTCGCACCCCGGGTGCAGCTGCTGGCGGCGCTGGCGATGCTCGTCGGGTTCGGCATCAAGGCACCGGTCTGGCCGCTGCACACGTGGCTCCCCGAGGCGCACACGGCCGCGCCCACCGTAGGGTCCGTCCTGCTCGCCGGCGTGCTGCTGAAGATGGGGACCTACGGCATCGTGCGGGTCGCCGTGCCCGTCGTGCCCGAGGGCATGACCCGACTCGCGCCTTACCTCGCCGCCTTCGCGGTCGTGAGCATCGTCTACGGATCCCTCGCCTGCCTTGCCCAGCGCGACCTCAAGCGGCTCATCGCCTACTCCAGCGTCGGCCACATGGGTTTCGTGCTGCTGGGGATCGCCTCTCTCACGCCGGTCGGCATCACCGGCGCCCTCTACGCCAACATCGCGCACGGCGTGATCACCGGCCTGCTGTTCTTCCTCGCCGGCGCGGTCAAGGACCGGCACGGCACCGCGGACCTCGACGCGCTCGGGCGTGGCCTCTACGCGCGCGCACCCCGGCTGGGCGGGCTGCTCGCCTTCGGCTGCGTCGCAAGCCTCGGCTTGCCCGGCCTGGCCGGCTTCTGGGGCGAGATGCTCGCGATGCTCGGGGCGTTCGACGCCCACCCCCGGCTCGACCGCACGGTGTTCCTGGTGCTCGTGGGCATCGCCGGCCTCGGTACCGTGCTCACCGCGGCCTACCTGCTGACGCTCGTACGCCGGGTGGCGCAGGGCACGAGTGACGAGCGGTGGACGCGCGCAGACGACGGCGGCCACGTGGTGACGGACGCCTCACGCACTGAGCTTCTCGTGTGGTCGCCGCTCGTCACCGCGGCGGTGGCCCTCGGCCTGTGGCCCGGGATCCTGCTCGAGGTCACGACTCCGGCCGTGACCCGCCTCGTCGAGGGGGCGCTGTGAGCCTGGTCCAGCCCGTCGACTGGGTCGCGGTCGCCGCGCCACTGGCGGTCGCGCTGCTCGCCATGGCCCTGCTCGTCGCGGACCTCTTCCTCCCTGTCCGGCACCGGTGGGCGCTCGGCTGGATTGCAGTCGGCGGCCTCCTCGCCGCTGCTGCGCTGGTCCTGCCCCTGGTCGGCGGCGACGGGCGAGGGACGTTCTGCTTCCCCTCCGCCTCGGGTGGCGCACCCGTGTGCTCCTACGAGGCGGACCGGTTCGCGGTCGTCCTGCAGCTGTTCGTCCTGCTCTCGGCTGCCGTCGTGGCGCTGATCTCGATGCGCACCGTCGCGGGCGAGGTCCTGCCGGCGGGGGAGTACTGGTTCCTGCTGCTCTGCTCGGTCTGCGGCGCGCTCGTGCTCGTCGCCGCGCGGGACCTGCTGACGCTCGTCGTCGCACTCGAGGTGGTGACGCTTCCGACCTTCGCGCTCGTCGCGCTGCGCCGGGACGACCAGCGCTCCAGTGAGGCAGCACTCAAGCTCTTCCTCGTCTCGGTCGTCTCGACCGCCCTGACCCTCTATGGCATCTCGGTGCTCTACGGCGCGACGGGCGCCGTGCACGTCCGCGACGTGGCGCGCGTGCTCGGAGCTGAGGGTAGCGAGCCGTTCGTCGCAGCGGGGGCGATCCTCACGGCGGGGGGCTTCGCGTTCAAGGTCGCCGCGGTCCCGTTCCACACCTGGGTGCCCGAGGTCTACGCGGGGGCGCCACTGCCGGTCGCCGCGTACCTCTCGGTGGTGTCGAAGGGCGCCGGCTTCGCCGGCCTCATCGTCGTGCTGCACCAGGCTCTGGGGCAGTACGCCGCGTCGTGGGCGCCGGTCCTCGGCGTGGTCGCCGTGCTGACCATGACCGCGGGCAACGTCGCCGCCCTGCGCCAGCGCGACGCCGTACGCCTGCTGGGGTGGTCATCGGTCGCGCAGTCGGGATACCTGCTGGTCCCGTTCGCGGCGGAGGCGACCGCGCCCGGCGCGGGCGTGCTCGTGGCCACGGTTCCCTACCTGCTCGCGTACGCCGTGATGAACCTCGCCGCCTTCGCCGCGGTTGCGCATGCCGGACTGTCGCGGCTGGAGGAGTACGACGGTCTGGCGTGGACCCGCCCCCGGACGGCACTCGCGCTCGCCTTCGCACTCGTGTGCCTCGCCGGCCTGCCGCCGGGGCTCATGGGGCTGTTCGCCAAACTCGTCGTGTTCCGGTCGCCGGTGGCCGCCGGCAACGGCTGGCTGGCCGTGGTCCTGGCGGTCAACGTGGTCGTCGGTCTCGCCTACTACCTGGCGTGGGCGGCGCGTCTCGTACGGCGAACTGGCGCGGCGCCTGCCGGGTCGGCCGGGACGGACGCGATGCCCAGGCAGTACACCGGTGTCCGCGCGTCGGCGATCGCGGTGGCGGTCACGGCCGCGACGGCGGTCGTGCTCTCCGTGGCGCCGAGCGCATTTCTCGGAGTTCTCGCCGTCCGCTGAGCCGCCGGCCGGAGCACTCGAGTCGGCCATGCGACCGAGTGCGGCGCGGCAGGGCGGTGGCGGCGCGCCGCCGTACCCCCTGCCGCGCGCCCGGTCAGCGGTAGTTCGCGAACTGCACCGCGAAGTCGAGGTCCTTGCCGCGGATCAGCGCCTGGACCGCCTGCAGGTCGTCGCGGCTCTTGGAGCTCACCCGCAGCTCGTCGGCCTGGACCTGTGCCTTGACTCCCTTGGGCCCTTCGTCGCGGATGATCTTTGCGAGCTTCTTGGCGTTGTCCTGGCTGATGCCGGACTCGAGCCGCGCCTCCACGAGGTACTCCTTCCCGGACACCTTCGGCTCGGAGGCGTCGAGGGCCTTGAGTGAGATCCCGCGCTTGACCAGCTTGTCCTTGAAGACGTCCAGGACCGCCTTGACCCGCTCCTCGGAGTTGGCCCGCATGACCACGGCCTCGCCGGACCAGCGGATCTCCGCCGCAACGCCCTTGAAGTCGTAGCGCTGCGAGACCTCCTTCGCCGCCTGGTTCAAGGCGTTGTCCACCTCCTGGCGGTCGACCTTGGAGACGATGTCGAACGACGCGTCGGCCACGGCTGCTGGCTCCTCCTCGTGTGCGGTGGCGGGCCGGCGCCACGCGTGCAGCGGCCGACCGGGCTTGCGCTATCCTTCCAGGCGCTGCGGCAGGTTGCCCGAGCGGCCAATGGGAGCGGACTGTAAATCCGTCGGCTTTGCCTACGAAGGTTCGAATCCTTCACCTGCCACGCACGCGAACGGCCCCCGACCGTCATGGTCGGGGGC
>JALYMU010000306.1 GCA_030773595.1 Actinomycetota bacterium | reverse complement strand
ACCGCGATCGCCACCTTCATCGACGGCTGGAACGACCGCTGCCAGCCCTTCGTCTGGACCAAGACCGCCGACGAGTTACTCGAACACTGCCGACCCCGTAAGAGAACCTCGTTCACGCGACACTAGGTGCGGCGCAGTGGCTTGGACGTGCCGGGTGCGCCGCCGGTGGCCGGCCGTGTCGACCGCCACCGGCGGGCGGTTCAGACCCAGTCCGTGATGGACGGCAGCGGGTTGGGAGACTTCGGCAGGATGTGGCACTTGAAGCCGACGACCTGCATCCCCGGCACCTCGAGCCCCTGGTTGCTGAACTGGTAGCTGTGCGTCCGCTCAGTGCTGCCGCTCGTGCCGGAGCGGCTGTAGGACCCGCCGAGGGCCACCGGGCCCCACGTGACGAAGCCGCCGCCGCTCGCGTGCGAACCTGTCGCCTCCGACATGAACGTCTCGAGGCCCGAGCTCTCACCGAAATGCATCCGGAGGTTGCGGATGAAGACGACACTGGTCGGGTACGCCGGAATCAGCCCCTTGGGAGGGGCACCCCCGTCGCTCACGACCTCGTCCTTGGCCTCGGGAATGTTCTGGTCGAACCGCCACGACCGGCTCAGCAGGAAAGCCTGCTTGAGCCACGGCCGCGCAATCGGCACCTGAGCGATCTCGAACGACAGCGAGAAATTGCTGGTGTTGAAGCTGCCGGAGTACTCCGAGCGGCTCTCGCTGCGCCCTCCGCCGCCGGCACCACTGAACAGGCCGAAGAGGGTTCCGCCCCCGCGCGCCTCCCAGCGGGAGGTGCTGAACTTCGACGAGTGCTGGGAGCTGAAGTCGCCCTTGCTGAACGAGAAGCGGGTCCAGCCGCTGGAGCGGGCGAAATTGCCGGGGATCAGCGAGGTGTAGAAAAAGTCGCTGCTCGACGCGAGCCCTGTGATGCGCGCCTTCTCGAGGTCGTCGCGGTACTCCTGCTTGAGCAGCGACATGTCGCGCTGCATAACCTGGTCGAGAAATGCCGCGATGTCCTCGTAGTCGTTTTTGTAGCCGTTGCTCACCCAGTCGGAGAGCGCCGCGCGGACCTTGTTGCGCAGCACGTTGGCGTTGAGGGCAAAGTAGTGCACCGCGCGCGGGTTGCTCGCGGTCATCGCGTCGATCCGGGCGGTGTTGTACTCCAGCGCCGCCGCCTCGAACGCCGCCATCTTCTCGAAGTAGGCGCGCGTGACCTCACTCGGCTCGGTGACCTTAGTCTCCGACCCGTCGATCAGGTTCTTCTTGGTCTTGGTCACCTGCAGCAGGCCCCGCAACTCGGCAATCTTCGCCTTCAGCTCGTCGGAGAGCTCGGTCTCGGCGACCTGGCTCATGCGCAGGATGTAGCGGTAGATGTCGGACAACCCGCCCTCGTTGTTCAGGACGTTGAGCCGGGCGAACTGCCCGTTCTCTGCCTGCGTGACGTCGGGCACGAAGTCGACGAGACGCGCCAGGTTCTCCGCCTGCATGTAGAGCTTCGCAGTGTCCTCGGCGCGGAGCTGGTCGAGCAGCTCCGGGGTGAGCTCGACGTCCGGGGAGTCGTCGTCCGCCCCCGTGGCCTGCAGATCGTCGATGGCCTTGCGCTTGACGACGCCCGTCAGCCCCTGGCTGAGGAAGTCGAAGTCCTCGACCTCCACAGGGATGCCGGGCGTCGCCCAGGTGAAGAAGTTGTCCTCCGATGACGGGACGGTCTCGTCGCCGTTCGTGAGGACGTCGTAGAGCTTGCCCATGACCGAGTGCATGAGCTGACTGGGCAGGACGTCAACCATTGGATTTCCTCCTAGTGCTGGTGGTGGGTTGGGCGCGGAGGTGGTGGGCCGCTAGAAACGCCAGAGCTCGGCCCACGTGAGCTCGCCGACGAGCCCGTCGTCGTCGAGGCCACGACTGCGTTGGAACTCGCGGACCGCCGCGTCGGTGCGTGGCCCGAAGTCGCCGTCGACGTCGAGGTCCGCGACGCCGATCTGGACGAGGCGGGCCTGCAGGATGCGCACCTGCCCGCCGAAGGAGCCGAGTTCGAGGATTACGCCCGCGTATGCCGGCACCGGCGGTTCGCCGCCGTCGCCGCCGTCCTGGTCGCCTTCCGGGTCGCCGGTGTCCTCGTCGTACGCGGGGAGGCCGTAGCCGACGATGCCGCTGCGGCGACGACGCCGCAGCACCCGGCCGCCGGTCCGCCCCCCGCGCTCGTCGGTGTTGCCCTCGATCGTCACGACGGTGCCGTCGTCTTCGACGACCTCGACGAACCCGACGTGCGAGATGCGGTCGACACCGTCGCCGGGGAAGTCGAAGAAGACGACGGACCCCTTCTCCGGCGTGGTGGACCAACGGCCCTGCTGCTGGAACCACCGCGCCCCTGCAGGGGTGTACGCGAACCCCTTGTCGGTGGTGGCCGGAAGCGGGAGCCCTTCCATGTAGGTGCACCAGGACACGAACATCGCGCACCACGGCCCCTGCAGCCCGTACCAGTCCGCGTACAGCACACGGTTGGACCCGGCCGGATCCTCTGCCACGCCAACCTGGGACCGTGCTCTGTCGAGCACCTGCTCTGCGCTGGTCATGGCCGGCTCTCCTCCTGGGGGTCGCCGGGCTGCGCGCCGTTGTCGGTGCGCGCGAGCAGAGCGCTCTCAATCAGGTGCGTCTCCTCCTCCGTACGCGCGGAGGTGAGCCAGGCGAGGCGGGCCTTGACCTCCTCGTCTGGATCCCGCGCGGGCCGCCGCGCGCCTCTCGTCGTCGCCATTCGGTTCCCTCCTCGTGCCGATGTCGCTGGTGCCGGATCTGAGTGCCGGGCAGGGTGTGCTGATACGCGAACAGCCGTGCTCGTCCGCGTCGCGCAGGTCGGCTGACCGTGCCGAGCTGAGCGGCGCGCGGACCAGGGAGGTTGCCGCGCGATCATGACGCTGCAGCCTGTGCGCGCCGGCGACGCCTCCGGGTGACTCGCCTGGCTGGCTGCGGTATCAGGCCGACTCGTCACTGCTCTTCCCGGATGCCCGGCAGCACCTGCGCCGCCGGTCACCCCGAGGACACGGAGGACGAGTCATGCCGACATCGGATCTCTCGACCCTGATCGACATCGGCGACATCGCATCGGTGCCGCCCGAGGAGCGCGCCGACGTCGACGACCCCGACGACAACGGGCTCGGCGAGTCCGGCCCGGAGGACGTCTCAGACGTGCCCGAGGGCGACCCCGAGTGGATCGACCCGGAGGGCGACACCGATCCCGCCACCGCAGTACCTCGACAAGGGAGGCACCGATGACCTTCGCAGCCTGGGAAGCAGCCGACCGCTGCACCGGCGGACCCGCCTCGGGCGCCCGTGCCCTGATGGCGGGCTGCCTCGACGCGTTCGGCGCCCGTGGCGCCACGAACCTCGGGATCTACAACTGCCGGACGGTGCGCGGCGCCGCGACGACGAGCTGTCACGGCGAGGGGCGCGCCTGCGACATCGGGTTCCCGCTCCACCACGGGCGCGCCAACCCGGCCGGTCAGGAGCTGGTCGACCGGCTCCGCCCGTTCGCCGGGCGGCTCGGGCTGCAGGCCATCATCTTCGACCGGCGCATCTACTCCGCGAAGAGCCCGTCGGGGCGCGCCTACACGGGAGTCGCACCGCACCTCGACCACCTCCACATCGAGCTGACCCGGGCAGCGGCACAGCGCCTGACGCTGGCGACGGTTCGCCTCGCCCTGGCAGGCGAGGTCCGCGGCGACGGGGTGCCCCTCCAGCGCAGCGGCGGCACCGGTGGCGGGCGACCGCGACTGAGCCTCGGGAGCTCGGGTGCCGACGTCGCTCTCGTGCAGCGCTTCCTCGGGGTCCGCGCTGACGGCCTCTTCGGCGACAAGACCGCGGCAGCCGTACGGCGCTACCAGCGTCTGCGCGGGCTCGTCCCTGATGGCGTCGTCGGTCCTCGCACCTGGGCGCCGATCCTCGCCGCACTCAGGCTGGAGTGAGCCGCCGTGGCGACCGCGGGCGCAGGGCCTTGGCGGGCGCAGCGTTCGCTGTCACTGTGGGCGTACGGCGGGCCCACACCGGCGTGCCGTCATAGCGCCCGCCGTGGAGCATCGAGGTCCCTCGTGGGTCTGCGCGTCACGGTCGCCACGGCCGTCGCCGCCCTGGTCTGGGCGACGGCTGCGGCACCGGGCGGGGCGGTGGCCGCCGACGGTGAGGCCGCCCGGCTGGTCGTGCCGCCAGGCCCGGTCGACCTCGGCGATGCGCTTCCGGTGACGGGCGAGGGCTTCGTCCTGCCGGAGCCCGACACCTGCGAGCTGCGCTGGGAGGGGCCGGCCTCGGACGAGGGGGCGCGATGCGCGGTCAAGGGCGGCGTGCACGCCTGGCTGACCGTCGGCCCCGTCTCCGCGGAGAAGGAGACGACCTACGGGGTCCGCGTCTGCGCCCCCTCATGCGCGTCCCCGTGGGCAGGCATTGCCATCGGCACGATCACCGTCGTACCCACGGGAACACCGTCGGATGACGTGGGTGCTCCGGGGTCGGAGTCGCCGGATGTCGAGTCCGGCATGACAGCCGGCAGGGAGCTCGCGTACGTCGGGCTGGCAGTGCTCACCGGAGTGATCGCCCATCACGCCGAGGTGAGTCCCGGCCGCGCAGAGGCCGGCCAGCGGGTGGACGTGACGACACGGGCCATCCCTCACGACACCACCCGCCTCACCGACTGCCAGCTTCTGTGGGACGGCACCCCCGGTGGCTCGTGCTGAGCCGACGCCGACGCCGACGGCGGGCTGACGGGCGAGATCGCCGTCCCGGAGGCAGCGGCGGCCGGCGACCACAACGACCACCGCAACGTCGTCATCGTGGCGACCAGCATCGGGCTGGCACTGCTCGTCACCGTCCAGCCCGACGTCGCCAAGGCCGTCCCGGGCTGGGCGCAGATCATCTTCGGCAGCGGCATCACGCTCGGCAGCCTGACCGCGATCGTGCTCAACGCGCTGTTCCACCACGTGGGCAAGGGCCGTGGACCGGCCGTGGCCGGGCGGCCGGGCGAGGGGACCGTGCGGCTGGACGAGGTCAACGCGATGTCGGAGTCGGAGTTCGTCGAGACCTTTCGCCGGCTCTTCCAGGGCCCGTGCTGGGTCGTCGCCAACGCCTACCAGCAGCGTCCGTTCGCCGACAACCAGGCGCTGCGGATGGCCTTTCAGGAAGCGCTGTTCTCCGGCACCCCCGAGCAGCAGCAGGAGCTCATGCGCCACTACCCGGCGTTGGGCGGGGACGCGGTGGCCGACGGCCAGAGCGGCGAGGACTCCTTGCGCGACCAGTCCGCGCTGGGTCTCGACCGGCTCGTCGACTCCGGCCACGAGGAGTTCGAGGCGCTCACCCGCGACTACGAGACAAGTTCGGCATCCCGCTGATCGTGTGCGTCCGCGACAATCAGACCCGCGCGCAGGTCCTGCGCAACGGGCGCGGCCGCCTGGCCAACTCGGCGAAGCAGGAGCACGCCGCCGCCCTGATCGAGATCGTGAAGATCGCGAAGCACCGTTCGAGGACCTCGTGGCCGATGCGAACCCCATTCACACCGCCCGCACGCAGCGGTTCCACTACACCTGACGATTCGGCAAGGCGAAGGAGCGGCGGCGATGACCGTGATGACGGGGCTCTCGATCGAGGACTTCAACGTCCTCGACGAGCCGGAGGCCGAGGCGGCACTGCTGGCGTGCTGCTCGTCGCCTGAGTGGGCGCGCCGGGTCCTCGACGGCCGGCCGTACGCCGACGCCGAGGAGCTGTTCGTCGCTGCCAACGTGGCGCTGTCCCTGCTCAGCGACGAGCAGCTCGCGGCGGCGCTGGCCGGGCACCCCCGGATCGGCGAGCGTCCCGAAGGGGGGCGGTCAGCCGCCTGGTCGCGTCAGGAGCAGTCGGGCGTCGACGAAGCCGACGCGGACCTGCGCCGCGAGCTGCGCGAGGGCAACCGGGCCTACGAGGAGCGGTTCGGCCACGTCTACCTCGTCTGCGCGACCGGCAAGAACGGCGAGGAGATGCTCGAGCTGCTCCACCGCCGCCTGCGCAACTCGCCCGAGGAGGAGCAGGCCGTCCTGCGCGAGGAGCTGCGCCGGATCAACCGGCTGCGGCTGGAGAGGTTGCTCTCGGCATGAGCTCGCTGTCGACGCACGTCCTCGACGCCGCGGCGGGGCGCCCCGCCGCCGGTGTCGCCGTACACCTGCTCGACGCGTCCGGCAGCGTCCTCGCCACGGTCACCACGGACTCCGACGGGCGGGCCCGCTTCGAGCCAACTTTGGACCCGGAGGAGTACCGCATCGTCTTCGAGACCGGCGCCTTCTTCGCCGCGGCAGGCGTCGAGCACTTCTACCCGCGCGTGTCGGTGGACTTCACCGTCACGGACGACACCGGGTACTACCACGTCCCGCTCCTCCTGAGCCCCTTCGCGTACTCCACCTACCGAGGAAGCTGACCATGACGATTTTCCTGGGCGCCAACCAGTACGGGAAGGCGGAGAACCGCGTCGTCCGGATCCAGCGGGACTCGCCGCGCCACCAGATCCGCGACATGAACGTATCGACCTCGCTGCGCGGCGACTTCTCCGACGCCCACCTCACCGGGGACCAGGCGCGCATCCTGCCGACCGACACGCAGAAGAACACGGTTTTCGCCTACGCCAAGGACCACGGCACCGGTGAGATCGAGGACTACGCGCTCGCGCTCGGGCGACACTTCGTCGACGACGTCGCCCCCGTCGAGGGCGCGCGCATCGAGGTCGACGAGTACCTCTGGCAGCGCATCGACGTCGACGGTGAGCCGCACGACCACTCTTTCGTGCGCAGCGGGCAGGAGATCCGTACGACGGTGGTCACGGTCGACGGGAAGGCCGACGCCCAGCGCGTCTGGGTCGTCTCCGGGCTCAAGGATCTGGTGCTCCTGAAGTCGACCGGGTCGGAGTTCGCGGGGTTCCTACGCGACGAGTTCACCACGCTCGAGGAGACCCACGACCGGGTCATGTCGACGTCGCTGACCGCCCGCTGGCGCTATCTCACCACCGACGTCGACTGGGGCAAGTCCTACTCCGACATCCGGGCGATCCTGCTCTCGCAGTTCGCGAGTGTGCACAGCCTCGCGCTGCAGCAGACCCTCTGGGAGATGGGCAAGGGTGTGCTCGAGGCCCACCCCGCGGTGGCGGAGATCAAGCTGTCAGCCCCGAACAAGCACCACTTCGTCTACGACCTCGGCCGCTTCGGCATCGACAACCCGTCCGAGGTCTTCCACGCCGACGACCGTCCGTACGGGCTGATCCAGGCGACCGTGTGCCGTGACGACGCGCAGGACGCCGGCCTGGCGTGGTACACCGTCCCGGCCTTCACCTGAGCGGACCGGACCTCCCGGACACGCACGGTGCTGTTCCCAGACCCAAGGAACCTCCCATGTCACAACTCGATCCCGGTCCCCCCGGCACCGGCCGAAGCGCTCCCATCCCGGGCGCCGACGCGGACCCCGAGGCCGCCTGGCTCGCCGAAGCCGTGCGGCTCGCCACGGAGAACGTCGCCCAGGGCGGTGGTCCCTTCGGTGCCGTCGTCGTGCAGGGCGACGTCGTCATCGGCCGTGGCACGAACCGGGTCACCCGTGACCTCGACCCCACGGCACATGCCGAGGTTGTGGCGATCCGCGAGGCGTGCCGGACGCGAGGCGATTTCCGCCTCGACGGCTGCGTGCTGGTCAGCTCGTGCGAGCCGTGCCCGCTGTGCCTGTCCGCGGCGCTGTGGGCCCGGGTCGACCGCCTCGTCTACGCCGCCGACCGGCACGACGCGGCGCGCGGCGGCTTCGACGACCTCGCGTTCTACGAGCTCTTCGCCACCGAGCGGTCGAAGTGGAGCACGCCCGTCGTGGCTGCCGTGGTCGACGGCGCAACAGCGCCGTTCGAGGCATGGCTTTCGCGCGCCGACCGCATCACCTACTAGGAACAAGCACGCCTGTACGGCAAGGCCCGCCGCTCAGGGCAGGAGCTCGTAGGCGTCGAGGGTGAGGAAGTCGAGAAAGCGGTCCGGCCGGATGAGATCCTCGAGCAGCCGTCGCGCGTCGTCCCACGCGCCGGACTCGAAGCCCGCACCGAGCGACTGCCGCAGCGCCGCGAGCGCCTCGTCCATGACCGCCCGGACGTGCTCGGGCGTCACGACGGTCCCCTCTGCCGTCTTCACGCCGTACCGCACCCACTGCCACAGCTGCGACCGCGAGATCTCCGCCGTCGCGACGTCCTCCATCAGGTTGTTGATGCCGACGGCGCCGGAACCGCTCAGCCAGGCCTGGAGGTACTGCAGGGCGACGGAGACGTTGGACCGAACACCCTCGTCGGTCACGTCACCCGGCGTCGACCCCAGGGCGGTGAGAGCGGCGGCGTCGGGGGAGACGTCGGGACGCTGGCGGTCGAGCTGGTTCGACCTCTGGCCGAGCACGTCGTCGAAGCACTCGCGCGCAATCGCGACCAGGTCCGGATGGGCGACCCACGTGCCGTCGAACCCGTCGGAGGCCTCCCGGCTCTTGTCCGCGCGGACCCTCTCGAACGCGCGCGCCGTCACGTCCGGATCCCGCCGGTTCGGGATGAACGCCGCCATGCCGCCCATCGCGAAGGCGCCGCGGCGGTGGCACGTGGCGACCAGCAGCTCGGTGTAGGCACGCATGAATGGAACCGTCATCGTGACCTTGTCCCGGTCGGGCAGCACCATCTCGGGGCCGGCGTCCCGGAAGCTCTTGATGGCGCTGAAGATGTAGTCCCACCGACCGGCGTTGAGGCCGCTCGCGTGGTCGCGGAGCTCGTAGAGGATTTCCTCCATCTCGAACGCCGCCGGAAGAGTCTCGATCAGCACCGTCGCCCGGATGCTGCCGTGCGGGATGCCCAGCGCGGACTGGGCGTGTGTGAACACGTCGTTCCACAGCCGTGCCTCGAGGTGGCTCTCCATCTTGGGCAGGTAGAAGTACGGTCCCGAGCCGGCGTCGAGCAGCGTTCGCGCGTTGTGGAAGAAGTAGAGGCCAAAGTCCACGAGCGCGCCGACGGCGGGCTTCCCGCGGACGAGGACGTGGCGCTCGGGCAGGTGCCACCCGCGGGGGCGCACAACCATCGTCGCGGGAGTGTCGCCCAGCGCATAGCGCTTGCCCTGCTCGGAGGTGAAGTCGATCCGGCGCGCGATCGCGTCGGACAGGTTGACCTGGCCGCCGAGCAGGTTGGGCCACGTCGGTGAGTTGGAGTCCTCGAAGTCGGCCATGAACACGCGTGCCCCCGAGTTCAGCGCGTTGACGACCATCTTGCGGTCCGTGGGGCCGGTGATCTCGACCCGGCGGTCGGTGAGGTCGGCCGGCGCGGGGGCGACGCGCCAGTCCGGGTCCTCCCGGACGTCGCGGGTGTCGTCGAGGAAGTCGAGACCCTCGCGGGCGATGCGGGCACGGCGCTCCTGGCGTACGGCGAGCAGCTCGTCGCGCCGCTGCGCGAACCGGTCGTGCAGGTCGAGCACGAACGCGAGCGCCTCGTCGGTCAGGACCTCGTCACCGCGCGGGACGGCGGGTCCCGAGCACGTCACCTCGTCGTTGCCCACGGGGCGGCTCCCTTCCGACGGCCGGCCAGGGCGGCGCGGCTTCCTCCGGCATACGACCAGCGCGCCCGCCGAAGGCCGAAGCACTGGCCGCTGACCGTATAACGGAAGTCAGTCTTGCGTAGAGGAAGACAAGCGCCATCGGGTGGCGACCGCGGGCGGACCGTGGGCGTCGTTGACCGCCCACGCCGCCCGACCGTACGGTCGGGCCTCCCTGTCCACACGACGGAAGGACGAGACGTGCCCGCCCCCGTGCCATCGCAGGAGCACGTCGACGCCGGCCTGACCCCGCGCCTCTCCGTCGCGCTCGTCGACGACCTGGACCGGCGCCTGGCACCGGTCGACGCGGAGCTCGCCCGCCGCTATCCCGGCGACCGCAGCGCCCGCCAGCCGGTGCACACCGTCTACGTGCCCGCGGACCGCGTGACGCCGGACACCGCGACGCAGTGGGGAGCGGCGGCCCGGTCCGCGATGTTGCGGCACGTGCCGTCCCCGGCGTCTCTCGCGGAGCTGTGCGGGCTCGCGGAGCGCCACGCCGACGAGGTGTACGAGCGGGTGGCCGGCAAGCTCTCGCGCGAGCCGGTCGAGGACCTGCGGGTCGACCTGGAGGACGGCTACGGCCGCCGCGACGACATGGAGGAGGACCGGCACCTGATGCAGGCGGCGCGCGCGCTTGCCGAGCAGGCCGGTCCCGGTGCGGGTGTTCCCTTCTGCGGTGTGTGGGTCAAGAGCTTCGAGCACGAGACGCGTCGCCGCGGAATCCGGACGCTGGACCTGTTCCTCGGCGCGGTCCTCGCGGAAGGGCCACTGCCACGGGGTTTCGTGGTGACCCTGCCGAAGGTCAGCCGGGTCGAGCAGGTGCAGATTCTGGTCGACCTGTGCGCCGCGCTCGAGGAAAGCTATGGCCTCGCGGCGGACACGCTCCAGTTCGAGCTGCAGATCGAGACGCCGCAGGCGGTGTGCGGCGACGACGGCGCGGCCACCGTCGCAAGGATGATCTCCGCCTCGGCCGGGCGGTGCTCGGGCCTGCACTACGGGACCTACGACTACAGCGCGTCGCTCGGCGTCGCCCCGGCCTTCCAGAGCATGGACCATCCCGTCGCCGACCACGCCAAGGACGTCATGCAGGTGGCCGCGGCAAGCACTGGTGTATGGGTGTCCGACGGTTCGACCAACGTCCTCCCGGTCGGTGACGCGGCGACCATCCATGCGGCGTGGCGGCTGCACGCCCGGCTCGTTCGTCGGTCCCTGGAACGCGGGCTGCGTCAGGGGTGGGACCTGCACGCCGCGCAGCTGGTGACCCGCTTCGCCGCGACCTACGGCTTCTACCGGACCGGCATGGACGCCGCCGGCGCACGGCTGCGTGCCTACGTTCAGCGCGCGGACAGCGGGATCCTCGACGAGCCCGCGACGGCCTTCGCCCTCGCGTCGTACCTCCTCCGCGGGCTCGACTGTGGCGCCGTCGACCCCGACGAGGTGGTCACCGCGGCCGGGGTGGAGCTCGGCGTGCTGCGGTCCCTGGCCCGCCGGGACGGCTGATGCCGCCGCAGGAAGGCGTGGCGCCCGCCGCGGCGGCGCCCCTCGTGCCGCGACCTGCCCGTCCCTTCCGCCTCGGCGCGCCGTACGACGCGACCGGCGCTCCATGCGCCCGGCGTACGGGGTGGCGCACGGCGAGGTCTGTAGCCGTCGGCACCGCGTGGCGGGCTCGCCGCGTACGCGCTGCTCGACCTGGAGGCCGACGTCGAGGTGTGCATGCGCCAGGCCGGCATGCTGCTCTGGCGGACCGGGCGCCGGATCGCCACGGGCACCTGCCCCCGAAGCGCGACGTACCGGAGCCGGACGCGCATGATGGCGCCGTGCAGGCGTTGCAGTCCGGAGGTGCCCGGTGACCTACGACCTCGTCATCCGGGCCCGCCCGGATGGTCACGGCCCAGGGCGAGCGGCCTGCGGCCGTCGCGGTCGCCGGTGGTCGCGTCGCGGCCGTCGCCGCGCATGACGCCAGCCTGACGGCGCACGACGAGGTTGTCCTCGCCGACGACGAGGTCCTCCTGCCCGGCCTGGTGGACTCCCACGTCCACGTCAACGAGCCGGGGCGCACGGAGTGGGAAGGCTTCGACACGGCGACGCGGTCCGCTGCTGCGGGCGGTGTGACGACCATCCTCGACATGCCGCTGAACTCCATCCCGCCGACCGTCGACACGGACGCGCTGGCGGTCAAGCGGCGGGCAGCGTCGGGCAAGTGCTCCGTCGACGTCGGGTTCTGGGGCGGGGCGGTCCCCGGCAACGTCGAGGACCTGAAGCCGCTGTACGACGACGGTGTCTTCGGCTTCAAGTGCTTCCTGGCCGACTCCGGCGTCGAGGAGTTCCCGCCGCTGACACCCGCCGAGTTCGACGAGCACGCCCGTGCCGTCGCGGGCATCGGCGCCCCGCTGATCGTGCACGCCGAGGACGCCGACGTCCTCGACCGGGCGCCGCGCGCCGCGAGCCGGCGCTACGCCGACTTCCTCACCTCGCGTCCGCGCAGCGCGGAGAACGCCGCGGTGCAGCGCGTCCTCGACGCCGCGGCCCGTCACGGCGCCCGCATGCACGTCCTCCACCTCTCCAGCGCCGACGTCCTCCCGGCTCTCGCGGCCGCTCGATCCGCCGGTGTCCATGTGACGGTGGAGACGTGCCCGCACTACCTGTTCTTCGACGCGGAGTCGATCGAGGACGGCGCGACTCACTTCAAGTGCTGTCCGCCGATCCGCGAGGCGGACAACCGTGAGCTGCTGTGGCGAGGGCTCGAGGACGGCACCATCGACTGCGTCGTCTCCGACCACTCGCCGTGCGTGGCCGAGCTCAAGCGGATGGACCTCGGCGACTTCGACGCCGCGTGGGGCGGGGTCTCGGGACTGCAGCTTCGACTTCCCGTCGTCTGGTCGGCGGCCCGGCGCCGCGGACGCACGCTGTCCGACGTCGTACGGTGGTGCGCGCAGCGCCCTGCAGACGTGTCCGGACTGACCCGGAAGGGCCGGCTCGAGGTCGGCTACGACGCGGACTTCTGCGTGCTCGCGCCCGAGGAGACCTTCGTCGTCAACCCCGCCGCACTGCAGCACCGCAACGCCGTCACGCCGTACGCCGGCTGCACGCTCACCGGCGTGGTGCGCTCGACGTGGCTCCGTGGTGGACGTATTTCCGCACAGCGCCCCTCCGGGCGGCTGCTTTCCCGAGGAAAGGCCTGAGCATGACGACCAGCACCGGTGGCGACGTGCCGGGCGCATCCGCGTCCGAGGACTTCCTCCGGCTCCCCGACCTCGCGTCCCGCGCACTGGGCGCGGGGGTCGTGTTCGCCAACGACGAGCTCTTCGCCGAGCGGGAGAACCTCATCCGGCCCGAGCCCCCGACGTACAACAGCTACACCTTCGGCCACAAGGGCCAGGTGTACGACGGGTGGGAGACCCGCCGGCGCCGCGAGCCGGGCTTCGACTACGCGATCGTCCGGCTCGGGGCTGCGGGCATCGTCCACGGCGTGGCGGTGGACACGGCGTTCTTCAAGGGCAACTACCCGCCCGAGGTGTCGGTCGAGGGCGCGGCGGTCGAGGGCTATCCCTCCCCGGAGGAGCTGCAGCAGGCCAAGTGGACGCCGCTGGTCGAACGGTCCGCGGTCAAGGGAGACAGCCTCAACACCTTCCCCGTCGGCGTCCGGCAGCGCTTCACCCACGTCCGGCTGTGCATCTACCCGGACGGCGGTGTGGCGCGACTGCGCGTCCACGGCGAGGTGGTCGCCGACCCACGCCTGCTCCTCGACGGCGCGGTCGACCTGGCGGGGCTCGAGAACGGCGCGTCGGTCCGCGGGTGCAGCAACATGTTCTACTCCTCGCCCGCGAACCTCCTCATGCCCGGCGATGCCAAGGTGATGGGCGAGGGCTGGGAGACCGCGCGCCGTCGTGACGACGGCAACGACTGGGTCGAGGTGGCACTCGATGCGCGCGGCCTGCCCGTGCTGGTCGAGCTCGACACCCGCCACTTCGTCGGCAACGCACCGGGATGGGCGTCCTTACGAGGGTGTACGGCCCGGGACGTGGCGCCCGGGCAGGACCCGGAGTGGGTCGACCTGCTCCCGCGCACGCGCCTGCAGCCCGACACGCGTCACCGCTTCCTCCTGAACGCGAGCGGGCCGGTGGATCGCGTGCGGCTCGACGTCTACCCCGACGGTGGCATGGCCAGGCTGCGGGTCCTCGGACGGCTGTCGGACGATGGACGGGACGACCTGGTCCTGCGGTGGTTCAACTCCCTGCCCGAGAGCCACGCTCGCGCCGTGCTCGCGGGCACTCCGGACGCGGAGCGCCTCCTGGGCTCGCGTCCGCTGACGGCGGCCGCGGCCGTGTCATCGCTGCTGTGGCCGGCCTGACGATCGAGGACATCTGCGGACACTGGGTGTCTGCTGCCCCGGGGTGCGGTCCTATTCCTCTGCCGGTGACGTGGAAGGCCGTTCACCGGGAGGATCTGTGGTGGTCGTACGCCGTGGCCGCGATGACCGTCGCGCCGACGAGGATGAACGCGTAGCCGAGGAGCAGCAGCAGGCCGCCCCCGATGTTGGGCCCTCCCCAGGCGTCGGGGTACAACCGTCGGAGCACGTAGTCAGTCCGCCAGGACCCATGCCACCCCGAGACCCAGCATCACCATGCCCGCGATAGCCGCGGTGCTACGCCACCACGCCGGAGAACCGCGCTTCGTCACCGTCTCTCCCGAGGGCTCGCCTTCCGCGGTGACGGCTCACTACCCATCCTCCGCGGGGACCCCATGTCCGGGCAGCCGGGACGCGGAGGATGCTGTCCGTGGGGACGACATCGCCTCCGCTGCCCACGGGGCCAATCGCCGCCCGTGGCTGGGCGGCCGTGCGCCTGTTGCTGCACCCGTACCTGAACGGGACCGACAGCCAAGGCGACGTCCTGCGCGGACGGCGGAACGTCGTGGTCATCCGGCGAGAGGGAGGCCCGCCGCCCCCGTTCGTCGGTCGAGGTGCCGGACGGGCAGATACACCTCTGAAGCAGTAGGCGGAAGCCGGCCCGGGGGGCGGCGGCCATGGTGGGGCTGCATACGACGACCACACTCCGAACCGACGCGCCGGCACGACGCCCCGCGGTACTGTCCGGGGCACGCGAACCGGCTGGCGCGAAGGGAAGTCCGACGTGAACCCGTACGGACGATGGCTTTCCCGGGTGACGGTGTCGGCGGTCTCGGCGTTGACCCTGGGCGTGTTCGCGCCGTCGCCTGCGCTCTCGAGCTGCGCCGGGCCCGGTCTGTCCGCTCCCGGCGCCGAGACGGTGCCCGAGGTCACCGACCGCGAGCTCGAAGGCGTCGACCTCGGTGAACCCGGCTACGACACGGACCATGTGACTGCGGTCGGCGCGCGAGTTGGCGAGGCACTGGTCGTCGAGG
>JALYMU010000305.1 GCA_030773595.1 Actinomycetota bacterium | reverse complement strand
AGCCGGAGCTGCCGCGCCGCCGGCCACCCGTCGCGGGTGAGGAGCCGACGGCCGGGGAGGCGGAAGCCGACGATCCCGATGCCCGGTCGTCCACGGTGGTGGCGGGAGCCGCTCCCCCCGCCCCCGGCGGCGGGGGCGGGGGAACCTTGCTGCGGATCGACATCGCGGTGCCGGCCTCCTTCGTACGGGTGCGGGTCAGGACGCGTTGAGAGCCTCGCTGATACCGGTGCTGGCGTCCTTGGTGGCTGCGTCGACGGGCTTGGAGCCGGACAGCACCGCCGTCATCGCCTCCTTGATCGGGTTCGTGCCGGCCTCGACCGAGGCCCACCGCGGGTCGGCCGGGGTGACCTTGCCGTTCTGCGAGCTGGTCAACATCGCCTGCACGATCGGGTCACCGCCGGAGAGGTCACCGAGGCCGGTGACGCCCGGAACGACCTTGTTCGTGGACGCGAGCTCCTTCTGCGTCTCGTCGCTGAGCATGAGCGACAGCCAGTCCGCAGCCGCGTCGACGTTGGCGCTTCCCGCGGGAACGGCGAGGTTGGAGCCGCCGAGGAAGACCGGGGCCGGGCCGCTCTGGCCAGGGATGGAGAAGGCGCTGACCTTGCCCTCCAGCTTCTTGTTGGCACCGACGGCGCTGCCGATCTCCCAGGGTGCGGAGATCATCATGCCGATGTTGCCCTTGGCGAAGAGCTCGAACTGCTGCGGCGTGCCCTCGTCACGGTCGGCCGGGCTCAGCGGAGAGCCCAGCTCGGTGAAGAGGGTCTTGTAGTTCTCGAAGCCCTTCTGCGCCTCGGGCGTGTCCAGGGTGGCCTTCCAGGTCTCGCCTTCCTTCACGGCGATCTCGCCGCCGTTGTCCCAGATGAAGCTGAGCTGGGCGTACCAGTTCTGGCCGGCCGTGTAGAGCGGGGTGAAGTCCTTGATGTTCTTGTTCTTCGCCCGCAGCGCCTTGCCGGTCTCGACCCACTCGTCGAAGGTCGTCGGCGGCTTCAGGCCGGCCTTGTCGAACAGGTCGGTGCGGTAGGCGACGACCCGGTTCGCCGCGTAGAACGGCGTCGCGTAGATCTTGTCCTCCCAGACACCGGTCGCCGCGAGCCCCTCGAGCCACTTGTCGGCGTTGAGCTTGTCCTTGTACTGGTCGAGCTCGGCCAGCACGGCCTCGGAGGAGAAGGCCGGCGTCTGGGTGTTACCCAGCTCGACGACGTCCGGCGGCGTCTTGCTGGCCAGCGCGGTGGTGAGCTTGTCCTGGATGCCGTTCCACTCCTGGACCTCGTACTTGACCTTGTAGCCCTTGTGCGTGGACTCGAACTGCTGGTTCACCTTGGTGACGAGTGCCTCGGGCGCGGAGCCGTTCATGAGCCAGACGCGCAGAGTCTTAGACTCCTGCGCCTGGTTCTCCCCGGACGGCTCCGTGCCGCCACCGCCACCGCCGCACGCGGCGAGGCTCAGGACCGCCACGAGGCCCGCTGCCACCTTCATGCGCTTCACGTGTCCTCCTATGGACGCTGCCCGGGCTGAACGCCGCCGCCCGTTGGCTTCGCTGCTCAATTGGACTAGACCACTTGGAGAATGGCGTAGACCAGTAGGGGTGTCAAGGTCCTGACCCGGTCGCTCAGGCAACGGATCGGACACGATTGAGCGCTCCTCCGACCGTGACCGGTCCCGGCGCCGGCATGTGCGCGTCAACACCTGACCGTCGACACCGGCCCAACCCGTGCCACGATGGCCGGGGAGGACGGAGGTCCGCACGTGACGACAGCGCCAGCAGTGCCGGCGGCGGAGGACGCGCCTTATGACCCGCCGACCCGGGTCCCGAAGTACTGGTTGCTCAAGCAGCACCTGCTCGACATGACCGAGACCCTGCCGCCGGGCAGCCCTGTGCCGCCCGAGCGCAGCCTCGCCGTGGAGTTCGACACGAGCCGTACGACGGTCCGCCAGGCGCTCCAGGAGCTCGTCGCCGAGGGGCGGCTCCAGCGGGTCCAGGGCAAGGGCACGTTCGTCGCGAAGCCCAAGGTGACGCAGAACCTGCAGCTCACGTCCTACACCGAGGACATGCGTGCGCAGGGCCTCGAGCCGACCTCCCGACTGCTCGGGCTGGAGACCGTCGCCGCCGACGACCAGCTCGCCCAGCGGCTGCGCGAACCCGCGGGTGCCAAGGTCCTGCGCATCGAGCGGCTGCGGCTCGCCGACGGCGAGCCGATGGCGTTGGAGGTCAGCCACCTGGCCACCCGGCGCTTCCCGGGCCTGCGCCGGCACGTGGAGCGCCACGGCTCCCTCTACGCCGCACTGTCCGAGGCCTACGGCGTCCGTCCGGTCGAGGCCCAGGAGACCATCGAGACGGCGCTCGCCACGCCGGAGGAGACAGCGCTGCTCGGGACCGACGTGGGCCTGCCGATGCTGCTCCTCTCCCGCCACTCCTTCGACGAGGCGGGCGAGCCGATCGAGTGGGTCCGCTCTCTCTACCGCGGGGACCGCTACAAGTTCGTGGCGCGGTTGCGCCGTCCCGAGGCGTGAGCCGCGCTCTCCGGGTCGCCGTGGGTGGCCGCCGTACGCCGGCCGCACGCGCGACCACGGGCGCATGAGCGCCCTCGTCGTCACCGGCACCGGCACCGGTGTGGGCAAGACGGTGGTCACCGCAGCCCTGGCCGCGCTCGCCCTGGCGCGGGGCGCGGCAGTGGCAGTCGTCAAGCCGGCCCAGAGCGGGGTCGCCGACGACGAGCCCGGGGACGTCGACGTCGTACGACGGTTGGCCGGCGTCAGCGACGTCCACGAGCACGGGCGCTTCCCGGACCCGCTCTCCCCCGCCGCGGCCGCGCGCGCGGGGGGCATGGCGCCGGTCGAGCTGCGCCGCTGCGCCGAGGAGGTCCGAGACCTCGCCGCCACGCGCCGGCTCGTGCTCGTCGAAGGCGCCGGCGGCCTGCTCGTCCGCTACGACGAGGACGGGACGACGATCGCGGACCTGGCGCGGTGGACCGGCGCGGACGTGCTCGTGGTCGCCGACCCGTGGCTCGGGACGCTGAACGCGACGGCGCTCACCCTCGAGGCACTGGCACACCGCGGGTTGCGTCTCGCCGGAGTCGTGCTCGGCTCGTGGCCGGAGCACCCCGATCTCGCGTGCCGCAGCAACGTGCGCGACCTGGAGACACTGGCGGCACGGCCGCTGGCGGGGGCGCTCGCCGCCGGCGCGGCCACGCTCGGGCCCGCCGACTTCCTCGCCGTGGCGCGGGCTGGGCTCTCCCCGACGCTGGGCGGCGCCTTCGATGCGGCAGACTTCCGCCGCAGGGCCGCCGGGCAGTGACGCCGGGCGGCGGGACCGCGGGCGAAGGGCAGACCAGGTGACCTCGACGAGCGAGCACACGACCGTCATCGGGACCGACGGGAAGGACGTCCTCGCGGTCGCACGCCGGCAGGTGCTGGAGGAGGGCCACGGGCTGACCCAGGACCAGGTGCTGGCGGTGCTGCGCCTGCCCGACGACCGGCTCGGCGACCTGCTCGAGCTCGCCCACGAGGTCCGCATGCGCTGGTGCGGGCCCGAGGTCGAAGTCGAGGGCATCGTCTCGGTCAAGACCGGAGGCTGCCCCGAGGACTGCCACTTCTGCTCGCAGTCCGGGCTGTTCCAGAGCCCGGTCCGCGCGGCCTGGCTCGACATCCCCTCCCTCGTGGAGGCGGCCAAGGAGACCGCGGCGACCGGCGCCACGGAGTTTTGCATCGTCGCCGCCGTCCGCGGCCCCGACGCGCGGCTGATGAAGCAGATGCGCGAGGGCGTCGCCGCCATCCGCGCCGCAGTCGACATCAACGTCGCCGCGTCGTTGGGGATGCTGACCCAGGAGCAGGTCGACGAGCTCGCCGAGATGGGCGTGCACCGCTACAACCACAACCTCGAGACCGCGCGGTCCTACTTCCCGAACGTCGTCACCACCCACTCGTGGGAGGAGCGCTGGAGCACCCTGACGATGGTTCGCGAAGCCGGCATGGAGGTGTGCTGCGGCGGCATCGTCGGCATGGGGGAGACGGTGGAGCAGCGTGCGGAGTTCGCCGCGCAGCTCGCCGAGCTGCGCCCCGACGAGGTGCCACTGAACTTCCTCAACCCTCGCCCCGGCACGCCGTTCGGCGACCTGCCCGTGCTCGACGGCAAGGACGCCCTGCGGACGATCGCCGCCTTCCGCCTGGCGCTCCCGCGCACCATCCTCCGCTACGCCGGCGGGCGCGAGATCACCCTGGGCGACCTCGGGACGCGGCAGGGGATGCTGGGCGGCATCAACGCCGTCATCGTCGGCAACTACCTCACGACGCTCGGACGCTCCCCGGAGCAGGACCTGTCGCTGCTCGACGAGCTCGAGATGCCGGTCAAGGCGCTGTCGCAGACCATCTAAGGGCGCCGCTCACCGCAGGTCTTCCTCCGTACGGCGAATGGCACGCGCGCGCCTCTCCTCAGGACGCGGCATCCCGGTATAGCCTGCCGCGGCAAAACGCGAAATGGCGCGATCCGTGGAGGACGGCAATGGCCCATGTGCAGCACCATGGCGGCGGGAGGAACCTTCCCCCCAAGGCAGAGACCATCGAGGAAGCGGCCCGCCGGCGCCTCAACCGCTCGCCGTGGAACTGGCTGCTCCTCACCCCGCTCCTGCTGACCCTCTTCCCCTGGGTCTACAACCGGACGGAGCCACGCCTGTTCGACATCCCGTTCTTCTACTGGTATCAGATGCTCGTCATCCCGGTCGGCGTCCTCACGACGATCGTCGTCTACCGCGCGACGAAGGGTGAGCGGTGATGGGTGACATCAAGGTCGTCGAGCTCCTCGTCTTCTTGTTCTTCTTCATCCTCGTCACCGTCCTCGGGTTCGTGGCTTCGCGGTGGCGCCGCGCCGCCACCCTCGACAACCTCGACGAGTGGGGCCTCGGCGGCCGCAACTTCGGCGCCTGGATCACGTGGTTCCTCATCGGCGGCGACCTCTACACCGCCTACACCTTCGTCGCCGTCCCGGCGCTGATCTACGGGGCGGGCGCGCTCGGGTTCTTCGCCGTGCCCTACACGATCATCGTCTACCCGATGGTCTTCCTGGTCGCCGTCCGCTTGTGGTCGGTCTCGCACCGGCACGGCTACGTCACACCCGCGGATTTCGTCCGTGGACGCCACGGCTCGCCCACCCTGGCCCTGATGATCGCGCTCACCGGCATCGTGGCGACCATGCCCTACATCGCCCTCCAGCTCATCGGCATCGAGGCCGTGCTGAAGACGATCGGGCTGCACGGCGAGGGCATCGTCGGAGACCTGCCGATCATCATCGCCTTCGTCATCCTGGCGGCCTACACCTACCAGTCGGGGCTCCGAGCACCGGCGCTGATCGCCTTCGTCAAGGACACGCTGATCTACATCGTCGTCCTCGCCGCCATCGTCTACATCCCGATCCGGCTCGGCGGCTGGGAGGGCATCTTCGCCGCTGCGGACAAGAAGTTCGCGGCGAGCCCGGCTCCCGGCGACGGCACCCTGCTCTCCGAGGCGGCGGTGATCGGCTACTCGACGCTCGCGTTCGGGTCGGCGCTCGCACTCTTCCTCTACCCGCACTCGATCACCGCGCTGCTCGCCTCAGGGAGCCGGGACGTCATCAAGCGCAACATGGCAGCACTTCCGGCGTACAGCTTCGTCCTCGGCCTGCTCGCCCTGCTCGGCTACATGGCCATCGCTGCCGGGATCACGCCGATCGGTGCGGACCCGGACGCCGGTGTGGCCGGCGACCGCAACACTGTCGTCCCGCTCCTCTACGACGCGATGTTCCCCGACTGGTTCGCCGGAGTAGCCTTCGCCGCGATCGCCATCGGCGCGCTGGTCCCGGCCGCCATCATGTCCATCGCCGCGGCGAACCTGTGGACGCGCAACATCTACAAGGAGTACATCAACAAGGACGCGACGCCCCAGCAGGAGGCGACGATGAGCAAGCTCGCCTCGCTGGTGGTCAAGGTCGGCGCCGTCGCCGTCATTCTCTTCCTCGATCCCTCCTTCTCGATCGATTTCCAGCTCATCGGCGGCGTGCTGATCCTGCAGACCCTGCCGGCGATCGTGCTCGGCCTCTACACCCGGTGGTGGCACCACACCGGTCTGCTCGCCGGCTGGGCGGCCGGCATCGTCTCCGGATTGTGGATGCTGTGGGTCACCCAGCAGGTGGCGCCGGACGGGACCATCGTGAGGGCGCACTTCGGCGGCGCGCTGTTCGCACTGTCCGACTGGGGCATCGACACCAGGCGGACCATCTACACCGGTGTCATAGCCCTCCTCGTGAATCTCCTCGTGGCGGCGCTGGTCACGGCGGCGATGCGGGCGATGAAGATGCCGTACGGCCACGACGCGACGCGCGAGGAGGACTACCACGTCGAGGCGGGTGATCCCGCGGTCGAGCCGTTGCCCGTGAGCGCCGGACAGGCTGTCGAGGCCGACGACGGCCGGTGGCATCGGTGACCGACTTCTCCTCCGACCCCCAGCTCGACGGGATCGACCCCGATGACGAGGCGGGCTTCCCGGGAGGCGGCGCCCGCCCGTGCTCGGACGAGACGGCGACCCTCGGCGAGGGCCCGCGGTGGGATGCCGAGCGCGGCGAGCTGCTCTGGGTCGACATCCCGGCGGGCACGGTGCACCGGTCCCGCGTCGGCTCTGACGGCGACCTCATCACCATCCGCGGCTACATCGTGGGCCACCCCGTCGGTGCGGCCCACCCTGCAGCGGCCGGGGGCTGGCTGCTCTGCGCCGGGGAGGGCTTCTGGCACCTCGACGAGGACGGCGGACTGTCGCAGCTGGCCCAGCCGGAGGCCGACCGAGGCGGGGCCACCCGGATGAACGACGCCCGCACCGACCCCCGCGGCCGGCTCTTCGCGGGCTCGATGGCCTACGACCAGACGCCGGGCGCCGGGCGGCTGCACCGGCTGGACGTCGACGGCTCGGTGACGACCGTCCTTGACGGGCTCACGATCAGCAACGGCATCGACTGGAGCGGCGACGGCGCGACGGTGTACCTGGCCGACAGCGGCCCCGGCACCGTGGACCGGTTCGACTACGACGTCGACTCGGGCACCTTCTCCGGTCGCCGGACGATCTACCGCTCGCCGGAGGACGGCGTCGTGCCGGACGGGCTGGTGGTGGACACCGATGACACCGTCTGGGTCGCCTTCCACGGCGGCGGCGTGGTGCGCCGCCTCTCCCCCGAGGGCGAGGTGCTCGCCGAGGTGCGGCTCCCCGCGATGCTGGCGACGGCTCCCTGCTTTGGTGGGCCGGAGCTCTCGACGCTGTTCGTGACGACCGCGACCGAAGGGCTCGGCGAGGAGGAGCTCGCCGCGCAGCCCGGTGCCGGTCGGGTGCTGCGCCTGGACGGCACGGGCGCGACCGGGCGTCCCGTGGTGCCCTACGCCGGGCCCGTGCCCAGCACCGCCCCTGCACCCCGTCGTAGATTCGGGGCGTGATCGTCGTACGCCTCGCCGAACCCCACGAACTGGCCCGAGTCGGGGCGCTCACCGCGCAGGCCTACCTCGCCGACGGGCTGCTCGACGCGTCGAAGTCCGCCTACGTCGCCGAGCTGCGTGACGCCGCGCGACGCGCCCCCGAGGCCGACGTCCTCGTCGCCGTGTCCGAGCGCGGCGGGGTCCTCGGGACCGTGACGTTCTGCCTGGCCGGCAACCCGTGGGCGGAGGTGGCCCGCTCCGGGGAAGCGGAGTTCCGCATGCTCGCGGTCGCGCCGTCCGCGCGAGGTCGGGGCATCGGGTCCCTGCTGGTGCGGGCCTGCCTGGAGCGCGCCGAGGCGGCCGGCGCGTCCGCACTCGCGCTCAGCACGATGCCCGCGATGGCGGCGGCGCAGGCCATCTACGCCTCGCTCGGCTTCGTGCGTGAGCCCGCCCGGGACTGGTCCCCCGTGGCCGGCGTCGACCTGCTGGCCTACACCCGCCGGTTCGGATCGGCCGCCCGAGCCGGCTGACCACGCGTGCCCGGGGCGGGGCGGGGAAGCCCGTTCCGTGGCGATAGCCTCCGACGCGTGCCGCATCCCGCCGCCTACTGCGACCAGTGCGGGAAGGACGCCGCAGTGGGCAGCCACACCGCGTGCGGCGTGCGACGAGAGCTCGAGCCGCCCCGCTGGTGTCCGCACTGCCGTCGACGCATGGTCGTGCAGGTGACCCCTCGCGGCTGGACCGCGCGGTGCGTGGAGCACGGCACGCGAGCGGGCTGACCCCGCGCCCGGCCGCACCGATCCGGCGTACAGCGGGACAGCGCTCGGCCGCACCGGTGCGGGCGTACGGCGGGCCGGCGCGACCTCAGCGGCCGCGACAGGGGGCAGGCCGGCCGACCTCAGGCGACGAGACCCAGGCGGCGCAGCTCGACGGTGAGGTCGTGCGGGCTCGTCGAGGCGTGCATCGCCGCGTCGAGGGTGATGACTCCGTCGCGGATCAGCCGCACCAGGTGCTGGTCGAACGTCTGCATCCCGTAGTAGCCGCCCTCCTGGATGAGGGAGGTGATCGTAGAGGTCTTGTCCGGGTCCGCGATCGCGTCGGCGACCCGGCCGGTGCTGACGCAGATCTCCATGGCGACCGCGCGGCCCTTGCCGTCGGCCCGGGGGACGAGGCGCTGGCAGATGATGCCGCGCAGCGATCCGGCGAGCGCGAGGCGCACCTGCTTCTGCTCGTGCGGCGGGAAGAAGTCGATGATTCGCGCGACGGTCTCCTGCGCGTCGGTCGTATGCAGGGTCGACATCACGAAGTGGCCGGTCTCGGCCGCGGCGAGGGCGGACTTCACCGTCTCCTCGTCGCGCATCTCGCCCACGAGAATGACGTCGGGGTCCTGGCGCATCGCGGCGCGCATCGCGGTCGGGAAGTCCGCCGTGTCCAGGCGCACCTCGCGCTGGTTCACCATCGACATCTTGTCGAAGTGGACAACCTCGATCGGGTCCTCGATCGTGACGATGTGGACCTCGCGGTTGCTGTTGATGTGGTCGATCATGCCCGCGAGCGTCGTCGTCTTGCCCGACCCGGTGGGGCCCGTCACGAGCACCAGCCCGCGCGGCTCGAGCGCCAGGGCGCTGATGACCTCGGGCACGTTGAGCTCGGTCAGTGGCGTGGCGCCGACGCTGACCCGGCGGAAGACCAGCCCGGCCGACCCGCGGGACCGGAACGCGTTGACCCGGAAGCGCCCGACACCGGGGAGAGAGTAGGCGAAGTCTGCCTCGCTGGTCCGCGCGAACTCATCGACGAGGTCCTCGCGCAGCACCTCGGAGACCATGTGCTCGGTGTCCGCCGGCGTCAACATCGGCGCCTGCAGCTTGCGCAGCCGGCCGTCGAGGCGGATGCGGGGCGGTGAACCGACCTTGCAATGCAGGTCGGAGCCCGAGACCTCCATGAGCGTGTGGAGGAACGGGATGACCGACTGCGGCGTCTCCGGAGCACTCACGTCCTAGGGGATCGGCACCCCGGCCGGAGCGCTTGAGCTCCCCGGACATGTCGGGATGCCCGTTCCGACATGTCCGGGCCCTGCGGCGACTCAGCCGATGACGGCGATCAGGTCGCCTTCCTGGACCACGTCACCCTCGGCGACGGCGAGCGTCTGGACCGTCCCCGAGCCCTCCGCGATCACCGGGATCTCCATCTTCATCGACTCGAGGATGACGAGCGTGTCGCCGTCGTCGACGGAGTCGCCCTCGGTCACGACGACCTTCCACACGTTGGCGACCATCTCCGCGCGGACTTCCTCGGCCATCGGGGCTCCTTCGCAACGCAGGTGTCGGCTGGGCTGGGACGATCAAACCACGAGGCTGCGCCGGTGCGCTGCCCACCCCGGCACGCCGCAGAGGTCGCCGGCGTCGCGGCGGACGGAGCCGTACGCGGGACGCGCCCGACCCGGGGGACGCAGCCGTACGCCGCGGCGCCGCCCTCAGCGCATCCGCGACACGATGCCGGTGTCGTACTGCCCCGAGACGAACTCCGGGTTGTCCAGCAGCTCGGCGAAGAAGGGCAGGTTGCACTTGGGCCCCTCCACCACGAACTCCGCGACGGCCGTCCGGGCGCGCTCGAGCACCTCGGCGCGGTCGGCCCCGTGCACGACGAGCTTCGCCATGAGCGAGTCGTAGTACGGCGTCACGGTCGTGCCCTCGGCATAGCCGGAGTCCACCCGCACGCCCTTGCCCTGCGGCTCGACCCAGCGGGTGACCTTGCCGGGGCCGGGCAGGAAGCGCTTCGGGTCCTCGGCGTTGATGCGCAGCTCCAGGGCGTGCCCGTCGGGGACGAGCGCGTCGGGATCGAAGGTGATCGGCTCCCCCGCCGCGACGCGCAGCTGCTGCTCTACCAGGTCGATGCCGAGGACCAGCTCGGTGACCGGGTGCTCGACCTGCAGGCGGGTGTTCATCTCGAGGAAGTAGAACTCGTCGTCGGCGACGAGAAACTCCACCGTGCCCGCACCGCGGTAGTCCACCGCCTTCCCGGCACGGACCGCGGCCTCGAGCATCCGCGCCCGCAGCTGCGGGCCCACGCCGGGCGAGGGGGTCTCCTCCGCGAGCTTCTGGTTGCGCCGCTGCACCGAGCAGTCCCGCTCCCCCAGCGCGAGGACACGACCGTCGGCGAGCCCGAGGACCTGGACCTCGACGTGGCGGACCGACGGGAAGAATCGCTCGATGAGGACGGCGGGGTCGCCGAACATGCGCTCGGCGAAACCGCGGACCTTGTCGAACTCGGTGCGGAGCTGGTCCTCGTCGGCGGCGACGGCCATGCCCATGCCGCCGCCGCCGGCGGACGCCTTGACCATGACCGGGTAGCCGATGCCCTTGGCGGCGGCCACGGCGGCCTCGGTGTCACCCACCGGCTCGGGGGTGCCGCTGGACACGGGCACGCCGGCGGCGACCATGAGGTTGCGGGCGTTGATCTTGTCGCCCATCTGCTCGATCGACTCCGGGGACGGACCGATCCAGACCAGGCCGGCCTCGCCGACCGCGCGGGCGAAGTCGGCGTTCTCGGAGAGGAAGCCGTAGCCGGGGTGGACGGCCTGCACGCCGGTACGCCGAGCCGCCTCGAGCAGGGCGTCGACCGCGCGGTAGCTCGAGGCCGGCGGAGCCGCGCCGAGCAGCACGGCCTCGTCGGCCTCCAGGACGAAGGGCAGGCCGGCGTCGACGTCGGAGTGGACGGCCACCGCCCGCAGTCCCATCCGCTGAACCGTGCGAATCACCCGTCGCGCGATCTCGCCGCGATTGGCCACGAGAACGGACTCGAACACCTGCTCCTCCTCCTTGCCGGGCAGCCACGCGGACAGCCGCCGGGTGCGTCCCGGCGGGCTCGGCGCAGGCGACACTAGCCCGCGTGGGTTTGGTGCTTCTCGTCGCCACCCTCGCGGCCGCGCTCGGCGCCGTCGCGGGGGCTCGCCGACGACCCGGCGCCGACCGGTCCTGCTCGGCCGCCGGGACCAGCACCGCCACGC
>JALYMU010000304.1 GCA_030773595.1 Actinomycetota bacterium | reverse complement strand
GCGGCTGCTCGCCTCCGACGACGTGGGGGTAGGTGCCCTCCGTCGTCATGAGCACGCGGACGCCGCTCACCCCGTCACCCCACCGCCGGCCTCCGCCGGCTCAGGCCGCCGGCAGGGTCAGCACCAGCGGGCTGCCCGGTGCGACCTGCTGCCAGGCCGAGCGGGCACCGGCGTACGCCGTGCCGAACGCGACCGTGCCCGCCATCGTGCCGGTGGGGACCGTGACAGGGACGAACACCGGAGAGGTGCCGGAGACGACGGCGACCGTCACCTGCCCGTCCTCGGTCCACGCCTCGACCCGGCCGGCGGCCAGCGCCGCGGTCCAGGCGCCCTGCTGGGTCAGCTCGGTGGAGGAGCGGCTCAGGGTCGTGCTCACGACCGGCGTGTTGGTCTTGAACCAGGTGTTGTAGTTGTCGAGCACCCGCCCGAGCACCGAGAGGAGGATGCGGTCGCCCGAGAGGTTCGACTGGTGGCTGTACCCGACGCGCGGGTCGGTCGACAGGACCTGCCCCATCATGCTCCTGGCCTCGGAGGCGATGAACTCCTCCTTGGTCGCGGGCGCCGTCCGGCAGGTGGTCGTCGAGGTGTTGACGCACGCGCCGCCCAGGCTCGGCGGGAGGTAGATGTAGTTGTACTCGTCGAGCTGCTCCTCCCAGGTGCTGACGTTGTAGTAGACGTTGCTCGGGTAGCGCGGGACGGTGACGGCCGAGCCGATCGCGTACGGCGTGGGCTGGCGCGACGCGTCCGCGGCGATCACCTGGATGCCGGTCTTGGCCAGGGCGGCGGGCATGTTCGGGTTGTCGAGTCCGGAGTGCTCGCCGGTGACGAGCTCCTGCTTGCGGAAAGCCGGCAGGCTGCTCTTGGCCGCCCACTGCTGGTTCTTCGAGATCTGCGAGGCGATCTCGTCCGTGCTCGGCCAGACGGCGCAGCCCGAGGTCTTGTCGGCCGGGACGACGTACTGGCGGCACCCCAGGAAGGGGTGGTCCCAGGTGTGGTTGATCCACCGGAAGGAAGACTTGTTCTTCAGCAGCGCCGCCGTGAGGGCGTCGCCGGCCACGGCACCGGAGGCGTTGAACGCGAGGTCGAGCTTCACGCCGTACTTCGTCTGCCAGTCCATGGTGGCGGTGACGTCGGCGGCGTTCATTCGCACGGTCCGTGGCGTCGCGGTCGACCCCGCCGGGCAGTCGCTGTCGTCGCCGGGGGTGCAGTTCGCAGCCACGTCCCACAGATCGTCGGGGATCAGGACGTCGTCGACCTGGTTGGCGAGGTAGTTGCGTACCAGGCCGAGGGAGGCGCCCTTGGTCACCCAGCTGATCATGCCGCGGCCCAGGAGGCGCCAGTGGAGCATCGAGTCGCTGTAGTTGACGGTCATCACCATCTCGGCGACACCGGCCTTGGGGTCCGACGGGTCGTCCGCCGGGTGCTGGTAGACGCCGAGGATGGGGTTCGCGCCGTTGTTGACGGTCAGGTGCGGGGTGAAGTCAGGGCTGGTGGCGACGGCAAGGTAGCCGTAGGCGCCGGTGTCGATCGGCACGGGGCCGCGCAGGTAGGGGAACGCCGCCTTGCCCGCCGACGTCATCGTCGCCGTACGCCCGCTGAGGTTGCGGTCGGCGGTCTGGTCGTCCAGCTCGACCTGGCCGACCTGCGCCCGCGGGTACTCGAATCCGTCGAGCTGGCGGACGCGGAACTCCTGCTCGTAGCGGTAGACCTCGTCCAGGCCACCCCAGAACAGCGAGCTCTCGGTGCCCAGCACGACGCCGTTGAAGTAGCCGTGGGTCGGGTCCGCCGGGTCCACGAGCTGGTCGCGGGTGACGGGGTCGCTGGCGCTCGGCGTGCGGATGACCCGGTACGCCACGCCGATCCGCTCGAGCTCGCGCTCCCACGCCGCGGTCGTGGGGTCGGAGACGCCACCGCCGATGAGCAGCACCCGCAGATCGAGTCGCGGGCCGGCCGCAGCCGCAGGGGCGACGCCGACGCCGACGAGGGCAGCGGTGGCGGCCAACACCGCCACCAGGGCGGTCAGGAGGCGGTGGTGTCGTCGCGCCGGGCGTGCGTGCTGCTGGCCCATCGGGTCCGTCCTCGTCCTGAGTGGCGTGGTCATGCTGGGGCTTGTTCTGCGTGGCTTCTCATGCGAGGCAGGTCCATCCGGACGCCATCGAGTTCGACGACGCAGTCGCCGTGCCGGCGGTCCGCGCTGCCTGCTTCGGCTCACGGACGCGGCGGTCGATCTCGGAGGAGGGAGTGCCGAGGCTCAGACGGCGCTCCAGCTGCGCGCCGGCGGTCTGCAGGTCCCGCAGCACGGCAAGCCACCCTGTACGGATCGTCATGAGCTCGGCCAGTTCGTGGCGCATCTCATCCGCGGCATCGGGCGCGGGGGCGTCGGACAGGGAGCGGACCGTCTCGGCGACGGTCAGGAGGTGCAGCGGTCGCTGGGCGTCGAGGCGCAGGCGTGCGTTCTCCTCGCGGAGGCGCTCGACCTCCTCGCGCAAGGCGGCGAGAGCCCGCTCCCCGCGGCCTCGCAGCAGTCCCAGCAGTGCACGCATGTCTGGTCCGTGTCCTCGGGAGGTGTCGTCACGCGTCGCGGTCGATGGGGCGGCGTCTCGCCGCCTGCTCCGCCGTCACGTCGGGCGACTGCGAACGACGTTACGGGTCCCGCCTGCGGAGGGCGCGTGGGCTCAGCATGTTTGACACGTCCGGCGAAGGGATGCGACCGAATGGCTGATGCCAGACGAGCACGGAGAGTAGTTGCGGGCAGAACTACGGGCTGATACGAGGTTGTGGTGCGAAGGCAGGAACTCGCTATTCCGGGCGAGCCGTGTCCGGCTTGCGCGCGATTCGGTAGGCCCACAGGACGAGCGGGACCTGCAGCGGCAGGCGCGCGTAGGCGACGAGGCGATCGGGCCACCAGTCGCGGTCTGACCAGTCGTAGGCCATGTAGACGTTCGCGGGGAACACCGCGACGAGAAGCGCGGCGGAGGCTAGGGCGCCGTGCCGGCGCGCCCGGGGCACGGCGACCGCGACGGCGCAGGCCAGCTCCAACACCCCGCTGCCGTAGACCCAGGGGCCCGGGCTGCCCAGGAACGGCGGGATGATGCGGGCGTACGCCTCCGGGACGACGAAGTGGCCGATGCC
>JALYMU010000303.1 GCA_030773595.1 Actinomycetota bacterium | reverse complement strand
GTGCTGGCCCGCTTGCGCTGGCGCCGCCCCCGCCGGGCGGGCCGGCTCCGGGACGACCTGGCGACGTGGACGCTTCGGGAGGCCGAGCTGCTCGGGGTGACCGGGCGCGGTGCGCTGTCCGGACCGGGGCGCGCGCTGGCTGCCGGCGACCTCGACGCGGCGGCGACGGCGCTGGCCCCGCTGCTGCCCGAGCCGGTCGACGTCGTGCTGCTGCAGGCGGACCTCACGGCGGTTGCGCCCGGGCCGCTCACGGCCGAGCTGGCATCGGAGCTCTCGCTGTGCGCGGACGTCGAGTCCCGCGGCGGCGCGACGGTCTACCGGTTCACCGAGTCCTCCGTACGCCGGGCGCTCGACGCGGGCCGGTCCGCCGACGAGCTCAAGACCACACTCGCGGCCCACTCCCGGAAACCCGTCCCGCAGCCGCTGTCCTACCTCGTTGACGACATCGCCCGCCGGCACGGGCGCATCCGCGTCGGTACGGCGAGCGCGTACGTCCGTTGCGACGACGACGGCCTGCTCACCGAGATCGTCGCCGACCGGCGGGCGGCCACCATCGGGGTGCGCCGGCTCGCGGCGACCGTCCTGGCGGCGCAGTCCCCCGTCGACGTCGTGCTCGACCGGCTGCGCGAGATGGGATACGCGCCCGTGGCCGAGAACACCAACGGCGAGGTCGTGGTGCGGCGTCCCGATGCCCGCCGTACGCCGCCGCGTCAGCGACCGCCGCGCCTGGCCAGTGAGCCGCCGGTGCCGAGCGACACGCTCCTCGCCGCTGCGGTGCGTGCCATGCGGGCGGGCGAGCGGGCCGCGAGCGCCGTGGGCCGCGGGTCCGGCGACCAGGACGGCCCCCCCGCACCGGTGCCCAGGGCCACACCGGCCGAGGCGCTCGCTGCGTTGCGTGACGCGGCCAAGACCGGGTCGCCGGTGTGGATCGGCTACGTCAACGCCGACGGCCGCGCGACGCAACGTGTTATCGAGCCGGTGAGCGTGGCCGGTGGCTACGTCAGCGCGTTCGACCATCTGCGCGAGGAAGTGCGAACGTTCGCGCTGCACCGGATCACGGGAGTGGCGGCGGTCGAGTCGGCGTGATGCAGGGGCAAGACGGGACAGGAGTGTCCTGAGCCCGGTGTCGTGCTGGCGGCGGGCCTGACACCGCTGTACGGTGCCGGAGGGCCACCGTTGATGCAGTTGCTATCGACGTCCTCGATTGCGCGCGACCAGGCACAACGTGACGACCGTCAGGAAGCCGAGTAGTCCCCCGATCACTCGCCCGCGGCTTCGTGGCCTGCCACGCCGAATCCGATGCCGCAGGCAAGCCCCAGAACCCAGAACGCCAGCGGCACCCTCCACGACGTCAAGCCCCGCGTTCGGGGAAGGTCCGAAGCGCCATCCTGACCCTCTCCCGAACGGCTCGCCTGCGTGCTCACCCGAGCTCCCGCCAGAACATCACGTCGTCCCTGTCCTCGCCCGGCCCGACGCGGATGCCGCCCGGCACGCGCCCGACCTCGACGTACCCCGCCTGTTCGTAGAAGCGCTCCAGCCCCAGCCCAGCCCGGGCGGTCAGCCGTAGCGCCTCCAGCCGCTCCGTGCCCGCCGCATCGGCCACCGCGTCCATCAGCCGCAGCCCCAGCCCCTCGCCCTGCCGGGCGGGATCGACCATGACCTTGATGACCCAAGCCCAGTGGCGCATCAGCCGGTGGTCGTTGCGCTTGAGGTAGGCGACGGCCACCATCCGGTCGGCGTCGCGCAGGCCGACGAGCGTCAGCGCCCCCGCCCGTACGCCGGACAGCACCTGCTCGAGGTCCGGCTCGACATCGGCGCCCGTGACCGGCGGGACGAACCCCACCGCCCCGCCGGCGTTCGTGACCGCCACCCACAGCTCGCGCAGCTCCTCGCGCAGGCCCGGGACGTCCGCGTCCGGCCCGTCGACGCGCACGACACCGACGGCTGGCGGGACGTCTCCCGACATGGAACCTCCTGTGCTCGTGGGCATGCCTCGCGGAAAGCCGACAAGGGGCACCGTGCCACATCGGCACGATGCCCCCGGCCAGGAGGAGGGTCGACTCAGCGCCCGGGCCCCGTGCGCCGCCGACGGCCGCCTGGACACGGCACGCCTCCCTGGGCGTCGGCCGCTCGAACGACTCCAGCCCAGCCGCGGCGCGGCGTGCCTGATTTGGCCGCGGACAGGGCCGTCCCAGTGTCACCCGCGACAACAGCGGCGGGTTCGCCGGTCTGGGGCTGCCCTCCGGGGCGGAGGCCTACCCGATCGCCGACGCCCTCGGCTCCGTCATCGCTCTCACCGACGGCACCGGCGCCAAGACCGACACCTACAAGTACGACCCCTACGGGGGCAACACCGGCGTCACCGGCACCACACCCAACCCGTTCCGCTTCGCCGGCGAAGCACGGGGACCCGTCCACGCTGTACAAGATCGGACTGCGTTACTACTGCCGTTCACCGGAAGGTGGACACAGCGGACCCTGCGTCGCACCTGAGCCCCAGCAACCCGCCGAGGGAATGGCGTGGAACTACGTTGGCGACAACCCCGTCAACTTCACCGATCCGACAGGAGCTTGGGAACTCCGTGACCATGTGTGGTCGATGATCGAAGCCACAGTTTGTGGGGCCATTGGCTTCGCCAACTTCTATGCGGCTTCTGGTGTAGCTACGCGGCGGTCCACGCACCGCAGTCCGGGTTGAACACTACGATCGGCGAGGCCTACTACTTCACACCGGGGTACGCGGCCGGCATGGGGGCATACTGATCCGTGCGAAAGGAGGTGAATACCACCATGGAGCTGCCTGATGACGCGACGTTGAGAAGAAGGTTGCTTTTCTCCGTCATAGCCACCCTGGTCGGATTCGGGCTCGCGAAGGCCATCGGCTCAACGCAAGGCGTACTTGCTGCGCTGGTGTGGTTCTTAGTCGCTGGCTTCGCCTATCTGCCCGTGGTCGAACGGCGGTCACGGGACCGGAAGGCCAACGACGACGAGCAGTGGAAAGGACGACGACTGCTGTGCCGGTCGCGCACTGTCCCATACAGCGAATAGTGTGCGGCACAGTGCGCTTCCGCCTGCTCCTCCGCCGGTTCGAGAAGCTGGAGCGCGAGCTAGCAGGACGGGCAGCACGTCGGGGACGTGCACCAGCTGGTGGCCAACACCGCGTCTAGCTGCACAGCCGCTACGACTTCACCGAGCTCGACTGGGCGGGCGCTTGACGGTGCCTGGCCCAGCGAACGGGTCACCCTTTTCGGGCTCTACGCAGCCAAGCGTGGTAGGCGCCCTCTGATTCGTGTTGGTTGTGGAGTGTGTCAGGTGACGCCGCAGTGAAGCAGGAGGCGTAGGCGGTAGTTTTCGAAGTGGCGGAAGCCCTGCCCGACCCGCTTGATTTATTGATCGGCGGGTTCATCGCCTCGGTCGGTCCGGGCACTATCGAGGGATGGCGGGAGGAGTTCCTCGCCTACTTCGACACCGGCGGGGTGACCAAGACGACCTGGCTTACGCGGACGCCCCCGCAAGCGCCGACGGGGTCGTCGACGTCGCCGACGGGGCGTGAGCCGGGCAGCTGCGCCTCCGCGACGAGGGCGGTGACGAAATCGGTCCGTCGACGCCCGTGCCTCGCTCAGCCCGGCCGGTCAGCCACTGCGGATCCGGAACCGCCAGCCCAGGCTCGGGGACCGCGTCACGCTGACGCCGTACGACGTCGTCGTGGAGGTGGAGGGCCGCGCGTCCAGCGCCCCCGGCTCCAGTGCCGCGTGGTCCAGGTCGACTGATGGATGCACGAGATGCACCCCGACGGGTCCGGGGCCTGAGTCCCCGGACCTCCGGCGCCGGGGGACGTGCGAGTC
>JALYMU010000302.1 GCA_030773595.1 Actinomycetota bacterium | reverse complement strand
GCGTACCGCTGGCTCCGCCCGCCACCTCGGGCGTACCGCTCGCCCCGGCCGCGTCCGTCCCGCTCGCTCCGGCCGCGGGTGCCCAACCGTCGTCCGCGGCGTCGCGGACCCTCGCACCGGCCGAGGGCCAGCCCGCCCTCGCGACGTCCGCTTCACCGGGCGTGGGACGCGCGTCGACCGAGGCCCAGCCCGGAGCGGACGACGTCAACCTCGCGGAGCTCCTGGAGCTGCTGCTGGAGCGCGGCGGCTCGGACCTGCACCTGACGGCGAATGCACGCCCGGCGCTGCGCGTCAGCGGTGAGCTCGTCCAGGTCGAGGACTACCCGGTCCTGAGCTCCACGGTGCTGCAGCGGGTGCTCTACGCGGCACTGACCCAGAAGCAGCGGGAGAAGTTCGAGGAGAACCTCGAGCTCGACTTCTCCTACTCCCTTCCCGGCCGCTCTCGCTTCCGCGTGAACCTCTACCGCCAGCGGGACTCCCTGGGCGCGGCCTTCCGGGTCATCCCGTTCGAGATCCGCAAGCTCGAGGAGCTTGGCGTCCCGCCGGTCATCGGCAGCTTCGCGATGCTGCCGCGCGGGTTCGTCCTCGTCACCGGGCCGACCGGCTCGGGCAAGTCGACGACGCTGGCCGCTCTGCTCGACATGGCGAACCGGAACCGCCGTGGCCACATCATGACGGTCGAGGACCCGATCGAGTTCCTCCACTCCCACCAGGGCTGCATCGTGAACCAGCGTGAGGTAGGCGAGGACACGCAGTCCTTCCAGGCTGCGCTCAAGCACGTGCTGCGCCAGGACCCCGACATCATCCTCGTCGGTGAGATGCGCGACCTCGAGACGATCTCGGTCGCGCTTACCGCCGCGGAGACCGGTCACCTCGTCTTCGCGACCCTGCACACGCAGGACGCCGCGCAGACGGTCGACCGCATCATCGACGTCTTCCCCCCCGAGCAGCAGCAGCAGGTCCGGGTGCAGCTTGCCGGCTCGCTGCAGGGCGTCGTGTGCCAGAACCTCTGCAAGACCTCGGACGGCCGTGGACGTGCCGCGGCGACCGAGGTGCTGGTCGCGACTCCCGCGATCCGCAACCTGATCCGCGAGGGCAAGACCCACCAGATCTACTCGGCGCTGCAGGCGGGCGCCAAGCACGGGATGCACACGATGGACCAGCACCTCGCCGAGCTGGTCCGGACGGGCCGCATCACCTACGAGCAGGGGCTCGAGAAGAGCCATCACGCCGAGGACTTCAACCGCCTGACCGGACGAGGCTAAGGAGCGCGTCATGGCCGCCACTGCGACTTTCAAGTACTCCGTCCGCGACCGGACCGGCAAGATCGTCAGCGGGACGCTGGACGGCGACTCCCAGGCTGCGGTCGCCACCAAGCTCAAGCAGATGGGCTACGCGCCCGTCAGCATCACTGCGGCGAACTCCGGCATGAGCAAGGAGATCAAGCTCCCCGGCTTCGGCGCCAAGGTCAAGCTGCGCGACCTCGCCGTCATGTCGCGGCAGTTCGCCACGATGATCAACTCGGGGCTCTCCCTTCTCCGCGCGCTGGACATCCTGGCCACGCAGACGGACAACAAGGAGCTCGGCCGCGTCCTGTCCGAGGTCCGCAACGACGTCGAGACGGGCATCGCGCTGTCCTCGGCGCTCGCCAAGCACCAGGACGTGTTCCCGCCGCTCATGGTGAACATGTGCCGCGCCGGTGAGGTCGGCGGCTTCCTCGACTCCGTGCTGCTGCAGATCGCGGAGAACTTCGAGAGCGAGGTCAAGCTCCGGGGCAAGATCAAGTCGGCGATGACCTACCCCGTCGTGGTGTTCGTCATCAGCATCGTCGCGGTCATCGGCATGCTGCTGTTCATCGTGCCGGTGTTCGTGGGGATGTTCGAGTCCCTCGGCGGGACGCTGCCGCTCCCGACGCGGATCCTGGTGTTCCTGTCCGCGCTGATGAAGTGGATGGCACCGCTCGGAGCCGTCGGCGGCGTCGTCTTCATGGTCGTGTGGAGCAAGATCAAGAACGAGGAACGGGTCCGCTCCGTCGTGGACCCAGTCAAGCTCAAGGTGCCGATCTTCGGCAACCTCTTCCGCAAGATCGCGCTCAGCCGGTTCAGCCGCAACCTCGGCACCATGCTCCGCTCCGGCGTCCCGATCCTGCAGAGCCTCGAAATCGTGGCGACGACGACGGGCAACATCGTGCTCGAGCGCGCCGTGCGGGACGTGCAGGAGAGCGTCCGCCACGGCGAGTCGCTGACCCGCCCGCTGGAGAAGCACCCGGTCTTCCCGCCCATGGTCGTGCAGATGCTGGCCGTCGGTGAGGACACCGGAGCGCTCGACACCATGCTGCATAAGATCTCCGACTTCTACGACCAGGAGGTCGAGGCGACCGCCGAGGCGCTGACCAGCCTCGTCGAGCCGCTGATGATCGCTTTCCTCGGCGGCATCATCGGGTCGATGATCATCGCCCTTTACATGCCGATCTTCGGGGTCTTCGATCTCATCCAGTAGTCCCTGCTCGACACCGCGAGCGGCCCCGTCGACCTGGTCGGCTGGGCCGCTCGCGTCCTCACGTGGTTATTCGGTGCAGTCGGCAGCCTCGAGTCAGGCCGGCGCCCAGGGCGAGGCGAGGTTCCACGTGCTGTCGGCGGTGAGGGTCTGCGGTCGGTTCCACCCGCCGACACTCGTGCCGTTCGCCATCCACACCTGGGCATCGAAGTGGCGCAGGTAGCTGCCGGGGAAGTTGATGGACTCGAACGTGACCCCGGTGCCCTGCAGCCCGGGACGGGAGCACCACGTCGCGTCGGCCGCGAACCCCGCGCTGCCGTCGCTCGCGTCCGAGCGCACCCGGGAGGCGGCGTGGCGCAGGTAGCGACCCGGGGAGTTGACGGACTCGAAGGAGTAGCAGCTCGAGTCGGCGAGACCCCGCCGGATCGTCCAGGTCGCGTCCGCCTTCAGCAGCGCGCCGCTGGCGGCGTCGACGACCTCGGTGAAGGCCTCGCTGTTGCTGTGGCGCAGGTAGCGGTTGGTGAACCCCCACGTTCGCACCTGCAGCGACCGGCGTACGTCGACCGGGAGGAGGACGCTGCTGCGCCACAGCGCGGTCCCGCCGAGGTCCCAGCTGGCGTCCGCGGCGAAGCTCGCACCCCCGTCGTACGCGTTCGGGCCGCTGCTGCGCGCGAGGTAGACGTTCCCGGCGTAGTCGCGCAGGTAGGCGCCCGGGATGTTGGCCGACTCCAGCGACGTCCCCGTGCCGGACAGGCCCGGGCGGGCGCACCAAGTGGAGTCCCCCGCGTACAGCGTGCTGCCGTCGTTGGCGTCCAGGCGTACGACGGAGTTCGCGTGGCGCAGGTAGCGGCCGGGGTAGTTGACCGACTCGAACGAGTAGCACCGGGCGTTCGACAGGCCGGCGACGGTGCGGAAGGACGCGTCTTGCCGCGCCCCGTCCGGGCTCGTGCCCGAGACCACGTCGGTGCGTGCCACGGAGTTCGCGTGGCGCAGGTAGCGGTCGGTGTAGCCGGGGGTGGTCACCCGGAACGAGCGGATGTGCCCGAGGGAGAGATTGGGCGAGGCGTTCTGGTTGCGCGCCGCGGCGAGCAGGTCTGATGTGCGGTGCGGACCTGGTTCGTGTCGACCTTCTGCACCCGCCGGTCATAGGTGAGCAGGCCGTTGTACTCGCCCTCGAGGTCGGTGATCTCGGTGTAGACCGACCCGCTGACCCCCTTCTTGGTCACCATCTCCTTCAGGTCGCGCACCATGCCGGTGTAGCGGTCGTTGAGGTGTGCGGCGCTGGACATCGGCTCGTAGGCGAAGAAGCCGCCGTGCGGGCTGTATTCGTGTCCCGGAGTGCGCAGACCCAGGCCGCCGAACTCCCCGAGGATCGAGATGCGGGTGGATGTCGGGGCCGGCGCGTCAGGCCCGGTGTAAACGTGCCAGTCCATCATGTCGCCGTTGCCGGGGTCGCCCTTGGAGAGGCAGCAGTTGTAGCCGCTGTGGCCGTTGACCAGCCGGTTCGGGTCGAGGTTCTTGACGTCCTGGATGATTCGCCGCGGCTCGGAGAGGTTCCACTCGCCCCAGCCCTCGTTGAAGACGACGTAGGTGACGACGGACGGCGAGCTGCGGTGCTCGTTGACGATCTCGCGGGCCTCGGACTCGAACTGCTGGGTCTGCGCGAGCGTGGGTGCAGCGTTGTCGTGCTTCATCGACGGGACGTCCTGCCACATGAGTAGACCGAGCCGGTCGGCGTGGTAGTACCAGCGCTGGGGCTCGACCTTGATGTGCTTGCGGACCATGTTGAACCCGAGGTCCTTGTGCTTCTGCAGGTCGAACGCGAGCGCGGCGTCGGTCGGGGCGGTGTAGAGGCCGTCGGGCCAGTAGCCCTGGTCCAGGGTGCCGAGGTGGTAGACGAACTCCCCGTTGAGCGTCGGGCGCAGAACGCCGTTGATGACTCGCGTGCCGACCTCCCGCATGCCGAAGTAGTGCGTCGTCCGGTCGACGGCCTGGCCAGAGGCGTTGCGCAGGGTGACTCGGAGGTTGTAGAGGAACGGGTCGTCCGGGGACCACCGGCGCGCGTTCGGCACCGGCACGGTGAAGTCGGTGAATCCGCCCGTCGCGCTGCCGACCACGGTCGCGCCGTTCATCGCCTCGGCGAGCACCGAGTGTCCGGTGACGTCGCCGCGGATCCAGACCCGCACGCGCACCGTGTTGTTGCCGATGTTCGGGTAGAGGTCGACGCTGGAGATGGAACTGGTCGGCGTCGGCTCGAGCCAGACCGTCTGCCAGATGCCTGAGTTCGGCGTGTAGAAGATCGCCGAGGGGTTGCGGGTCTGCTTGCCGATGGGCTGGCTGGTGCCGCCGGCCCCGGAGTCGCTCGGGTCGAACACCTTCACGACCAGCTCGTTCGTCCCGCCGTTGAGGGCGGGGGTGATGTCAAAGGTGAACGCGTCGTAGCCGCCGCGGTGCGTGCCCATCAGCCGGCCGTTGACGTAGACGGCCGACTCCCAGTCGACGGCGCCGAAGTGCAGCTGCACGCGGCGGCCGCTCCACCCGGAGGGCACCGTGAACGTGCGCCGGTAGTACATCCAGTAGCGGCTGTCGTTCGCCGGGCGCATGACGCCGGAGAGAGCGGACTGGACGGGGAACGGCACGTTGACGCGCTCAGGCAGGTTCACGCCGAACTGCGGTGCGTCGTTCGTGGCGGACTGGCGCAGCTGCCACTCACCGTTGAGGTTCATCCAGTCCGGCCGCGTCATCTGCGGGCGCGGATACTCCGGCAGAGGCGTGCCGACGAGGGCCTGGCTGGTCCACGGCGTGGACAGCGGCGGGGTCTTCGCCGAGACCGCCTGAGCCGCGGTCGTGGGACCGGCGGCGAGGACGCCGGCAGCGACGGCTGGGACGAGGACGAAGGCCGAGAGCGCTCTCAGCAGTCGCGTGCGAAATGGGATCGGACTCATGAGGGCCTCCGGGTGCCGCGCGAGGGGGACGCGGCGAGGGATGGGTGGCAGCGGGTCGTCAGCGGTGTCTTCGTCGCTCATCGTGGTCAGGCGCCCACGCCCTCGGGCAGAAGGGCGCGACGGACCAGGACCTGTCGCCGGCAAGGCGGGCATGGGCGGCTCCTTCGTCGCCGGCGCCAAGGAGACGTAGGAGAAGCTCGAGGGCGCTCTCAACGATCGACGTGCCAAGCCAGTGCCCGAGTCGGATCGGTTGGGTCAATTCCTGATCCGATAGCGATCGAGTAACGCCGACGTGCACCGCGTGCTGAGGTGAGAGTGCCGGGCAGGCCGTGGCCGCGCTTACTCCCGCCCGGTGCGACCGTAGAGTCCGCCGCGCGCCTCCGTGGCACGGCCGACGACGGTCCCCGCGACGATGCACCCCACCGAGCTTGCGCAGCGCGTCGACCTGGTCGACGGGCGCCCGGTCGTCGGTGACGAGGACGTCGATGTCCTTGCGGCGAGGTGGCGCGCGAGCACCTGCGTCGTGGCCCCCGGCCCCAGCACGACGGCGTCGCCGTCGTTGACTATTTCGGCGGCCGCTGCCGCGATGGCGGACTTCTCCGCGGCCGCGACGTGGGTCTTCTGCGAGTGAGTCGGCTCGTGCGTCGCATCCGGCGCCACCGCTCCGCCGTGCCGGCGCGAGGGCTGACCCTGTAAGGACGCACCCGCGGACGCCGCGGCGACGCGCGTGCAGGCGCGACCGGTCGGGCCCGACCAGAACCGGACGGTGTGCCCCGCGGTCGACAACTTCCGCCGCAACCCTCAAGTCCCGCCCGCCCCGCGTCGATCAGATTGCTGTCAACGCCGTGACGACCAGAAAGGGCTCACCCGCCGCAAGGCGGGGTCGCAAAGCCACGGGGGCTCGCAAGGGAGCGAGCCGAGCCGGGCTGCCTCGGTTGGGCCCAGACGGGCCGGTGCGAGGGAACGCGTCCGAACGGCATACCTCGACGTCCACAGGAAGGGACGCACCCATCATGATCGCTCGTATTCGCAAGGCGACGGAGAACAAGGACCAGGGCTTCACCCTGATCGAGCTCCTGGTCGTCATGATCATTATCGGCATCCTCGCGGCCATCGCCGTGCCGGTGTTCCTGAACCAGCGCAAGAAGGCTGCTGAGACCGCCGCCAAGAGCGACGCCTCGAACATTTCCAAGGAGGTCGCTGCGGCACTCGTCGACGGGCCCATCACGGACCTCAAGGCCACGGGATCTGCCCCCACGGTCACGATCGCGTGGAAGCAGAACGGCGTCGCCGACCAGGCCGACGTGAAGGTCAGCGCGGGCAACACTGTGACAGTCGCCGGTGGTGCCGTTGCCGCGACGCCGGCCAGCACCGACTACTGCATCTCCGTCAAGCCGGCCGAGACTGGATCGTCTGCGTGGAGCGCGGGCCCGAACGGCCTGAAGAAGGGCACCACCTGCTGAGTCGGTGTACTCGGCGCGGGGGCGTCCGCCGAACC
>JALYMU010000301.1 GCA_030773595.1 Actinomycetota bacterium | reverse complement strand
GCCACATCCCCCGCCGTCTTCCCACCACCACACCCGGCAACAACAGCAGCCGTCGCACCCAAACCCAAACCCAGAAAACGACGACGAGAGAAATTAGCAGCGGACTCGTTGGTGGTCATGTCTGCTCCTTCGCAGTGCTGCCGCGAGCGGGTCGGGGCGCGGAGAAGGTCGTCCTGCGGCTGCAGAACTCCACACTGCCCATCCTGCGCACAATTAGCCGCGCAAGCACCCCCGTGCGTGCAACGGTTCTGCAACATCGGGACGGAGCGAGCCGCGGCGAGGAGCATGCTGCGCGAGGCTCGGAAGCGCGGTGCGGCACGGGCGAGGACCACACCAGGCAGCGGCGGCGCGGCAGGAGGCACGGCGGTTGGGGCTCTCGGCAGCCGCCATGCTGGCCTCCCGCACGGGCGCGAGGCGGACGGCGGGTGTCGTCCACCCTCGATGTCGTACGGAACGTACACCGTAGATCGCCCTGGGGGAACGACCCCGATCATGGGTAAGGACACGAGTGTGTCAACGACCTACTGCAACCCTGTCCACGACGGGTACTTCGCCGATCCCTTCGTCCTGCGCACCGGCGGCCGCTACGTCGCCTACGGCACGGGCGCCATCGTCGACGGGCGAGCGTTCGAGGTCCTCGTCTCCGACGACCTCGTCTCGTGGGAGTCGGTCGGAGGTGCACTGGAGACATTGCCCGCCGACGCGGGCACCGACTACTGGGCGCCCGAGGTCGCCGAGCACGACGGCCGATGGTGGATGTACTACTCCCTCGGCTTCGAGGATCGCGAGCACCACCTGAGGGTCGCGGTGGCCGACGACCCGACCGGGCCCTTCCGGGACCAGGGTGTCGACCTCAGCCCGGACGAGCAGTTCGCCATCGACCCGTCACCGTTCCGCGACGACGACGGGACGTGGTACCTCTTCCACGCCCGCGACGTCCTCGAGGGCGACCGCGTGGGAACCATGCTCGCCGTCGACGTGCTCGAGGGCATGACGAGGCTGAAGGGTGGGCCGCAGACCATTCTCCGCCCGTCCGGGGACTGGCAGATCTTCAAGCGCGAGCGGGAGATGTACGGCCAGGTCTACGACTGGCACACGCTCGAGGGACCGAACGTGTGCAAGCACGACGGCCGCTACTACTGCTTCTACTCCGGCGGGTCGTGGCTGGAGCCGACGTATGGCGTCGGCTACGCCGTGGCGGACCATCCGCTCGGCCCGTGGGAGGAGGTCGAAGGGCTGCCTCCACTTATCAAAACTGTGCCCGGGCACGTCGTCGGCCCGGGGCACAACAGCGTCGTAACCACGCAGGACGGTCAGGACGTCATGGTCTACCACGCATGGGACCCCGCCCAGACAGCCCGCCGGATGTGCATCGACCCGATCGTCTGGACCGAGGACGGACCGAGGGTCCTCGGTCCGACGTGGGAGCCGACGGAGCTGCCTCGAAGCACGCAGCGGTGACCGCCGCCCGGCCGGCGCCCGGTAGGTCCCGGGCCTACGACGACGTCCGGGTCGACATGTGTCTGTCCCCGACACTGCGGTTTGGACAGTCGGACGGCGCCAGGAACGCCACCAGCCGCGCGGCCAGCTCCTCCGGCGCTTCCTCCGCCATGTGGTGGCCGGACTCGACCCGTCCACCACTGAGCTCCGTAGTCCAGTCCTGCCAGCCCTCGAGCGGGTCGCCGTACAGCTCCTCCATGTCGTCGTGGCTCGACCACAGGACAAGCGTGGGGCACCGCAGCCACCGCCCGGACCTACGGTCCTCCTCGTCGTGCGCTCGGTCGACCGTGAGCCCGGCGCGGTAGTCCTCGCACATCGCGTGCACCGTCGCAGGGTCGTGCAGCGCCGTGCGGAGGTCGGCGAACGCCTCCGCCCCCATGTGCTCGGCCGTTGCGCCGTACCACGCGTCCGGGTCCGCGTCGATGACTCGCTCGGCCGGCTTCTCCGTCTGGCCGAGGAAGAACCAGTGCCACCACATCCGGGCGAACCGTGCATCGGCCCGGCGCAGCGCCTCACCGATGGGGACGCTGTCGAGCACGACGAGCCGCTCCACCGCGTCGGGATGATCCATCGCCGTGCGGAAGGCGACGTAGCTCCCCCGGTCGTGCCCGACGACGGCGAAGCGGTCGTGCCCGAGCCGCGCCATCAGCTCCACGACGTCGCGTGCCATCGCGCGCTTGGAGTACGGCGCGTGGTCCGGCGCCGTGGGCGGCCCCGAGGACCCGCCGTACCCGCGCAGGTCCGGGCACACCACCGTGAACCGGTCGGCGAGCAGCGCCGCGACCTGGTGCCACGTCACATGCGTGCGGGGATGGCCGTGGAGCAGGACGACCGGCGAGCCGCTGCCGCCGCACCGGAACCTGATGCGAGCCTCGGCGAGGTCGGCGTGGTCGAGGGTGAAGCCGTCGAAGAACACGGGTGTCCTGTTGCCCCGCCGGCTACAACGCACGCACGTCGCCGGCCTCACGCGCCGACGAACCTGGTTGCCGGTCCTGCGGCGATCCGCCGCCGGCAGCCGCCGGCTCGGCGAAGGGCTCAGGCCAGGCGGCGCGCCCCGTCGGAGGGCTCGGCGACGAAGGCGGCGGGCGCGTCGAACCCCTCGTCGGAGTAGGCACGCTCGACGGCGGAGACGACCTCGTCGACGGCGTCCGCCTCGACCAGCGCGATCACGCAGCCGCCGAACCCGCCACCCGTCATCCGCGCGCCGTGCGCCCCGGCGGACAGGGCCGCCTCGACCGCCGTGTCGACCTGCGGGGCCGTGATCTCGAAGTCGTCGCGCATCGACGCGTGTGACTGCGTGAGGAACGGACCGATTCCCCGGGGGTCGCTGCCCGCGCGCAGCCGGGCCACCACGTCGAGGACGCGGGCGTCCTCGGTCACCACGTGGCGCACCCGCCGGCCGATGACGTCGTCGTCGATCCGCGCGAGGGCGGTGTCGAGCTCGTCGACCGAGACGTCACGCAGCGCGGGTACGCCGAGCCGACGCGCGCCGTCCTCGCACGCGCGGCGGCGCTCGGCGTACTCGCTGTCCACCAGCGCGTGCGGAGCCTTGCTGTCCACGACGAGCAGGGCGAGCCCGTGCCGGCGCAGGTCGAAGGGCACGTTCTCGACCTCGAGCGTCCTGGTGTCGAGGAAGAGCAGGTGGCCGGCGAGCCCGTGGACGGAGGCCATCTGGTCCATCACACCCGTGGGGGCGCCGACGAAGTCGTTCTCCGCCCGCCTCGCGTAGCCGGCGAGCGTCGTCGGGTCGACGACCGAGCCCACCAGGTCGCGGCACGCGACAGCCACGACGCACTCCAGCGCCGCGGACGAGGACAGACCCGCACCCGACGGGACGTCACCGTCTACGACGATGTCGAGGCCCGGGACCCCGTGGCCGGTCTCGGTCATGGCCCACACCACGCCCGCGACGTAGGCCGCCCACCCCGACACCGCTCCCGGGGCGAGCTTCGCCACGTCCGCGGTCACCACGCCGTCGCCCTGCAGCGACGTCATCCGCAGCGCCGTGTCGGGGCGGGCGCCCACGGCCGCGACGACTCCCAGCTGCAACGCCAAGGGGAGCACGAAACCGTCGTTGTAGTCCGTGTGCTCGCCGATGAGGTTCACCCGGCCCGGTGCCCACCACAGGCCGTCCGGCGCACGGCCGAAGGCCTCCTGGAACGCGGACGCGGCCTGGTCCGTGGGCCTCACGACGCCGCCTGGCCATCCCGGGCGGGTACGGCGTCGCGCAACCGCTGTGCCGTGGTCTCCGGCGGGACGTCGTTGATGAACACACCCATGCCCGACTCCGATCCGGCGAGGTACTTGAGCTTGTTCGGTGCGCGCCGGATGGAGAAGACCTGCAGATGGAGGTAGCCGAGGTCGCGGTCCGTGCGCGTCGGAGCCTGCTGCCATGCAGCGATATACGGGAGCGGCATGTCGTAGAGCGCGTCGAGGCGGTTGAGGACGTCGAGGTAGACGCGGGCGAAGTCGTCGCGTTCCTCGACAGTCAATGCAGTGATGTCCGGGACCTGACGGTGCGGGTAAAGGTGGACCTCCACGGGCCACCTCGCCGCGGCCGGGACGAAGGCCGTCCAGCACTCGCCCGACGCGACGACACGGGACCCGGCCTCGCGCTCGGCCGCCAGCACGTCGGCGAACAGGTTGCGGCCGGTGCGGTCGCGGTGGGCACGGGCCGAGTCGAGCATGCGGCGCGTGCGCGGCGTCACGAACGGATAGCCGTAGATCTGACCGTGCGGGTGCTGGAGCGTGACGCCGATCTCCTGGCCGCGGTTCTCGAACGGGAAGACCTGCTCCACGCAGTCGAGTGCGCTCAGGTCACGTGTGCGGTCGGCCCACGCGTCCACGACCAGCCGCACCCGCTCCGGGGACAGGGAGCCGAAGGACGCGTCGTGGTCACTGGTGAAGCACACGACCTCGCAGCGCCCCACGCCGGCCCGGCGGGGGAACAACGGGCTCCCGGCGTCCGGGGTCTCGGGCTCGTCGGCGAGCGGGGACAGCGACGTGAAGCGGTTCTCGAAGACGACGACCTCGTAGTCCTCGGTCGGGATCTCACTGAGGTTCCCGTCGCGTGACGGGCACAGCGGACACTCGTGCGCCTGCGGCAGGTGTGTCCGGTCCTGGCGGTGGGACGCCACGACGACCCACTCGTCGAGAACGGGGTCGTAGCGCATCTGCGAGGTGGTGGCGACCTCGGGAAGGCCGCGACGGTCCTCGGCGTCGCGGACCGCGCCGGGCTCCTCGTCGTACCAGAGAATCTCGCGGCCGTCGGAGAGCCGTCCCGTCGTCCGGTGCACCGGTTGCTCACGTCCTCTCGCTGCGCTACGACGCCGGCGGAGGACCGGCCCGGTCGAGCTTGCGCCACGTCACCCCGCATCGTGCCACGTCGGGTGCATCCTTCCGTGCGGCGCGTTGTGGTTCACCACCGCGCGGCGGCAGAGTGGCTTCCCCGGCGAGAAGCCACGGACGAGTCCGAGGAGAGCGCGTGCCAGCCACGGAGGAATCACAGGACAAGCTGACTCGGGTCCGGGCCGTCCTGGACCGGCGGAACCTCGATGCGATCGTCCTGCGGTCGACCGCCAACGCCGCCTGGGTGTCGGGCGGCGGACGGACGCACATCCTCGCGGCTCAGGACGTCGGCGCTGCGGACATCGTCGTGACCCGCGACGGCGTGCGTGTGGTGACGGCGGTCAACGAGGCGGACCGCCTGATGACGGAGGAGCTGGCCTCGCTCGACGCGGAGGTCGAGGTGCTCGACTGGGCAGCGGACCGCCGTACCGCTCTGCCCTCCGGTCCGCGGGCCGGGTGGGACGTCGCGGATGCCGACATGGACGTCGCCGACGTCGGTGCGGAGGTACGCCGGCTCCGCCGCACGCTGGTGCCCGTCGAGCTGGACCGGCTCCGCCGTCTCGGCGCGGACGCCGCCGCGGCCATGACCGCCGCTGCCCGCGCGCTGACGCCGCGGATGGCGGAGTACGACGCCGCCGCCGCCATGGCGCGGGAGGTCCTGGCCCGGGGAATCGACCCGCTGGTGATGCTCGTCGCCGGCGGCGACCGGTTGCCCGTGCACCGCCACCCGCTGCCGACGACGCAACCGGTCGGCGAGCGCGTGATGCTCGTGATGTGCGCCCGGCGCGCCGGGCTGGTCGCCAGCTTGACCCGCATGGTGACCTTCGGCGCGCTCGCGCCGCAGGACGCGGACGCCTACGCGCGGCTGCTCGAGGTCGACGTGGCCTTCAACGCCGCGACCCGGCCCGGTACGACGGTCGGCGAGGTGTTCGCTGCGGGCACTGCGGCCTACGCCGCCAACGGCTTCGCCGAGGACGAGTGGCGCCGCCACCACCAGGGAGGACCCGCGGGCTACGACGCCCGCGACGAGATCGCGACGGCGGGGTCGAGCACGCCGGTGGGCCCGGAGGAGCTGTTCGCGTGGAACCCGAGCGTCCCGGGGCTGAAGTCCGAGGACTCCGTGGTCACGGCCTCGTCTGGTCCCGAGGTCGTCACCAGCGACGGCGAGTGGCCGACGCGCGTGGTCGGGACGCTGCGTCGGCCACTCGTGCTGGAGCTGTGAGTCGCAGGCGCCGTGAGGCCCGGGCGCCGTGACGACCGGGCGCGCGGCTTCGCGGGCGCTCCGGTGGCGGAAGCCCGCGGTCAGGATCCCTCGGCGGCCCTCCGCGGCGCCGGGAAGACGTCCGCCGGCCCGCCCATCATGAGGCCCTCGATGTCGTGCTTCTGCACGATCGGACGGAGCTCGTCGACGACCGTGCACTCGAGGTGCTCGCGCACGGACTCGGGCAGGGCATCGAAGTAGTCGCGCGTGACGTGCAGGTCGTGCACCTCGGTGTCCAGGTCGTGTCGGGCCACGCCGAGGATGAGCACCGCGCGCACCCGGTCCGAGACGTTCGCCGTGCCGCGGTGGATCGCCAGGCCGGTCCGCACCGACATGTCGCCCTGCTTCGGGTGACGACGGCTGCCGAGGGCGTCGTAGTGCGCGATCGCGCCGCCCTCGGGGAACATCTCGTGCGCCATGCCGTCACCGCTGTCCCAGTGCGTGCCGGGCGCGATCTCGAACGGCCCCATGTCCGGGGTGACGTCGACCGTGGTGACGTTGAAGGCGAGCGAGGTCAGAACGCCCTCGGCCTGCTCCGCCGCGTCGGCGGGGAAGTCCCGGTGCCACGGCTGGTCGACCGCGCCGGGAAGGGGGACGTCGAAGCCGAGCTCCACGATCTTGTAGTCGTGGCCGAGCATCTCGGTGCACAGCGCGACCAGCGTCGGGTGGCTCGCCAGCTCCGCGAACCCCGAGACGGCCTGGGGATGGACGGCGAAGTAGTGGCGGTTCGGGCCGCGGCTGATCGTGCCGCGCTCGTAGCTGCGCGCGTGCGTGAACGCGGCGTCGAAGTCCGCCCGGAGCTGCTCCGCCCACTCCCGCGCGAACGCGCCCGGCATGGGCGCGATGCCATCGCGGTAGATCGCGCCGGAGAGGGACGCGACCTCGGCGGACGAGGCGGCGAGCTGCGCGGTGGACACGGAAGGCTCCTGAGAATGAGGTGAAGCGGTGCGTTGGAGGGGAACGAGGGCCGCAGTCCGGCGCGGGCCGGCTGGCCTGCGCTTCGCACTTGGCGGAGCTCGATGCCTTTCCATCGGATACGACACGCGCGAACTTGAGCCGGAATTTCCGCGGTTGCACGAGGGGGTCTCCGCCGCCTTGATCGCGCGCTCGACGGACCGCTCGAGACGGGTCCGTCGAGGGGTTCGGACGTGCGCCGGGGCGCCCGGCGGCACCGTGGCGGGCTACTCCGCGTGCCAGCCGCTGTTGGCGCCGCACAGGACGACGCAGGGCAGCTGCGCGGTCTCCTGCCCCGCCCGCCAGCGCGCCCGCAGCCCGGCGAGCGCCGCCGCTCCGGCGGGCTCCACCGCCACCCGGTGCTCCTCCCACAGCAGGTCGCGCGCGGCCAGGATGTCCTCGTCCTCGACCGCGACGACGACGACGTCGCGCCCCGTGACGATCTCGAGGTTCAGCTCGCCCGTACGGCGGGCGCCCAGCGCGGACGCGGTGAGCGAGTCGACACCCACCTCCACGGGGAAGCCCGCTTCCAGCGCGGCCGCCATGGTCGGGATGCCGGATGGCTCGGCTCCGACGACCCGCGCGCGGCCGTCGACGGCCAGCGCCGTCCCCGCGATCAATCCGCCGCCGCCGACGGCGACGTAGACGGCGTCGCAGCGCGGCTCGTCCGCCAGGACCTCGAGGGTCGCGGTGCCTTGCCCGCACACCACGTCGGGGTGGTCGAAGGCGGGCACGAAGGGCAGGCCCGCGCGGCCGGCCGCCGTACGCGCCGCGCGTGCCGCGTCCTCGTAGTCACCGTCGACCAGGTGCAGTGTCGCGCCCGCGTCGCGGATGCGGCGTACCTTGTCCGCCGGTGCGGTGGAGGGGACGTACACGTCCGTGCGCAGGCCCGCGACGCGGCCGGCCACCGCCACGC
>JALYMU010000300.1 GCA_030773595.1 Actinomycetota bacterium | reverse complement strand
ACCCACGGCGCCCGCCGCCAGCGCCAGGACCGACGCGAGCGGCCGCGGCACGGGCAACACCCAGGCCGGAACCGACAGCGCGACACCGGCGGCGCTGGCCGCGACGACACCGGCACCGTCCAGGCCCCGCAGCGCGGCGACGTAGAGCGCCCCGGTCACCGCCACGGCGGCCACCGTGACCGTCCCGGTCAGGGTGTCCACCAGCCGCTCGCGGTCGTCGCGGCGGGCGAGCTGGGCCACGAGCGAGGCGAGGAAGACGGCGGCGAGCACGGCCGCGAGCGGGCCGAGGACGAACTGCCCGGACACGCCGAGCACGGCCGCGTCGGCGGCATAGGCCCCAAGCAGCCCGACCGTGACGAGGCCGCCACGGCCCGGGACGTCGAGCGCCCTGGGGGCGCCGACGACGAGGACGGTCTGGACCAGCGCCACGGCGAACGCGCAGACCGCCGGACCGGCGTGGGCCCCCAGGCCGACCAGGGCCGCCAGCGCGACGGAGAGGGCGGCGGTCACCGGCGCATCGTGCCAGACCCACGCGCCCGGGCTCACCCGCCGGCAAAGGGCGGCAGCACCTCCACCACGGACCCGGCGCGCACGGGGGTCGCCCGGTCGCACCGGACACCGTCGAGCAGGAACGAGCAACGGCGCAAGACGGTCGGAAGCTCGCCGCCGTGTCGCGCGGACACGAGCTCGAGGACGTCGCCGAGCGTCGTACCGGCGTCCGGGACGTCGACGTCCTCCTCGGCGACACCGGCCGCGGTCTTGGCCGCCGCCCAATACCGCACCGTGAGGGCGCTCACCGCCGCGCTCGCTCGGCCCTGCAGACGCCGGGAGCTCGCGTCCCCCGGGACCTGTCTCGACCTCTCCTGAACCGCACGTGTCCTATCCTGCCTGTGCGGGATCCGGGCGGCGCTGCCTCCGGGTCCCTTCGTGTTTCCGCCCGCACCGGGCGGGGGTGGCCACCGACGTCCGCCGACGCACCGAGCAACGATCGGAGGTCGCCGTGAGCCAGGTACTCCTGCTGACCAACCCGCTGCAGCCCTCGGCCGAGGTCCTGCCCGCCCTCGGCCTGCTGCTCCACCAGGTCCGCGTGGCACCCGCTGAGGTGTCCGCCCTGCTGGACGCGCCGCGCTGCGACGTCTTGCTGGTCGACGGGCGGCGCGACCTGCCGCACGTGCGCTCGCTGTGCCGGCTGATCCGTACGACGGGCGTCGAGTGCCCGGTGCTGCTCGTGACGACTGAGGGCGGGCTGGCCGCCGTGACGGCCGACTGGGGCGTCGACGACGTGCTGCTCGACACGTCAGGACCCGCGGAGGTCGAGGCCCGGCTGCGCCTCGCGCTGAGCCGGCTCGCGCTCGCGATGGACTCCGGCCAGGACACCTCGGAGATCCGCTCGGGCGACCTGGTGATCGACGAGTCGGCCTACACCGCGCGCGTGCGCGGCCGCGCGCTGGACCTGACGTTCAAGGAGTTCGAGCTCCTCAAGCACCTCGCGCAGCACCCGGGCCGGGTGTTCACCCGGGCCCAGTTGCTGCAGGAGGTGTGGGGCTACGACTACTACGGCGGCACCCGGACCGTCGACGTCCACGTCCGCCGGCTGCGCGCCAAGCTGGGCTCCGAGCACGAGGCCCTGATCGGCACGGTCCGCAACGTCGGCTACCGGTTCGTCCTGCCGGCCCGCGAGGCCGCCGCGGATCGGCGCGACGCCGCGACGGCCCGCGACCAGGAGTCCGTGCCGTCCTCCCGCGGCGGACGCAGCTAGCTCCACGCACGGCTGGGGCGTCACGCGGTCCCGGATGACGCCCCGCGCGGTGTCGGGCTAGGCGACGTTCGTGATCCGGTCCGCCGCGGGCGGGCTCACCGGCGACTGGGTCGACAGGTACGCCGTTGAGCGCCAACAGCTTGGACCGACACGCGACGGTCCTTGGCGGTGGCGCCGGCGCTGGTGGCGCCGTCGGCAACAATCGGTCCCGTCCGGCCCACGGGTCATCGGCGCTCGCCGGTAGGGTCCCCGGCATGCTTGCCCGGTCGGAGGTCCGCGTCGACGTCCTCGACCGCCTCGACCGGGCAACGGTAGAGGCGGTCACGGCCCTCGTCGACGCCGTGACCGAGCAGGACGGCGTCCGGCCGCTGTCCGAGCACGTGACGCTGCATCTGCGCTACGGCGGCGACGCGCCCGGTTGCAACGTCCTGGCGTACGACGGGTCGGCGACGCTCGTCGCCTACGCACATCTCGACGTCACCAACGCGGTCGCCGGTCCCAGCGCGGAGCTGGCGGTGCACCCGGCGTACCGGGGACGTGGCATCGGGCGGCGGGTGGTGCAGGAGCTCCTCGACGCCGGCCCGGACGGGCGGCTGCGGCTGTGGGCACACGGCGGGCTGCCGGCGGCCGCCGCGCTCGCCGCGTCGATGGGCTTCGAGCAGGTGCGCGAGCTGTGGCAGATGCGCCGGTCTCTGTTCGCGAGCGTCCCGGCGGCCACGCTGCCGGCGGACGTCCGGGTGCGCACGTTCCGCCCCGGTGAGGACGACGAGGAGTGGGTGAAGCTCAACGCCCGGGCGTTCGCGAGCCATCCCGAGCAGGGCGCGTGGACGATCGAGGACCTCCACCGGCGAATGGCCGAGCCGTGGTTCGACGCGCACGGGTTCTTCGTCGCGGAGCGCGAGGGGCGCCTCGTCGGCTTTCACTGGACCAAGATCCACGGCGGCGACGGGCACTCCCACGGGCACGAGCCGATCGGCGAGGTCTACGTGGTCGGGGTCGACCCGTCGGCCCAGGCCGGAGGGCTCGGTCGGGCGCTCACCCTCATCGGGCTGGCGCACCTGCGCAGCAGAGGCCTTCCTCAGGTCATGCTCTACGTCGACGCGGACAACGCGGGAGCCATCGCGGTGTACCAGTCGTTGGGCTTCACCCGCTGGGACACCGACGTGATGTTCCGGCGTTGACCGGGCGGGGCGCCCGGGGTGCGAGGATGCCGTCATGTCCGCCGAGACCGCAGCGACGCCGACGAGCTCGACCACGAGCGCACTGAGCCCGGGCGGCAGCGCCCTCTCCCGCGACAGGTTCCTCGACCGCGAGTTGAGCTGGCTGCGCTTCAACGAGCGCGTGCTGGAGCTCGCCGAGGACGAGGACGTCCCGCTGCTCGAGCGGGCCCGGTTCCTCGCCATCTTCGCGAGCAACCTCGACGAGTTCTTCATGGTGCGAGCCGCCGGGCTCAAGCGCCGGATCGCGACCGGGCTCGCCGTCCGCGCCGCCAGCGGGCTGCAGCCGCGTGAGGTGCTCGACCAGATCGCGAGGACGGCGCACGAGCTCGTGGCCCGGCACGCCTCGTGCTTCCACGGCAAGATCCTGCCGGCGCTGGGCAAGGAGGAGATCGAGATCGTCCGGTGGGCGGGGCTCACCAAGGCCGAGCAGGACCAGCTCCACTCGCTGTTCCGCGACCGGGTGTTCCCGATCCTGACGCCCCTCGCGGTCGACCCGGCCCACCCCTTTCCCTACATCTCCGGCCTGAGCCTCAACCTGGCCGTGATGGTGCGCAACCCGAAGACCGGCCAGGAGCACTTCGCTCGCGTCAAGGTCCCGCCGCTGCTGCCCCGCTTCACCGGCGTGGGCAACCAGCGGTTCGTCCCGCTCGAGGACGTCATCGCCGCGCACCTGCACCAGCTCTTCCCCGGCATGGAGGTCCTCCAGCACCACTCGTTCCGCGTCACGCGCAACGAGGACCTCGAGGTCGAGGATGACGAGGCGGAGAACCTCCTGCAGGCGCTCGAGCGCGAGCTGATGCGCCGCCGGTTCGGCCCACCGGTACGCCTGGAGGTGGAGGAGTCCATCGACCCGACCCTGCTCGAGCGCGTGAAGCGCGAGCTCGGCGTCGAGGAGCAGGACGTCTACTGCCTGGCGGGACCCTTGGACTTGACAGGACTGCACGGCATCTGCGACATCGACCGGCCGGAGCTGAAGTACCCGGCGTTCGTGCCGGGCACCCACCGGGACCTGGTCGACGTCGAGGAGAACGGCGCCAGCATCTTCGCCCAGCTCCGGCGCGGCGACGTCCTGGTGCACCACCCCTACGACTCCTTCGCCACGAGCGTGCAGGCCTTCATCGAGCAGGCGGCCGCCGATCCCAAGGTCCTGGCGATCAAGCAGACCCTCTACCGCACCAGCGGCGACTCCCCGGTCGTCGACGCGCTCATCGACGCCGCCGAGGCCGGCAAGCAGGTCCTCGTCGTCGTGGAGATCAAGGCCCGCTTCGACGAGCGGGCGAACATCAAGTGGGCGCGCAAGCTGGAGCAGGCCGGCTGCCACGTCGTCTACGGGTTCGTCGGGCTCAAGACCCACTGCAAGCTCAGCCTCGTCGTGCGCCAGGAGGGGCAGTCGCTGCGCCGCTACGCCCACGTGGGCACCGGCAACTACAATCCCAAGACCGCGCGGCTCTACGAGGACCTCGGCCTGCTCACGGCCGACCCCCAGGTCGGCGAGGACCTCACGGACCTGTTCAACCACCTGTCGGGCTTCTCGCTGGACCACCGTTACCAGCGCCTCCTCACGGCGCCGCACGACCTGCGCGACGGCGTCGTAGAGCGCATCCGCCGCGAGACCCGCAACGCAGCCGCGGGTTGCCCGGCGTACATCCGGATCAAGGTGAACAGCCTCGTCGACGAGAAGGTCATCGACGCGCTGTACGACGCGTCGCAGGCGGGGGTGCCCGTCGACCTGTGGGTCAGGGGCATCTGTGCGATACGCGCCGGGGTGCCCGGGCTGTCGGAGACGATCCGCGTCCGCAGCATCCTGGGACGCTTCCTCGAGCACTCCCGCATCTTCGAGTTCGCCAACGCCGGGAGTCCCGAGGTCTGGATCGGCAGCGCCGACATGATGCACCGCAACCTCGACCGCCGGGTCGAGGTCCTCGTGCGGCTCGCCGACCCACGCCACGTCACAGAGCTGACCTCGTTGTTCGACCTCGCGTTCGACGACGGCACGTCCACGTGGCACCTCGCTCCCGACGGCACGTGGGAGCGACACGTACGCCACGCCGACGGCACCGCGCTGCGCGACCTGCAGGAAGACCTCATCGCTGCGAAGCGTCGCCGCGCGCGGGTGGTCAGTGAGTGACACCGCGGCGGGCACGCCGGGTCCGGCACGGCCGCCCGAGGGCGCCGACGCGCCGGTCCGCGCCGCGGGCGCGGTGGTCTGGCGACGCGGGTTCGCCGGCTACGACGTCGTGCTCGTCCACCGCCCCAAGTACGACGACTGGTCGCTGCCCAAGGGCAAGCTCGACCCCGGGGAGCATGTCCTGACGGCAGCGGTGCGCGAGGTCGAGGAGGAGAGCGGCGTCCGCATCCGGCTCGGCCGGCCCCTGCCGACGCAGCGCTACCCGGTCGCGGGCAGGGCCAAGGAGGTCCGCTACTGGACCGGCCACGTCGTGGCGGGGGAGCTCGCTCCGGACAACGAGGTGGACCAGGCCGAGTGGCTCCGCGTGCCCGAGGCCTTGGACCGGCTGACGTGGGAGCGTGACCAGGACATCGTGCGGGCCTTCGCCGACGGGCCCGTGGACACGGTCCCGGTGCTCCTGCTGCGCCACGGTGACGCGGTGCCGCGTCAGGACTGGCCCGGGACCGATGCCGACCGCCCGCTCGACGAGCTCGGCCGGCGCCAGGCCGACGTCCTCGTGGACCTGCTCTCCTGCTACGACGTCCGCTCCGTGCTCAGCTCGGAGACCCGGCGGACCATCGACACCGTGCGTCCGTACGCGACCGCGCGTGGCCTTGACGTCGGCGTCGAGACGCTGTTCGGCCAGGAGGTGTTCAGCGACGCGCCGGACGAGGCGCTCGACCGCGCGGCAACCATCGTCCGTACGGCGCGGGTGCCCACGGTGATCTGCACGCACCGCCCGGTCCTGCCGTGGCTGGTGTCGACCTTGTTTCGCGATGGGGACGTGCCGACGCCGACGGACACGTTGGCTCCGGGCGCGTTCTGGGTCCTGCACCTCGCGGCCGGGCGCGTCGTCGCGGTCGAGCAGCACGCTCCCTGAGCTGGCGTCCGAATCGCCGCGCGCCGTTCACCCGGCGTTTCCCCTCGCCCGATCGACGCTTCACCTGCGCTCCCTAGCGTTCCGGTCGACGGGAGGGCGCGGACTCCTCCCGGACCCACCTCCGAGAGGACACCTGTGAAGCTTTCGCGGTACGCACGCCTCGCCGCCGTCTCCGTCGCGGGCGTGCTGTCGCTGGCTGGCTGCGGCAGCGACGAGAACCTGACCACCGAGGGCGCGAGCAACGGGTCCTCGGCGAAGGGCAAGGACAGCTGCGCGGCCGGCACGCTCAACGCGGAAGGCTCCTCGGCGCAGAAGAACGCCATCGAGGAGGTCATCTCCACCTACAACGAGACCTGCCCGGACGCGACGGTCAACTACAACCCGACCGGTTCCGGCGCAGGCATCAAGCAGTTCAACGCCGGCCAGGTCGACCTCGCCGGCTCCGACTCCGCCCTCAAGGAGGACAAGGGTGAGGTGTCCGCGGCCGCGCAGCGCTGCCAGGGCAACCCCGCCTGGAACCTCCCGATGGTCGTCGGCCCGATCGCCGTGGCCTACAACCTCGAGGGCGTGGAGAGCCTCACCCTGACCCCGGCCGTCGCAGCCGAGATCTTCAAGGGCACAATCACCACCTGGGACGACCCCAAGATCGCCAAGATCAACTCGGGTGTGGAGCTGCCGTCCGAGGAGATCACCGTCTTCTTCCGCTCCGACGAGTCGGGGACCACGGAGAACTTCACGAAGTACCTCAACGGCGCGGCCGGCGACGTCTGGACGACGGAGCCGGCCAAGACCTGGGACGGCACCGGCGAGGGCAAGGAGAAGTCCTCCGGTGTCGCCGAGGGCGTCAAGAGCACGCCCGGCTCCGTCACCTACGTCGAGTGGTCCTACGCGAAGGACAACGACCTCGGCGTAGCCAAGATCGACAACGGCGCCGGTGCCGTCGAGCTGACCGGGGCAAGCGTCGGCAAGGCGGTCGCCACGGCCGAGCAGACCGGCGAGGGCAACGACCTCCGCCTCGAGCTCGACTACGCGACCAAAGAGCCGGGTGCCTACCCGATCGTGCTCGTCACCTACGAGGTCGTGTGCTCCAAGGGCCTCGACGCCGAGAAGACCAAGCTCGTCAAGGGCTTCCTGAGCCACTTCGTCTCCGCCGAGTCGCAGACCGTCATCGAGGAGATCGGCTACGCGCCGCTCCCCGAGGAGGTCCGCACCAAGGTCGAGGCGGCCGTTCAGGCCATCAGCTGACGACCGAACCGTCGCGACGACGCCCGACCGGGAACCCCCGGCCGGGCGTCCCGCGCGTCAGCCACTACCGCACTGGAGCGACATGTCAGTCACCGGACACGACCTGCACCCCGGCGAGGGCACGGCCCTCGGCGGCAGCTCGTCCTCGCGGCTGGGCGACCGCGTCTTCGGCGGCAGCGCGAAGGCGGCCGGCGCCTTCGTCGTCCTCCTCGTGCTCACCGTGGGCGGCTTCCTGCTCGCGACCGCGGTCCCCTCGCTGCTGAGGAACGAGGCCGGCTTCCTCACCGACCGCGTCTGGCAGCCCGACGTACCGCGCTTCGGCATCCCCGACCTCCTCTACACCACCGTGCTGACCTCCGTGGTGGCCATGGGGCTCGCCGTGCCGGTCGCGGTGGGCGTCGCGCTCTTCATCACCCAGTACGCCCCCCGCCGGATCGCCGCGCCGGTCGCCTACCTGGTCGACCTGCTCGCCGCCGTACCGTCGATCATCTTCGGACTATGGGGTATCCAGGTCCTGGCGCCGAAGCTCGCACCGGTCGCCGACGCGCTGACCAGCGGCCTCGGGTGGCTGCCGGTCTTCGCCGGCACCGACGTCTCGGCGGGCAACGCCTTCACCGCCTCGGTCGTCCTCGCGATCATGATCCTGCCGATCGTCACGGCGATCAGCCGCGAGGTCTTCCAGCAGACACCGGCAATCCACAAGGAGGCGGCGCTCGCCCTCGGGGCGACGCGCTGGGAGATGATCCGGACCACCGTGCTGCCCTTCGGACGGGCCGGCGTCATCAGCGCCTCGATGCTGGGCCTCGGCCGCGCGCTCGGCGAGACCATCGCCGTGACGATCATCCTGAGCCGGCCGAACAGCCGGGCACCGTTCGACCTGTCACTGTTCTCCGGCGGCGAGACGTTCGCCTCGCGCATCGCGAACAGCGCCGCGGAGTTCGACAGTCCGCAGAAGACCGGGGCCTACATCTCCGCCGGTCTGGTGCTGTTCGCGCTGACCTTCGCCGTCAACGCCGTCGCCCGTGTGGTCATCAACCGGCGCAAGGAGTTCACGTCGTGAGCACCGCCCTCGAGCTCTCCCCCTCCTCCTCCGACGTCCGCGTCCGGTCGCTGGGCAAGTCGGCCGGGCGGGCGGCACGCGACCGGCTCGCCACGGTGGTAATGACGCTGGCGTTCCTCGTGGCGCTCGTGCCGCTGGTGTGGATCGTGGTCACCGTCGTCAGCCGGGGCTATGAGCTGCTGGCCGACCCGCAGTGGTGGACGAACTCCCAGCGCGGGATCACCTCCCGCCGCGAAGGCGGCGGCGCGTACCACGCGATCATGGGCACACTGATCCAGGCGGCCCTCACCGCCGCCATCGCCGTACCGGTCGGCGTGCTCACCGCCATCTACCTGGTGGAGTACGGCCGCGGCCGGGTCGCCCGGGCGGTCAGCTTCATGGTCGACATCCTCACCGGCATCCCGTCCATCGTCTCGGCGCTGTTCGTGTACGCCGTGTGGATCACCACCTTCGGGTTCCGGCGCGTCGGCTTCGCCGTGTCACTGTCGCTCGTGCTGCTGATGGTCCCCGTCGTCGTCCGGGCGACCGAGGAGATGCTGCGCATCGTCCCGAACGAGCTGCGTGAGGCGAGCTACGCGCTCGGCGTGCCGAAGTGGAAGACGGTTGCCCGTATCGTCGTCCCGACCGCGTTCAGCGGGATCCTCACCGGCGTCATGCTCGGGCTCGCCCGCGTGATGGGCGAGACCGCCCCGCTGCTCATCCTCGGGCCGTATGCGAAGTCGATCAACCTCAACCCGTTCTCCGGCAACATGGCCGCCCTGCCGACCATGATCAACCAGGACCGCACGGAGTCACTGGCCCCGGCCATCGACCGCACGTGGGCCGCCGCGCTCACGCTGATCCTGCTCGTCCTCGCCCTGAACGTCCTCGCGCGGGTCGCCGCCCGCTTCACCTCCGTCCAGAAGTAGGGACCCCCATGGGTAAGCGCATCGACGTCTCCGGCCTGAACGTCTACTACGGCGCCTTCAAGGCCGTCGAGGACGTGTCCATGACGATCGAGCCCCGATCGGTCACGGCGTTCATCGGGCCCTCCGGCTGCGGCAAGTCGACGTTCCTGCGCACGCTGAACCGGATGCACGAGGTTGTCCCGGGCGCGCGGGTCGAGGGCAAGGTCCTGCTCGACGACCAGGACCTCTACGACGACGACGTCGACCCGGTCGGCGTACGCCGGATGGTCGGCATGGTCTTCCAGCGACCCAACCCGTTCCCGACCATGTCGATCTACGACAACGTCGCCGCCGGCCTGCGGCTCAACGGCGTGCGCCGCAAGTCCCGTCTCGACGAGGTCGTGGAGTCCTCCCTGCGCGGAGCGAACCTCTGGGAGGAGGTCAGGGACCGCCTCGGCCGGCCCGGTGCCGGGCTCTCCGGCGGTCAGCAGCAGCGCCTGTGCATCGCGCGCGCGATCGCCGTGGAGCCGGAGGTGCTGCTGATGGACGAGCCGTGCTCGGCGCTGGACCCGATCTCCACGTTGGCGATCGAGGACCTCATCACGTCGCTGAAGCAGCGCTACACGATCGTCATCGTCACCCACAACATGCAGCAGGCGGCGCGGGTCTCAGACCGTACGGCGTTCTTCAACCTCGCGGCGACGGGCAAGCCCGGCCGGCTGGTCGAGATGGACGACACTCGGCAGATCTTCTCGAACCCCGCCGAGCGCGCGACCGAGGACTACATCTCCGGCCGCTTCGGCTGAGGCCGGCCCGTCACGCACCACCACCGAGGGCCCTGACCGCGAATCCGGTCAGGGCCCTCGTGTGTTGCGTGCGGCACGGCGCGCAGGCGACGCTGCCAGCTCCTCGTGAGGATCACTACACGGCGAGCTGCAGCAGCCCGTAGAACGCCGCGGCGGCCAGACCGGCCATCGGGATGGTCAGCACCCATGCGCTCACGATGGTGCGTGCGACCCCCCAGCGGACGGCATTGAGCCTCTTCGTGGCGCCGACGCCCATGATCGACGACGTGATCGTGTGGGTCGTGGAGATGGGCGCGCCGAAGCCGATCGCCATCGTGTAGAGCACGCTCGAGGCCGTGGCCTCGGCGGCGAAGCCGCGCGGCGGGTCGAGCTGGATGATGCGCCGGCCGAGCGTTCGCATGATGCGCCAGCCGCCGGCGTAGGTGCCGGCCGAGATGGCGGCGGCCGCCGCCACGACGACCCAGAAGGGAATCTCGCCGTTGTCGGCCTGGTAGCCACCGGCGATGAGCGCCAGGACGATGACGCCCATCGTCTTCTGCGCGTCCTGCAGGCCGTGACCCAGCGCCATGGCCGACGCGGAGATGGTCTGGGCGATGCGGAAGCCGCGCGAGGTCTTGTGCGGGTTCGCCCGTCGGAACCCCCACAGGATCGCGAGCATCAGCAGGAACGCTGCCGTGAACCCGACGAGCGGCGAGATGACCATCGGGATGACGACCTTGTCGACGACCTTGTCCCACTTCACGGTCGTGGCTGACGCAACGCCCGCGCCGACCAGCCCGCCGATCAGGGCGTGCGACGACGACGACGGCAGCCCGTAGTACCAGGTGATCAGGTTCCAGGCGATGGCGCCGAGCAGGCCCGCGGCGACCACGATGAGCCCCTGGGTGGCGGCGCCCTCCAGCTCGATGATGTCGCTCACCGTCTTGGCGACCTCCTGGCCCAGGAACGCCCCGACGAAGTTCATCACCGCCGCCAGCGCGAGCGCGACACGCGGGGTCAGCGCCCGGGTCGACACCGATGTGGCGATGGCGTTGGCGGCGTCGTGGAATCCGTTGGTGTAGTCGAAGACCAGGGCGATGACGACCACCGCGACGACGATCGCGAGCTCCACCGGTCAGGACTCCTTGACGGCGATGGTCTCGACGGTGTGCGCCACGTGCTCGAACGCGTCCGCAGCGGCCTCGAGCTCCTCGACGATGTCCTTGAGCTTGAGGACGTCGAGGGCGTCGTAGCGACCGCTGAACAGGGTGGCCAGCAGGGACCGGTAGACCTGGTCCGCCTGGTTCTCCAGCCGGTTGATCTCGATCCAGTACTCCGCGAGGTCCTGCATGGAGCGCAGGCGTCGCATCGCGTCGGCGGTGAGCTCCGCGGCTCGCTCGAGCACCTCGACCTGCTCGCTGAGCTCGCGCGGGAGCTCGGTGGGCTTGTAGAGGACGACGAGCTCGACGGCGGCGTCCATGTGGTCCATGACGTCGTCGAGGGTGGACGCCAGCCGGTAGATGTCCTCGCGGTCGAACGGCGTCACGAACGACGAGTTCAGGTGCCGCAGGATCCCGTGGGTGCACTCGTCGGCCTGGTGCTCGGCGGCACGCATCCGCTCGCGCACCGACTGGCGCTCAGCGTCGGGCGCGCCGAGCAGCTCCTTGAGCAGCTTGGCACCGACGACGTGGGTGTCCGCCGAGTTGGCGAACATGTCGTAGAAGGAAGCGTCACGCGGCGTGAGGCGGAATCGCACAGGTCACTCCGGGATCGGGGGCTGGCCGGTAGGCATGCTAGAGGCAATCAAGCACATGCCAGCACAACGACCCCACAGAACCCGCAGGACGGGGGATTCCCGGTGAGGTCGCGGGAGGCTAGCGCCCCGGCCGGTCGACGCCCAGGATGGCGTCGATCTGCTCCGGCGGCAGGGGACCGTCGCTCGAGGACGCGGCGATGACGAGCTCGCCGTACATCTCGATCTCCGCCATCGCCATCGGGTCGTGGACCCGGGTGTCCGGACCGACCACCAACGCAGTCCCCTTCACCGTCCGACGACAGGTCGACGCGACCGCGCCGACGTGGGGCAACGATAGACACCTCTCCGGAGACGAGGCCATGACGCGACGGGGTCATCTTCACGCCGGCCGACCACCCGGCCGGGCCACCCCGGGATAGTCCTGCAGGCGCTCCGGACCCCTCGCCCTGTGGACGGCGTGCGCCGTTGCGCCCTCGCGCCTTCTAGTGTGGGTCCGTGCTTCTCCGCCGCCCCGGCACGGGCCCCCTGTCGTGACGGACCTCATGAGGCTCCCGCCGCCGCCGACGCCGCGGGAGGTGCTGTCCGTGGCGCCACCGGCGCGCCGTCGGGCCCGGGGCGCGCGGACGTGGACCCTTCTCGGCGTGCTCGCGGTCGTCCTGCTGCTCGCCCTGCTCTCGCTGCTGGTGGTCGCGCTCATCGTCGGCAGCACCGGAGTCGTCGGGTTCCTCGTCGGCACGGTGCTGGCCACGCTGCCCGCAGTGGTCGTCGTCGCGGCGTTCCTGTGGGTCGACCGGTGGGAGCCCGAGCCTCGGGGACTGCTGGCCTTCCTCTTCGCCTGGGGCGCCATCGTCGCGGCGCTGGCGGCGGCGCTGCTGAACAGCATCGGCATGGAGGTGCTCGCCGCCGCGCAGGGCGAGGCCGGGGCGAGCGCGGGCACCGCCGTCCTCGTCGCGCCGGTCGTCGAAGAGGTCAGCAAGGGCCTCGGCATCCTCGCCATCGTGCTCCTGCGCCGGCGGGAGTTCGACGGTGTCGTCGACGGCGTCGTGTGCGCCGGCATGGTCGGCATCGGCTTCGCCTTCACCGAGAACATCCTCTACTTCGGGCGCGCGTTCCTGAGCGGGACCGAGATGGGCGAGGGTGGCGGTCTGTTCGCCGCCGGTGTCGTCTTCCTGCTCCGTGGGGTTCTCTCGCCGTTCGCGCACCCGATGTTCACGACGGCGACAGGCATCGGGCTCGGCGTCGCCGCGACGACGAGCCGCCCGCTCGTCCGCGTCCTCGCTCCGCTGGTCGGCCTCGTCGTCGCCGTCGCGCTGCACGCGACCTGGAACGCGTCGGCGGTCGGCGGCTTCGGCGCCTTCGTCGCCGGTTACGCGTTCTTCATGGTGCCGCTGTTCCTCGTCGGCGTGGCGCTGGTCGTCTGGCTGCGCACCCGGGAGGGGCGGCTGATTGCGCGCGTGCTGCCCGCCTATGCCCAGGCCGGGTGGATCCCGCCGTACGACGTCGCCATGGTCGCGACGATGGCCGGGCGCCGTCGCGCGCGGGCGTGGGCCAAGGCGTGGTACGGCCCGGTCGGCGAACGCGCGATGACGGCGTACCAGGGGGTCGCGACGGAGCTCGCGTTCCTGCGCGACCGCGCCGCCCGAGGGGTGCACGTGCCGGAGTTTCAGGCGCGCGAGCGCAGCCTGCTGCTCGAGCTCGCCCAGCACCGCCTGGCCTTCGCCGGCGAGCACCGCTTCCCGGGCTGAGCCGCCCCAGCGGAGGCTGGGCCCGCCGGCTGCCCCTTACCGCAGGCGCGTGGTCCCGCTGCCTCCTGGAAGCGTCGGCATGGCGACGCCAGGCCGGCCGCCGGACCCGGCTTCCGCCGAGGAACTGCTCCGCAGGCAGGCCCCGAGCCGGGTCGGGCGCCTGCCTGCGACGCTTCGCCGTGCTGTCCGTGCGCCAGCGCTCAGGTGTTGTCCTCGGCCACGCTGATGTCCGCGAGCGCTGAGGTCTCGTCGAGCTCCACGGCAAGGTCACCGATGCTGAGCACGCCGACGGCTCGGTCGCCTTCGACGACCGGCAGGCGGCGGATGGCGTGGGTGCGCATGAGCTGGACCGCCTGGTCCAGGGACGTGTCCGGACCGACGACCTGCAGGTCGTCGGTGCTGCACGCCTCACGGGTCGGCACGGAGACGTCCTTGCCTTCCGCGACGACGCGGATCGTGATGTCGCGGTCGGTCACCATGCCGACCACGCGTCCGTTGTCGAGCACGACGAGAGCGCCGGAGCCGGCGGTCTTCATCCGGCGCGCGGCCTCGATCACCGGCTCGCCGGCTTCGACGGTCGCGGGGTCACGGGTCATGACGTCGGCCACGGTGCGGGCCACGGTGTCCTCCTTCGCACGAGGGTCAGGGTCTCGAGTGCCGCACGTCGGCGTGCAGCCGCCGGTGGGCACCCACGCGCCCCCTCCCCTCCGCCCGGGACCCGAAACGGGTGCGGGCGCCGCTGAGGACCGGACTCAGGACGAGCTGCCGCGCTGCCCGGGCGCGTTCTGCCGGCGCGCCAGGGCCAGCTCGGCGTCGATCCGCGCGGCCTCCTCGGGTGTCGGCGCGCTGCCGCCGAGGTGTGCCGGCAGCCACCATGCTCCGGCCGGGCGGTCGGGGTAGCGCGCCTGGCTCTCCTCGAGCAACCGCGCCAGCTCCGAGCGGAGGTGCGCCTGGGCGTCCTTGTGCTTGGCGTCGAGGGCTGGCCCGAGCGTCATCGTGACGGGGACGTGGCGTGCCTCGGCGAGGCTTGGCTTGCGACCCTTGGTGTAGATCCGCTGGCTCCCCCACAGCGCCAGCGGCAGGAGCGGGACGTTCGCCGCGCGCGCCATCTGCACCGCTCCGGGCTTGAACTCCTTCAGGCAGAAGCTCCGGCTGATCGTGGCCTCCGGGAACACGCCCACCAACTCGCTGCGGCGCAGGGCGGCCACCGCCTCCCGGAACGCCGCACCGCCCGAGGAGCGGTCGACGGAGATGTGGTGCATGCCTCGCATGATCGGGCCGCCCAACCGGTGCTGGAACACCTCCTGCTTGGCCATGAACCGGATCAGGCGCCGGGCTCCCCGCCAGTACGGCACGCCGGCCAGTGCGAAGTCGAGGTAGCCGGTGTGGTTCATGACGACCACACCACCGCCATGGGCGGGCACGTGCTCCTTCCCGGCGACGTCGAGGCGAAGGTCCAGTGCGCGGAAGACGCCCAGGACGAGGCGCACGACAGGGGGGTAGACGAGCTCGGCCACCGGGTCACGCTAACGGGTCGAGCGCCGTCGATCACGCCGACTGTGCGCCGATCGAGTGATCGTTCCGCTATGGACGCAAGTCGGGGCGTACGGCGCCGATGTGGGGTGTGGTCGCGACCGCGACCTTCGTGGTCGCGAGAGCGACGCCCTAGTCCCGGGGGTTCTCCCATGCGCATGTCCGTGCGCGCATCCCTTCCCTTCCGTCGCGGCGCAGCGCTGCTGCTCGCGGCCCTTCCGCTCGGCCTCGTCATCCCCGCGCCCGCGGCGGCCGGCGCGACCCTCCCGGCCCCGCCGACCGTCACGATGGCGCTGGACGGCCAGAGAGTCGACATGCCCGACGCGCTGCGCTCGAGCCGGTACCGCTTCGTCCTCGACGGTGTCGGCGGTGTGCAGCTGCTGAAGGTCGCGCGTGGTTACACCCGCGCGGAGTTCCTGCGCGACGTCAACCTCGAGGCCGGGGGCAGCGTCCGGGCCTCCGAGCGGCTGGAGCGCAACATTCGCTTCTTCGGCGGCGTCTTCGCCCGCCACGGCGAGCGCGGGGTGTTCTGGGAGACGCTCTACTCCGGGACGTACTGGGTCATATCCACGCGGGCGGACCTCGAGCAGCGCTCCGACATCAAGGTCGTCACCGTCTCGGGCGCGGTCCGCGCGACGGCGTGGCCGGGGTCGACCGCGACCCTGACCATGGCCGAGGACGGCGTCGAGGCACCCGCGCAGCTCCCCCGGCGAGGCCGGCTGCTGGTCCGCAACGCCGGGAAGATGCCCGACCTCTTCGCGGTCCTGCGCCTCGCGCCCGGGAAGACCATCGAGGACCTCGAGAACTGGGACCCTGAGTCGGACGAGGAGCCGATCGAGGACGTCGCGGTGCCCGTCGCGCTCCTCTCGGGCGACACGAGCATGCTCTGGGGCTACGCGATGCCGCGCGGCAGCTACGTGATCATGAACATGGGTTCGCTGTGGTCGGACGCAGACTCCCTGCGTGACGTCGTCGCCGAGATCCGGGTCCGCTGACGCCGCCGGCTCGACGGCCCGCAACAGCCGAAGGGCGGCCCGCCTCGACCGTCGGT
>JALYMU010000299.1 GCA_030773595.1 Actinomycetota bacterium | reverse complement strand
GGCGTGCACCGTCTTCGCCGTCGGAGCGCCGGCTGCGGGGCGATGCGGTCCGGGACGGCGCCGGTCGCGACCGGACGCCCGTCTCCCCGAGGTCCTCGACCGCCTCCGCGGCGAGCCCGGCGCGTGTCCGCTCGGCGCGTGGGAGGACGCCCTTGGTGCCCTCGGGGATGCCGAGGTCGGTGTAGAGCCACGGAGAGGTCGAGTAGGTCTCCGGCGGCTCGGCGAAGGCCAGCCCCAGCTCCTTGTTGACCAGTGCCCAGCGGGGCATGTCGTCCCAGTCGACGAAGGTGACCGCGACACCGGAGGCGCCGGCGCGGCCGGTGCGCCCGATCCGGTGAAGGTAGGTCTTGTCGTCCTCCGGGCACTGGTAGTTGACGACATGAGTGACGCTCTCGACGTCGATGCCGCGGGCCGCGACGTCGGTGGCGACCAGGACGTCGACCTTGCCGTTGCGGAAAGCGCGCAGCGCCTGCTCGCGCGCACCCTGGCCGAGGTCGCCGTGGATGGCGGCGGCGGCGAAGCCCCGGTCGGCGAGGTCGTCAGCGACCTTGGCGGCGGTCCGCTTGGTCCGGCAGAAGACGATCGTCAGACCGCGCCCCTCTGCCTGCAGCAGCCGCGCGAGGATCTCCTGCTTGTCCATGGCGTGCGTGCGGTAGACGAACTGCGTGACCGCGCGCACGGTGCGCCCGACGTCGTCGGGGTCGGTCGCGTTGATGTGCGTCGGCTGGGTCATGTAGCGCCGGGCGAGCGACACCACCTGGCCAGGCATGGTCGCCGAGAACAGCATCGTCTGGCGCCCGGCCGGCGTCCGCGCCACCAGGCGCTCCACGTCCGGGAGGAAGCCCAGGTCGAGCATCTCGTCGGCCTCGTCGAGGACCAGGCAGCGGACGTGACCCAGGTCCAGGTGGCCCTGCTGGGCGAGGTCGAGCAGGCGTCCCGGCGTACCCACGACGACGTCGACGCCGCGACGCAGCGCCTCGGTCTGAGGCTCGTAGGCACGCCCGCCGTACACCGACAGCACGCGGACCGCGCTGGTCCGCCCGGCGGTCTCGAGGTCGCCGGTGACCTGCACGCACAGCTCGCGCGTCGGGACGATCACGAGCGCCTGCGGCGCGCCGGGCGAGACGAGGGCGTGGTACGCCGGGTCGGCGGAGGTCACGATGCGCTGCAGGAGGGGGATGCCGAAGGCGAGGGTCTTGCCGGTACCGGTCTTGGCCTGACCGATGATGTCCGCCCCGCTGAGGGCGACGGGAAGGGTCATGGCCTGGATCGGGAAGGCTTCGCGGATGCCGACGGCTTCAAGGGCCTCGACGGTCTCGGGGCGGACCCCGAGGTCGGAGAAGGTAGTCAGAACGGTGCCTCTCTGAAGGCGGGTGGGCTGGCACCGGCATCGACGCGGGCCGCAGGAGGGGCCGCACGCGCCGGACGCTGCCGGGCAAGCCGTGCCGGATGGGTCGGAGCCAGCCGGGTCACCGACCGGGCATCCTGGTACATGCTTGAGTCTACCCGCTCCGCGCCGCGGGCGTTCCGGACGGCGCGCGGAGCCTGGTTACGCTGACGGTCATGAGCGAGGACGCCGCGGCAGCGCGCACGACGACGGCGATCGGCACGGGCACGACACCGGAGCCGCGTGGCGGTGGCGGCCTCGACGACCCGACCTACCGCGCGGCGGTCGTCGACCTGCTCGGCGTCCTGGCCCTGGGCGAGCTGACCGCCTTCGAGCGACTCGCCGAGGATGCCGCGTTCGCGCCCACGATCCCCGACAAGGCTGCGCTGGCCGGGATGGCGGTCGCGGAGTTCGGCCACTTCGTGCGGCTGCGCAACCGGCTCGCAGAGCTCGGCGCCGATCCCGCGGCGGCGATGGAGCCGTTCAAGGCCGCCCTCGACGCGTTCCACGAGCGCACCCAGCCCGCGGACTGGCTCGAAGGGCTGGTCAAGGCCTACGTCGGCGACGGCATCGCCGAGGACTTCTACCGGGAGATCTCGGCCTACGTCGACGCGTCGACGCGAGCGCTCGTCACGGACGTCCTCGGGGACACCGGTCACTCCGCGTTCGCCGTCGAGAAGGTGCGCGCCGCCATCGCCGCCGACCCGCGGCTCGCCGGCCGCCTCGCCCTCTGGGGACGGCGGCTCGTGGGCGAGGCGCTCAGCCAGGCCCAGCGGGTGGCCGCTGAGCGCGAGGGCCTGTCCTCGCTGCTCGTCGGGGGAGGGGACCGTCAGGGAGCCGACCTCGCCGAAATCGGGCGGATGCTCGCGCGCCTCACCGAGAACCACACCCGCCGCATGGCGACGCTCGGCTTGTCGGCCTGAGCAGTGCTGCCGGTCACGGCGCTATGAACCCCACCGAGGCATCACGCTCCAACCCCACCCGAGGTCACAACGCTCCGAACCCCACCCGACGTACCTCCGGCTCGCCGATCTCGACGTAGGCCAGCTTGTCGGTCGGGACGATGACCTGGCGACCGCGCTCGTCGGAGAGCGCGAGCATGCCGGTGTCGGAGGACAGCGCCTGCGAGACCACCTCGGCGACCTCCTCGGCACTCTGGGAGCTCTCCAGGACGATCTCGCGCGCGGCGTGCTGCACGCCGATCTTGACCTCCACCACGTCCTCCTAAGCTGCGTCTGCTGATCCCGAGGCTAGTCGAGCGCCGCGGCGCAGCGCCGCGGGGCGACTACGCCGCGGGCGAAACCGTCGTGGCGAGCACGTCCGTGGCGTTCACGCCTGAGCGCTCGACGGCGGCTCACCGGCCCTCGGGAACCCGCGGATGCCCCTCCAGGACAGCGTCGCCACGAGCCGAGCCGCCTCGCGTCGCGGGATCGAGCCCTTGGTGGAGAGCCAGTAGCGCGCGGCGACCTGCGCCATCCCGACCGCACCGACGGCGAGCAGCATGGCCTCCTCGGGGTCGAGCCCGGCGTCCTCCGCGATCAGCTCGCTCACCGCACGCGCGCAGCGGGTGGTGACCTGCTCGACGCGTTCGCGCACGGCGAGCTCGTTCATCAGGTCCGACTCGAAGACGAGCCGGAACGCGCCCGCCTCGTGGTCGACGAACTCGAAGTAGGCCTCGATCGTCGCCTGCACGCGAAGCTTGTTGTCCGAGGTCGAGGCGAGGGCGCGGTGCACGTGCTGCACCAGTGCGCTGGCCGCCTCGTCCAGCAGGGCGAGGTAGAGCTCGAGCTTGCCCGGGAAGTGTTGGTACAGGACCGGCTTGGAGACCCCGGCGCGTTCGGCGATGTCGTCCATCGCCGCCGCGTGGTATCCCTGCGCGACGAAGACGTCCTGCGCGGCTCGCAGCAGCTGGGCCCGCCGCGCGCCGCGCGGCAGCCGGGTGCGCTGGGCGCGGGCCTCGGGCGTCGTGGTCACGGGATCCTTCGGCAGTCCGGGCCGTCCGGAGGCGGCGAGTCCGCGCCATCCTAGGGCGCGGGGACGTCAGGCCCCGGGCTTTTGCGGCGCTTTCCTCGTCGCCGACCTCGGTGACATCGACGCCGCTCGGGTCAGCGGTAGTCGTCCTCGTCGAGCTCTACGACGCGGTGCTGGTCGGCGACATCGGCGGGGTCCGCGTCCGGCAGCGACGTCACGGGCTCCTCGCGCTGGTGCTCGACCACCGGTGTGTGCTGCTCGGCCGCGTCGGCCTCCGGAGCCTCGCCGGCCACGTCGATGCCCAAAGGCTCCACGGTCGCCTCACGGGCCGGGTCGACCGGCTGGCTGCCCTCGTGCAGGTCCATCTCGGACACGGCGTTCCCCTCGGTCGTCGTGCTGGAAGGCCCACGGTAGCGCCCGCCTCCTCGGCGTCGTCGGCGGCCGTACGCGCCGACGGGGCGGGCCGGCCGGGCAGGTGTCAGACTGCGGGCATGCTCGCGGAGCCCCTCATCGACGTCGCGGTGACGCTCGCCGTGCTGGTGTGGTTGCTCTCGCGAGCGGGCTCCGACGCGTACCCACGTCGGACCCGGTGGCTCGCGCCGCTCGGTTGGGTCGTCTTCGCGGTGGGCGTCTTCGCCGGGCCTTCCCTGCTCGCCTGGGTCGGCACGGCCGTGATGGTGACCGGCTTCCTCGCCGACCAGGGCGCGCAGACGGGAGCCGGCGCGCACTGAGGGGGCGTCTCGGCGGGCGGACCCGTACGCCGGGAACACCTCGGCGCATGGCACGGTTGCGGTTACCGTCCAGCAACTGGTCCGGTTCCGGGAGGTCATGTGTCGTCCACGCTGCCGCCGCTCGTCGAGCCCGCGGCCGATCTCACGGTCGATGAGGTGCGGCGCTACTCGCGCCACCTGATCATCCCTGATGTCGGCATGACGGGGCAGAAGCGACTGAAGAACGCCCGCGTGCTCTGCGTCGGAGCCGGCGGTCTGGGCTCTCCTGCGCTGATGTACCTCGCGGCGGCGGGCGTCGGCACGCTCGGCATCGTCGAGTTCGACGTCGTGGACGAGTCCAACCTCCAGCGGCAGGTCATCCACGGGCAGAACGACGTGGGCCGGTCCAAGGCCGAGTCCGCCCGAGACTCGGTCAAGGAGATCAACCCGTACGTCGACGTGGTGCTCCATGAGGAGCGCCTGGACTCGACGAACGTGTTGGGGATCTTCGCCCAGTACGACCTGATCGTCGACGGCACGGACAACTTCGCCACCCGCTACCTCGTCAACGACGCGGCGGTCCTGCTGGGCAAGCCGTACGTGTGGGGCTCGATCTACCGCTTCGACGGGCAGGCGAGCGTGTTCTGGGCCGAGCACGGTCCCTGCTACCGCTGCCTCTACCCGGAGCCCCCGCCGCCCGGCATGGTCCCCTCGTGCGCCGAGGGCGGCGTCCTCGGTGTTCTGTGCGCCTCGATCGGCTCGATCCAGGTCAACGAGGCGATCAAGCTGCTCGCGGGCATCGGCGAACCGCTCGTCGGGCGGCTCATGGTCTACGACGCCCTGGAGATGACCTACCGCTCGGTGCGCGTCCGCAAGGACCCCGAGTGCGTGGTGTGCGGCAAGAACCCGACCGTGACCGAGCTGATCGACTACGAGGCGTTCTGCGGCGGCGTCAGTGACGAGGCCGCCGATGCGGCGCGCGACTCGACGATCTCGGTGCGCCAGCTGGCGGAGATGCTGGGCCGGCGGGAGCGCGGCGAGGACGACTTCGTGCTCGTCGATGTGCGCGAGCCCAACGAGTACGAGATCAACCGGATCCCGGGCGCGGTGCTCATTCCCAAGGGCGAGTTCCTCAACGGCTCTGCCCTCGCGCAGCTGCCTCAGGACAAGCGCGTCGTCCTGCACTGCAAGTCCGGTCAGCGCTCCGCCGAGGTCCTGGCCGTGCTCAAGGGCGCGGGTCTGCAGGACGCCGTCCACGTGGGCGGCGGCGTGGTCGCGTGGGTCAACCTGGTCGACCCGAGTCAACCGTCGTACTGATCGACTCGACGGACTCGAACTCCACGGCTGGGACCCGGCACCGGAAGCGCCGCGGTGCTGCCGGTGCCGTCAGCCGGGGAGGTTGCCCCCGTAGTCGGGCGTGGGCTCCTCCCGCTCACCGGGCGTGAGGTTCGGCTCGTCCTGCAGTGCGGGGCTGCCGTCGGGGTTAATCCCCGGTGCCGGGTCGAGCATGTCCCGCTCCACGTCGGGCACCGTGCTGCCCGTCATCGGGCGGTCGAGACCGGATGCGTCGTCGATGCTGCTCTCACTCATGCGCTGCCCCTACCCGTCCCGCGGCTCCACACGCGTGCCTGCCGGCTGCGCGGGCAGTCCCGGGTCGCGGAACCCCTGGGCAGAGTGGGAGCCGTCGCAGAAGGGCTTGCTCGCCGAACGGCCGCAGCGGCACAGGGCCGCCTTCGACAGCCGGCGCACGACGGACCCGTCCGGGGAGGTCACCTCGAGGCCGCCGCTGAGCAGGTAGGGGCCGTCGGGGTGCACCACCACGCGCGTCGGGCGGTGCGGCGACGCGACGGGTCGGTCCGGTGAGATCACCCGCCGACCGTATGGCCGGCTGGCAGAGTGGGCACGTGGGAGCCGGGCTGGAGGTCGAGGGGCGCGCAGGCGAGCACGGGCCGTCACCGTACGCCGAGCGTGTTCTCGACCTCGTCGAGTGCATCCCCGTGGGGCGGGTCCTGACCTACGGCGACATCGCGGAGTGGCTCGGCGCAGGCGGGCCGCGACAGGTCGCCTCGGTGCTGTCGTCGTACGGCGGTGCGGCGCCCTGGTGGCGCGTGCTGCGCGCCGACGGGACGCATGCTGCGGTCCTACGGTTGCGTGGCATGGCGGCGCTGGAGGCCGAGGGGACGCCGCTGACTCCGGACGGCACGCGGGTCCGGATGCGGCTGGCGCGCTGGGACCCGTCGACCTGACCGATTCTGTCGGAGCGTCCTGGTTGCATGAGCTCCGTGAGAAGCGCGACCGCCGACGTCCGAGCGAGCCTCCGTCCACCTGCCTACCGCCTGGTGCGCCGGTCGAGCGCTACGCGTGGGCTCCCCGACCTCGACGACGCCCAACGGGCCGTCGTCGAGCACGCCGGCGGCCCCCTGCTCGTCCTGGCGGGCCCGGGCACGGGCAAGACCACGACACTTGTCGAGGCCGCCGTCGCGCGGATCCAGGCCGGAGTGGACCCCGAGCGCGTGCTGGTCCTGACCTTCAGTCGCAAGGCCGCGACGGAGCTGCGTGAGCGCATCACCGTCCGGCTCGGGCGGACGCTTCGCGAGCCGTTGGCACGCACGTTCCACTCCTACGCCTTCGGCTTGGTCCGCCGCGATGCCGCGGCCCGGGGCGACGCGCCACCCCGGCTGCTGTCCGGGCCCGAGCAGGACCTCCTCGTCCGTGAGCTCCTCTCCGGTGAGGTTGCGGGTGACGGGGTGGCGAGCGGGTGGCCGCCGGACCTGCGGCCCGCGCTGCTGACTCGGGGCTTCGCCCAGGAGCTGCGCGACCTGCTGATGCGCGCCACTGAGCGCGGGATCGACCCCGCGGCCCTCGACCGGCTTGGGCGCGCCCACGGCCGACCGGACTGGCGCGCTGCGGCGAGGTTCCTGCGGCAGTACGCCGAGGTGAGCCTGCTGGCCGACCAGGCGGCCTATGACCCTTCCGAGCTCGTCCGCGCGGTTCTCGACCGGGGCCTGGTGGAGCAGGACCGCGGCGCCTACGACTGGGTCTTCGTCGACGAGTACCAGGACACCGATCCCTCGCAGGAGGAGCTCCTGTGCCGGCTGGTGCCACGTGGCGCCAACGTGGTGGCGGTCGGTGACCCGGACCAGTCGATCTACGCCTTCCGCGGGGCCGACGTGCGATGCATCCGCCGGTTCCCCGAGACGTTCCGCTGCGCGGACGGGTCGCCGTCCCCCCAGGTCCGGCTGCTGACGTGCCGACGCAGCGCGCCGCGGGTCCTCACCGCAGGGCAGGCGGTTGCCGCGCCGCTGCGTGGGCCACGCGGGCCTCGCCAGTCCACCGGTCAGCACGCCGGCGGTCTGCACCCTCTGCCCGGGCGTGCTCCTGGCGCCGTCGATGTCCTCGTCACCGCCAGCGCCGCCCAGGAAGCCTCCGTCGTGGCGGCAGTCCTGCGGCGCGCGCACGTCGTGGACGGCATTCCCTGGGGGAGGATGGCGGTGCTGGTCCGGTCGACCCGTGGACGGCTGCCTGTCCTGCGCCGCGCCATGGTGTCAGCAGGAGTCCCCGTGGGAGTCGCGTCGGGTGATCTGCCCTTGGCGGAGCAGCCCGCCGTGCGCCCTTTCCTTGATCTGCTGCGTGCTGCGCTGTGCGACGACGGGCTCGACGAGGAGCGCGCGGCGTCGTTGCTCACGTTCTTCGCCGGCCTCGACGCGATGGGCCTGCGCCGTCTTCGTCGCGAGCTGCGTCACGTCTCGCTGGCGGCGGGGGAGGACCGTTTCTCCGGTGACCTGCTCGTGGAGGCCCTGAGGACGCCGCTCTCGCTCACGCTGGTGGCCGACCGTGTCGCGGCCCCCGCTCGGCGCGTGGCGGAGCTCGTGGCCCTCGCCCGGGAGGCGGCCAGCCGGCCCGGCGCAACGGTCGAGACGGTGCTGTGGGCCCTGTGGCAGGCCAGCGACCTTGCGACCCGTTGGCAGTCGGCGAGCGCCGCGGGAGGAGCCCGCGGCGCTGCAGCCGACCGCGACCTCGATGCGGTCCTCGCGCTGTTCGAGGCAGCCGCTCGATTCGTCGACCGGCTCCCGGGAGCGCGCCCCGAGGCGCTGCTGGACCACCTCGCGGCCCAGGAGATCCCGGGCGACACGCTCGCGGCCCGCGCGCCGGACGGTGACACGGTGCGCGTGTTCACCGCCCACGGTGCGAAGGGCCTCGAGTGGGATCTCGTGGTGGTTGCCGGAGCTCAGGAGGGTGTGTGGCCAAGCCTGCGCCCACGTGGGTCCGTGCTCGGGGCCGATCTCCTGATGGACATCGCGGCCGGACTCGAGGCGCCCCCCACCTCGTCGGTGTCGGCGCAGCTGGACGAGGAGCGACGCCTGTTCTACGTCGCGTGCACCCGCGCCCGGGATCGACTGGTCGTGACCGCGGTCGACGACGGCGACGAGGGAACCAAGCCTTCTCGCTTCCTGGACGAGTTGCCCCTCGCCGACGACGACGAGGCGCCCGTCGAGGCGGTCGTCGACCGGACGCCCGGAGATCGTCGCTACGGCGCTTGCGCCCCCACCCTGGGGCACCTCCGGCGGACGCTGCCCCTGGCTCTCCTCGTCCCGAGGCTTCGCCAGGTGATCGCCGACCGCGACGCACCGTCGGGCACGAGGTCGCGCGCCCGCGACCTCGTCCGCGACCTCGCCGCGGTCAGCCGGCCCCTGGCACTGTCCTCCGTGGTCGCCGAGCTTCGCGCGGTGGTGTCGGACGACACCGCAGGCGACGGGCTGCGACGCGCTGCTGCTGCCGAGCTGGCAAGGCTTGCCGCGGCAGGCGTCGTGGGCGCCCATCCGCAGGACTGGTATTCCCTCGGGCCGGTGAGCGACGACCGTCCGTTGCGCGGTCCCGGCGATGTCGTGGCCGTTTCACCCTCGCGGGTGGAGCTTTTCGGCACGTGCCCGCTGCGGTGGCTGCTCGAGTCCGCGGGGGGACGCGATGCCGACACCGCTCGCCAGACCGTCGGCACGTTGGTCCACGACCTCGCCGCTCGCGCTGCCGCCGCCGACGTCGGCACGTCCCGGGAGCTGGACCGGCTTGTCGCCGAGCTCGACACGGCGTGGGCCGATGTGGACCTGGGTAGCCCTTGGTTCACGCGGCAGCAGCGTGACGTCGCCGAGCGCATGCTCCGCCGCTTCGCCGCCTGGGCGGCCGCCAACCCACGCACGCCCGTGGCGGCGGAGGTGCCCTTCGACGTGTCGCTGGATGCAGGCGCGCTGACCGCTCGAGTCACCGGGCGCGTCGACCGGCTGGAGCGCGACGGTGAGGGCCGCGCCTTCGTCGTGGACCTCAAGACGGGGTCGTCCAAGCCCTCGGACGACGAGGTCGCCTCTCATCCCCAGCTCGGCGTCTACCAGCTCGCAGCCGAGCACGGCGCCTTCGCCGGCCACGGTCTGCACGGCTGCGCAGGTGCGAGCCTGGTGCAACTCGGGAAGGCCGCGGGCACGACCGCGCAGCCGAAGGAGCAGGTTCAGCTGCCGCTGCAGACGGCGCCCGACCCGGGCTGGGCCGCCTCGCTGGTCGCGACGGTCGCGCAGGGGATGGCGGGGTCGGTCTTTCCCGCGCGGGAGAACCGCTACTGCGAGCGTTGTCCGGTCCGCTCCTCCTGTCCTCTGCACGACGACGGCCGGCAGGTGGGGACCCGATGACCCAGCCGACACTCTTCGACGACGCCGGCGCGACATGGGATGGGCAGGTCGGCCGCCCTCTGCTCTCGGCTTCCGAGCTCGCCCGCCGACTCGGCCAGCGCCACGGGCCGACGGAGGAGCAGGCTCGCGCGATCGAGCATCTCGGCTCGGACGGCCGCCCGGCGCCCTACCTCGTGGTCGCGGGCGCGGGATCGGGCAAGACCGAGACGATGGCGGCGCGGGTCGTGTGGCTCGTGGCCAACCGCATCGTCCGCCCGGAACGCATCCTGGGCCTCACCTTTACGCGCAAGGCCGCCGGCGAGCTTGCGACCAGGATCCGAGCGCGGCTCGGGCAGCTGGCGGCGAGCGGCATCCTCGCTCTCGACCGGTCCGACGACTGGCTCGACGGAGAGCCGACGGTTGCGACCTACCACGGCTACGCGGCTTCACTGTTCGGTGAGCATGCGATCCGCATCGGCCGCGAGCCGTCGGCCCGCCTGCTCGGCGAGGCGATGACCTGGCAGTACGCCGGTCGCGTCGTGGCCGCTCATTCCGGCGACATGCCGGGGGTCGACTGGGCGCCGTCGACGGTCGTGGGGGCCATCCGCGCACTGGCAGGCGACCTCGCCGAGCACCTGCGCTCGCCCGCGGACGTCCGCAGCTTCACCGACGCGCTCATCCAGCGTGTGGAGTCGATCCCACGTGCATCAAAGCAACGCACGCCAGCGGACCGCTACCGGGACACCGAGGAGTTCCTGGCTGCGCAGCGTCGTCGCTCCACCCTTCTTCCGCTCGTCGAGGCCTACGAGGAACTCAAGGCGAGCACGGGCAGCATCGACTTCGGCGACCAGGTCGCGCTCGCCGCCCGGATCGCCCGGGAGCATGACGTGGTGGGCGGAACCGAGCGCTCGCGGTGGGACGTCGTCCTGCTCGACGAGTACCAGGACACCGGGACCGCGCAGCGAGTCCTGCTCTCGACGCTGTTCGGCACGGGACACGCCGTCACCGCCGTTGGTGACCCGTGTCAGTCCATCTACGGCTGGCGCGGGGCGAGTGCCGGCAACCTTCGCCGCTTCCCGACGGACTTCCCGGCCCGCGACGGTCAGGCCGCCGACGTCGTCGAGCTCACCACGAGCTTCCGCAACGGCGGTCAGATTCTCGCTGTCGCGAACCACCTGTCCGCCGATCTGCGACACCACGGTATCCCTGTGCGTAATCTTCGGCCCGGACCGAAGGGGGAGTCCTCGGGTCACGTGGTCCATGCCTGCCTCCTGAGCTCCGAGGACGAGGCCGAGTGGGTCGCCGAGCGCATCGACGAGCTCGTCGTAGGCGGGCCCGGACAGCCGGCGCGCTACCGCCCGGGGCAGGTCGCCGTGCTCACGCGAGCGCGGTCACAGTTTCCCCGGCTCGAGGAAGCCCTACGCCGCCGTGATATCCCCGTGGAGCTCTCCGGGATCGGCGGGCTGATCACCACCCCAGAGGTCGCGGACGTGATCGCGACGCTGCGTGTCCTCAGCGACCCGTCAGCCGGCGCCTCGATGATCCGTCTTCTCACCGGAGCGCGGTGGCGGCTCGGACCACGCGACCTGGCCGCCCTCGGCGAGCGGGCTCGTCAGCTCGCGCGACCCGTCGACGGCGCAGCCCGAGTGGCACTCCAGGCCGCTCGTGCGCGACCCGGAGCGGACTCCGTCGACGAGGGCAGCCTCGTTGAGGCGCTCGACGAGCCGGGTCCGGCGCATGCCTACTCCAGCCACGCGTGGCCGCGGATCTGCGCACTCCGCTCGGAGCTGCGGGCGTTGCGTTCGCGTGCCGACGCTCCGCTGCCCGACGTGGTCGCCGACATCATCCGGACGACGCGCCTCGATGTGGAGGTCGCGGCGGTGCCGCGCCGGGACGCCACGGCGTCGAGGGCGCACCTGGACCGCTTCCTCGACGTGGCCGCCGAGTTCAGCGAGTCCGAGGAGGGCGCCGGCATTCCGGCCTTCCTCGCCTACCTCGACGCCGCCGCCGACTACGAGCGGGGACTGGACCTCGGACGCGCACCGACGAGCACCGACGCCGTCTCACTGCTCACGATGCACGGCGCGAAGGGCCTGGAGTGGCCCGTCGTCGTGGTCCCCGGGATGACCAAGGACGTCTTTCCCAGTCGGCCCCGCGAGAGCACGGACTGGTGCGCCAACGCCAAGACACTGCCGTTCGCGCTGCGCGGCGATGCCGGTGACCTTCCCGAGCTGGAGCTCGCGCGATGCCGCGACCAGGTGGAGGTGAAGGCCTGCCTCAAGGCGCACCGAGACGACTGCCGCGAGCGCGACCGGCTCGAAGAGCGACGGTTGATGTACGTCGCGGCCACCAGGGCCGAAGACCTCTTGATCTGCACGGGCTACTGGTGGGACCACACCACGAGGCCACGCGGTCCGTCCATCTTCCTCACGGAGGTCCGCGACACCTGCGCCACACTTGGCATCGGAACCGACGCGGGATGGGTCCCGGAGCCGCTTCCTGACGCCGAGAACCCACTCGCGCGGAAGCCCCGCGAAGCCCTCTGGCCCTACGACCCGCTGCCGGCCGACCGCCGCGCGGGACTGCGAAGCGGCGCCGATCTCGTCCTGCGCGCGCTCGACGCCGCTCATGGCGCTGCCCGCGACGGTGTCGAAAGCGCCGCCCGCGACGCCGCCCATGGCGCTGCCCGTGACGGTGTCGAGAACGCCGCGCCCCAGGCTCCCGATCACGCCCCGCTCGACCCCCGTGGGCTGCACGAGGAGGAGGCTGAGCGCATCGGCGCGTGGCACGACGAGATCGACAAGCTCCTCGCCGAGCGGGCAGCTGCGGGCGGGGGAAGCGGCGCGGTCGAGGTCGAGCTCCCGGCGCACCTGTCGGTGTCCCAGCTCGTGCAGCTCCGTCGCGACCCGCGCCAGCTCGCTCGGTCCATCCGCCGCCCGGTCCCGCTGCCACCCGCGCCGCTGGCCCGCCGGGGAACGGCGTTCCACGCGTGGCTCGAGCGTCGCTACGGCGGGGCCCGGCTGCTCGACATCGACGAGCTCCCGGGCAGCGCGGACGCCGCAGCGGTCCCGGACGAGGACCTTGCGCTGCTCCGTCGGCGGTTCCTTGCGAGCGCTTGGGCGGAGCGGCTGCCGGTCGAGGGCGGGGTCGAGGTGCCGTTCGAGATGGACGTGTGCGGTGTCCTCGTGCGGGGCCGGATGGATGCGGTCTTCCGCGACGACGACGGCTCCTTCGTGGTCGTCGACTGGAAGACGGGGGCGCCCCCGGTCGGCGACGAGGCGCATGTCTGCGCGGTGCAGCTGGCGGCCTACCGACTGGCGTGGCACCGGCTCACGGGCGCGCCCCTGCACGAGATCCGGGCGGCCTTCCACTACGTGCGCACCGGTGAGACGGTCGCGCCGGTCGACCTGCTCGACGAGACGGGCTTGGAGGACCTCGTCCGTGGCGTCCCGCCACCTGGGCACGGCGGCGTCGACGATGCCGAGTCCGCGCCGGCGACGTCCTAGAGTGCGGCACATGGCCCCGTCCGCGCCCCCCGCCTCGTGACGCTCGAGGAGCTCGCGCTCGCCCGCGCGGACGTCGACCGCGCCGCGCACCATCGCGTCGATGAGGCATGGCTCGACCAGCGCTGGGCCGACGCCCGCAGCCGGGTCCTCGTCGTCTCGGACGGAACCGCTCTCGTGTCGCCCGACGCCGCTCGTCCCCGGCTGCTTCTCCTGTCGCCGTCGCAGGCCCCTCCCGGGCAGCGGTACTTCCTCGGCCTCGACAGCAACGACATCGCGCACTTCGCCGTGGCGTCCGCAGAGCCGCTGCACCAGGAGACGGGGGGAGTGCGCGTCGGCGGCCTGCGCGAGCTCGGTGCGTCGCTCACCGCCGCGGACGTGGGCTTGCTCGTGCATGCGGTCTCCCTGGACAACTGGCACCGCACCCACCCGCGCTGCCCGCGGTGCGGGACACCGACGGAGGTCCGTGACGGCGGCCACATCCGCCGGTGCCCGGCCGACGGGTCCGACCACTACCCGCGCACCGACCCAGCGGTGATCATGTCCGTCGTCCGAGGGGAGCGGATACTTCTCGGACGGCATCCGTCATGGCCGCCGCACCGGTTCTCTACCCTCGCCGGCTTCGTCGAGCCGGGTGAGTCCCTGGAGCAGGCCGTGCGCCGCGAGGTCCACGAGGAGGTGGGTGTCCGGATCGGGGAGGTGTCCTACCTCGGGTCCCAGCCGTGGCCGTTCCCGTCCAGTCTCATGCTCGGATTCGTGGCGCACGCACAAACCGAGGACATCCAGGCCGACGGCACCGAGATCAGTGAGGCGAGATGGTTCGGGCGGGCCGAGCTGTCGGCGGCGGTCCGTGCAGGCACTGTCGTGCCGCCGTCACGGGTCTCGATCGCCCGCCGTCTCATCGAGCACTGGTACGGCGGCACCCTCGGCGACGGCCCACAGCGCTGGTGACCGATGGACGACACCAGTTCAGATCGTGGCATTCTGCCCAATCAGCGCGGAGATCTTAACCAGTGAGACGGAATCGGACAAGGTCGGCTCGCCGCCTCCTGGCTTCCCGGCTGTTCCCGGTCGGATGCGGCGCCTCCCCCTCCCTTCAGGGTGTATGACGGCGCGTCTCGCGCCGCGGTCCCTCGCAGAAAGGTCCGCCAGGTGACGCTTACGCGCAGGCTGCGCAGCTCCGCCTTCGGCGCCGTGCTCGCGGTCACGGCTCCATTCGTCGTGTCGACCGGCCCCGCCGGAGCCGTGACCACCGAAGTGCAGGCGACGAACCCCTATGAGCGGGGTCCCGCTCCTACGGTGGCGAGCATCGAGGCGACCCGAGGTCCGTTCGCGATTTCCTCCACGACGGTGTCGCGCTATGCGGTGAGCGGCTTCGGTGGCGGCACGATCTACTACCCGACCACCACGAGCGTCGGCACGTTCGGGGCTGTGGCCGTGTCGCGGGGCTACACCGGGACGCAGTCGAGCATCTCATGGCTCGGGCCGCGCCTGGCGTCTCAGGGCTTCGTCGTGTTCACCATCGACACGACGTCCCGCTACGACCTGCTCTCGTCCCGCGGTGACCAGCTCCGTGCCGCATTGCGCTACCTCACGCTGTACAGCTCCGTCCGGTCGCGCATCGACGCCAACCGCCTCGGTGTCATGGGGCACAGCATGGGGGGTGGCGGCGCGCTCGAGGCCGCCAAGGACGCACCTTCGCTGCAGGCAGCGATCCCGCTGACCGCCTGGAACACGGACAAGACGTGGCCCGAGGTCACCACCCCGACACTGCTCATCGGGGCCGAGGACGACACCGTCGCCCCGGTGGGCTCGCACTCCGAGCCGTTTTACGTCTCACTCCCCGCGACCTCGGACAAGGCCTACCTCGAGCTGCGCGACGCGTCGCACTACGCGCCCAACTCTCCGAACACGACGATCGCGAAGTACAGCATCTCGTGGCTCAAGCGCTTCATCGACGACGACCTGCGCTACGAGCAGTTCCTCTGCCCCCAGGCCGCCGTCAGCACGACCATCTCGGAGTACCGCAGCACGTGCCCGTACGCCTGACCCGGCGCCTGCCCGTCACCCCTGCGCACCCGTCCCGGGTTCCGGCGGTTCCGCCGTCGGAGCCCGGGGGTCAGGCGGCGCCGGGCCGTAGCGTTCGGCCCGCGTCCTCGGGCAGAACGGACGGCCGGGCAGCGTTGTGCAGGTGTGCCGCACACGCCCACGCCCTTGACCCTCGCGATGCTCGGAGACTCCCTCGCCTTTGGAACCGGTGCGGGGCACCCCTCGCAGGCGATCGGTCCGCGGTTGGCCGAGGGACTCGAGCGCGATGCGGGGCCGCCGGTCTCTGTGACGGTGTGCGCCGTCCCCGGCGCCACGTCGAGCATGCTTGCGGCGCAAGCAGGTCGCGCCCTGCGCTCGGGAGTCGACGTCGCTGTCGTCATCACGGGCGCGAATGACCTGACCCGGCTCGTGCCGCCGGTGGAGGCCGCGCAGGGGCTGGCTCGGTGTGTCTGGACCCTTCGCGAGGGCGGCGCCCAGGTCGTGGTCGCGACCGTGCCGGATCTGTCCGCCGTACCCTCCCTTCCGCCGGAGTTCCGCCAGCTCGTGCGCGACGCGTGCCACGCCCTCGAGGCGATGCAGGTCCACGCGACTGAGAGCGCCGGTGGCATCGTCGCTCCACTGGGCCGTCGTCTGGTGGAGGTGTTCGCGCGTGACGCGTCGCTGTTCTCCAGTGACCGGTACCACCCGTCGTCGAAGGGCTATGCGCTCGTCGCAGATGCACTGCTGCCCTACGTCGCGACGGCCGCACGTCGGCAGCGGCGAAGCGCTGCCTGACGAGGTCACGCGCCGGCCCTGCCGGCATGCCGCCGGTTCGCCCACCGGCCGTGCCGGTGTCATGCGCCCGGCCGTGCCCGGGTGGTCACCGCCTTCACCACAGCCCGCGCGAGAGGTTGCACGTCGCCGGCCGCCAGCTGCGTGATCGTGACACGTACGCCGGGTGGGCTGGAGATGCGGAACCGGGCGCCCGGGGCGACCGCCCATCCCGAGGCGAGCAGCGAGGTGACGGCGGTGGTCTCGTCCGGAACCGGCACCCACACGTTGAGGCCGCTGTGTCCGTGCGCCGTGACGCCTTCCCGGGCGAGCGCCGCGACCAGGGCATTTCGTCGGGCGGCGTAGCGCGTGGCGGCCCGAGCCACCCGCGACTGGAGTTCCGGCTCGGTCCACATGCCGGCCGCCACGTGCTGCAGCAGGTGGCTGACCCAGCCCGGACCGAGCCGGAAACGTCCGCGGACGCGAGCGATCGTCGACTCGTCCCCGGCGACCACCGCGACTCTCAGGTCCGGCCCGTAAGACTTCGACAGCGACCGGACGTGCGCCCAGCGCGACGTCACCGGCGTCGGCGACACCAGGGAGCTGATGGGCGCGCCGGCGACCTCGGCGGCGTGGTCATCCTCGACGACGAGCACGCCCGGGCGCTCCCGCAGCGACCGGCGTACCGCCCGAGCGCGGCTCGCCGAGACGGCTGCGCCCGTGGGATTCTGTGCGCGGCTGGTCACGACGAGGGCGCGGGCGCCGCCATCGAGCGCGCGGTCCAGTGATGAGGGCACCGGGCCCTCGTCGTCGACGTCCACGCCGACGGCGACGAACCCCATGGCGGCGACAAGGTCTAAGAGACTGCCCCACCCGGGATCCTCGACCGCCACCGTGTCCCCTGGGCGCAGATGCGCGCCCAGAACGCGTTCGATGGCGTCCAGTGCGCCCGAGGTGACGGCGAGGAAGCCGGTCGGTACGCCGGTCTCGGCAAGGTGCGTCGACGCGGCTGTGGCGAGTGCCGGGGTGAGGTCGACGTCGTCGTAGCCGACGGGTGCGGACCGGTACCGCCGGAGGACGCCGTCGAGGCGGGGAAGCAGGACGGGCGCAGGGTTGCCCGTCGAGACGTCCCTCGCCCCTGGTGGTACGGTGACCCTGACTGCGGCACGCGGCGCGACAGCCGGCCGCTGGCGGACCCGTGTCCCACGCCGGCCCGAGGTCTCGATGACTCCGCGGTCGCGCAGGCTCCGGTACGCGGCGGACACGGTGTTCGGGTTGACCCCGAGCTGGTCCGCCAGCAGGCGAACCGTGGGCAGCCGGTCACCGGCGGCGTAGTGCCCCGACGCGACTGCCGACTCGAGGCTGGCTGCGATCTCACTGGCCGTCCGCCCGGAGGGACGATAACGTACTACCACAGTGTCCATTATGTACTAGGACGAACAAATGACCTACGTATCCGGCGCCGACACGCGCGAGACCTATGTTCCGGACCGGACGACCACGCCGACGCGGGGGCGGCACCGGTCGACCTACGAGCGGGCGGCCGTACACGCGGCCTTGGACGAAGCGCTGATCTGCCACCTGGGCTTCGTGGTCGACGGCGCTCCAGTAGTCCTCCCGACGATCCACGTGCGCATCGCTGAGCGGCTCTACCTGCACGGGTCGACGGGCGCCCGGGCGCTTCGGCTCGCCGCCGACGGCGGCCTGCCGGTGTGTGTGAGCGTCACGATCGTCGACGGCCTCGTCCTGGCGCGCTCCGCGTTCCACCACTCGATGAACTACCGGTCCGTCGTCGCTCACGGCACCGCGCATCTGGTGACGGACCCGGCCGAGCGGGCTCGGGCCCTGGACGCGATCGTCGACCACGTCCAGCCCGGCCGCTCGGCGCAGTGCCGACCACCGACCGGCAAGGAGCTGGCCGCCACCGCGGTCCTCGCCCTCGACCTCGAGCGCGTGTCGGCCAAGGTCCGGACCGGCGACCCGGTCGACGATCCGGAGGACCTGGCGGGTCCGTGGTGGGCAGGCGTCGTGCCGGTGACCGTACGCCGGGGAACGCCGGCTCCCTCCGCCGACCTGCGGCCTGGTGTGCCGGGCCCTCCTCCGGCGGAGGCGCTCCCGACCGGCTGACGGGCGGTGAGGCGTGGGAAGTGCCGCCACCGGCGCGGCCGGGCCTCAGGCCGCCAGGCGGGCCTTGACCTGAGCGAGCGAAGGGTTGGTCATCGCGCTGCCGTCGGGGAAGACCACCGTGGGGACCGTCTGGTTGCCGCCGTTGACGCTCATGACGTACTCCGCCGCCTGCGGGTCCTGCTCGATGTCCACCTCGGTGTAGGCGATGCCCTCACGCTCGAGCTGGCTCTTGAGCCGCCGGCAGTAGCCGCACCAGGGAGTGCTGTACATCGTGACCGACATCGTCGTCCTCTCGAGTTCGGCGCGTGGCCCGGCACAGGGGTCCCCGTCGGCTCGCCAGCCGCTCGGGTAGCCGTCGCTCCCTTCAGAGCCACCGTCGCCAACGTCGTACCCCTGTCGTTCTCCCCTAGTGTGACGTGTCGCTCCACAGGTGCGGGGGAGACGTCCCGGCGATGTCGGTCGGGGCTGGAAGACTGCTCGCCATGTCCCCCGAGGAGGTCCTTGCCGGCCTGGACCCCGAGCAGCGTGAGGTCGCGCGGGCGCTTCGCGGCCCGGTGTGCGTCCTGGCCGGGGCGGGCACCGGCAAGACGCGAGCGATCACGTCACGGATCGCGTACGGCGTGCTGGCGGGCGTCATGGCCCCGCAGCAGGTGCTTGCCGTCACGTTCACCGCCCGGGCGGCGGGGGAGATGCGCACCCGCCTGCGTGACCTCGGCGTCCCGGGCGTCCAGGCACGGACCTTCCACGCCGCGGCCCTGCGCCAGCTCCAGTACTTCTGGCCGCGGGTCGTGGGCGGTGAGCTGCCCCGCCTCGTCGACCACAAGGCGGGCCTCGTCGCCGAGGCGGCGGGCCGGCTGCGGCTGCGTCCCGACCGTGCCGGTGTGCGCGACCTCGCCGCGGAGATCGAGTGGGCGAAGGTCACCCAGACCCACCGGGACGACTACGTCACGGCGGTCACACAGGCACGGCGCACTCCGCCCGCCGGACTGGACGCGCCGACCGTCGCGGCGGTGATGCGCGCGTACGACGACGTCAAGCATGATCGCGCCGTGATCGACTTCGAGGACGTCCTCGTCTACGCGGTCGGGCTCCTCGCCGACAACGAGGAGGTCGCCCGCCAGGTCCGCGGGCAGTACCACCACTTCGTCGTGGACGAGTACCAGGACGTCAGCCCCGTGCAGCAGCAGCTGCTCGAGCTTTGGCTCGGCGAGCGCGACGACGTCTGTGTCGTCGGAGACCCCGCGCAGACGATCTACTCCTTCGCCGGCGCCTCACCGTCCTACCTCCTCGGATTCCGCGCGCGCCACCCGTCCGCCGTCGAGGTCCGCCTGGTGCGTGACTACCGCTCCACGCCACAGGTGGTGGCGCTGGCCAACGCCGTGCTGGCCCGCGCGCCGAGGGAGGCCCGCCACGGCGTCACGCTGCAGGGCCAGCGCCCGGACGGCCCGTCGCCGGTGTTCACGGAGTACCCCGACGAGACCGAGGAGGCCGGCGGCGTCGCCCGGGCGATCCAGCGGCTGCTCGGGGACGGCACGCGAGCCGGCGAGATCGCCGTGCTGTTCCGGACCAACGCGCAGAGCGAGGCCTACGAGCAGGCGCTCGCCGAGCTGGGGATCCCCTACCTGCTCCGCGGTGGGGAGCGGTTCTTCCAGCGGCGGGAGGTCCGCGAGGCGCATCTGTTGCTCCGTGGGGCGGCGCGCGCGGGGGAGGGTGGCGCGAACCTGCCCGACGACGTCCGCGCCGTGCTCTCCACACTCCGCTGGACGCCCTCGCCGCCGAGTGCGGGCGGTGCCTCGCGCGAGCGCTGGGAGTCCCTCGCCGCACTCGTCCGGCTGGCGGAAGACCTCGTGGCGGCGCGGGCCGGGGCGACCCTCACCGAGCTCGTCGCCGAGCTGGACGAGCGTGCTGCGGCCCAGCACGCGCCTGACGTGGACGGCGTCACGCTCGCCTCGCTCCACGCCGCGAAGGGACTCGAGTGGGACGCGGTCTTCCTCGTCGGGCTGACCGAGGGGATGCTGCCGATCACCTACGCCGAGACGCCGGACACCGTCGAGGAGGAGCGGCGGCTGCTCTACGTCGGCATCACCCGCGCCCGGGAGCACATCTCGCTGTCGTGGGCGACGGCGCGGACGCCGGGAAGCCGTGGTGGGCGACGCCCGTCGCGCTTCCTCGACGGCGTGCGCCCCGGTGGCGCGCCGGTGGCGGACGGGCGCGCGACGGGCGCTCGCAGCTCCCGTGGAACTCGCGCCGCCGCGGTGGCCTGCCGGGTGTGCGGCCGGGTGGTCTCGACGGCGGCGGAGCGCAAGACCGGCCGTTGTGCGGACTGCCCGCCGACCTATGACGAGATGCTCTTCGACCGGCTGCGGGCATGGCGGTCGGACCAAGCGCGTGCGCAGAGCGTCCCGGCGTACGTCGTGTTCACCGACGCGACGCTCACTGCGATCGCGGAACGCCGGCCCGGTTCCGTCGGCGAGCTCGCCGGGATCCCGGGTGTGGGGCGGGCAAAGCTGGACAAGTACGGCGAGGACGTCCTCGAGCTGTGCGCCGATGGATGGGCAGGCGTGTAAGAGCCGAGAAATAGAGTTGCCCCTCACAGCCGCGACCTCTAGTGTCTTTCCCGTACCCGATGCGTGACGGCTTCGCAAACGCGACCGTTGCGCGACGTCGATGAAGGAGGTGACCACGATGGGCAGCACGGTGTTCTCGACGCTCGCTCCGTCCCTGGTCGCCCACGTCGGCGGTCCTCGCCTCACGTCCACGCCGGCGGCGCATGTGCTGCTCGACGTGCGTTGGCTGGGCGTTCCCGCATCGGCCCGCCCGACCGTTGACCTGCGGTCCGGTGTCGCCATTGCCCTCGCCGGCACGGACACCACTGTCGTGCGGTCCCGTGTCCTGGGCTGGTGCGTCACGGGCTCGCGTGTCTTGGCGGACGTGTGCCGCGGTATCTCCGTCGAGGGGACCGGTCTCACGTATGTCGGCGGTACGACGACGCCGATGACCGATCGCAAGGGTGCCGTCGTTGTCCGCAAGCCGTTCGCCACGTCCATGCGCGGCTCCGCCGTCGCGCAGGGTCCCCGCACCTGGAGACCACCGGTTTGACCACCAACCAGACCGGCGCCTCCAGGCCGCGGAACCCGTTACCCGGGATCCGCGGCCTTTTCGTTTCTCGCCGAGTCCTTACCAGGAGGTGACACCCATGACGCTCGCCGCGATCGACCCGATCGAGCGCCTCCTTGAGGACAGCGAGCTTCCGTGCCGGTCGTTCGACCCGGAGCTGTTCTTTGCCGAGTCGCCCGACGACGTCGAGTACGCCAAGTCCCTGTGTCAGACGTGCCCCGTCCGGTCCGAGTGCCTTGCCGGTGCCCTCGAGCGCCGGGAGCCCTGGGGCGTGTGGGGCGGAGAGCTCTTCTGCCAGGGCGCCGTCATCCCGCGCAAGCGCCCGAGGGGCCGCCCGCGCAAGAGCGAGGTTGCCGCATGACATCCATCTCCGCCGGTCCGCTCGATCCGCCTGCGTGGCGTCGCGACCACGTGCTGACCGGTGCTGTCGAGGTTCCGTCTTCCGTGAGGAGTTCCACCATGTTGTTGATCCATGAGGATCAGGCCCGGGGCCATAGTCAACGCTCGGC
>JALYMU010000298.1 GCA_030773595.1 Actinomycetota bacterium | reverse complement strand
GTGAGCGCGGTGTCGTCGACGACGAAGCTGGTCTGGAGGGAGGAGTCCTCGCTCATCGTGAACTTCACGGTGACGCTCTGGCCCCGGTAGGAGCTGAGGTCGAAGCTCTTCTGGACGTAGGTGCTGTTGGCGTTGGCGTTGGAGTACGTCGCCAGGGTGCGGGTGGTGCCGTTGACCACGACCTGGGGCCGCATCGTGTCGTAGGCGGTGGTGCCGGACTCGGAGGTGTCGATGCGCACCCAGAACGAGAACGCCGCGGTGGTGGCGGTGGAGGGGATGGTCACGGTCTGCTGCTCGGTCTCGGTCGAGGTCGAGCCGTTGCCGCCGAGCCACATCTTCCAGCTGCCGGTGCGGGCCGGGCGGCCGGTGTTGTTCGTGATGGGGCCGGAGGTGCCGGTCCAGGAGACGGCGCCGGACTCGAAGCCCGGGTTGGCCAGCAGGTTGCCGCTCGGCGCGGGGGTCGAGGTCGGCGTCGGGCTCGGCGTGCCGGTGCCACAGGTGGCATTCTTCGATCCGGCGGGCACGTTGATCGCCTTGAACGCCGCGAGGACGGTCGCGCACTGGGCCGAGCCGGCACCGTAGAGCTCGACCGCCGACTGGACCGCGCCGTCACGGGCGGTGGGGTACGAGCTGGTCGAGGTGAGCTTCGTGGCCAGCGTGCGGTACCACACCTTCGCCACGGCGTCGTTGCCCACGCCGGTGACCGTCGACCCGTTGCAGGTCGGGCTGTTGTAGCTGACACCATTGATGGTCTTGGCGCCCGACCCCTCGGACGCGAGGTAGAACCAGTGGTTGAGCGGTCCGGAGGAGAAGTGCGGGTCGAGCCCGCCGGTGCTCGAGGAGTAGCAGTCGACGCTGCGGCCGTCGCGCGAGGGCTTGTCCATGTAGCGCAGCGGCGTGCCGTACCGTTGATGTTGATCTTCTCGCCGACGAGGTAGTCCCCGGGGTCGCTCGGGTTGTTGGCGTAGAACTCGACCATCGTGCCGAAGATGTCGCTGGTGGACTCGTTGAGGCCACCGGCGTCGCCGGAGTAGACCAGGCCCGCGCTGTTCTCCGTGACGCCGTGGGTCATCTCGTGGCCCGCGACGTCGAGCTGCACCAGCGGGCGGGCGTTGTTGGCACCGTCGCCGTAGGTCATCTGGGTTCCGTCCCAGAAGGCGTTGACGTAGGCGTTGCCGTAATGAACCCGCGAGCGCACGCCCTGGCCGTTGTTGAAGATGCCGTTGCGGCCGAGGACGTTCTTGAAGTAGTCCCAGGTCCTGGCGGAGCCGTAGTGCGCGTCCACGCCGGCCGACTGGCGGTTCGTCGTAGTGCCGTCACCCCAGATGTCGTCGGCGTCGGTGAAGATCGTCCCGGTGCCCGACTGTGAGCCCTTCATGTCGGTCGTGTGGTTGCCCGGGTGGGCCGCGTCACGCATCTCGTAGCCCGTGCCGGTCTGCGTGGTGCTGATGGTCACCCGGCCGCTGTAGATCGAGTTGCCCGTGCCGGTCTCGATCTCCTCCCAGCCGTCGAGGGTGCGTCCGGTCCGGGCGTCGACCACCGTGTGCAGCCGGCTCGGGGTCTGGTCGGCGCGCACGCCGTGGGTGACCACGTCGTAGGCCAGGACCGGCTTGGCGCCGCGCGCCCAGACGACGAGCTCGGCGGTGGCCTTGGTGGGCGTGTACGGCGCGGCGCGGCGGCCCGCCTTGACCGCGGCGGCCTTCGACACGGCCGGCGTGGTCGAGGCGACCTTGAGCTCGGCCGACCGGCCGTAGGTCTCGCGGATCAGGCCGTTGCCGTTGGACTTGACGACCATGTCACCACCGATGGTCCGCAGGCCGTTCGCCGTGCGGTCGTAGCGGACGTGCGTCGTGCCGTCGGCGTCGCGGATGACGTCCCGGACCGTGAGCTGCTCCTCGCTGCCCAGGCCGAGCGACCGGCGGACCTGGTCCGCGCGGTCCTGCTAGGCGGCGATCGCCGCGGCTCGGGACTGCCCGGGACCGCCCGGGGCTGCACCAGCGCCACCGGGCACGATCGCAAGCCCCGCGGCGGCCACCGCGGCCACCGCTCCCATCGTCGTGACTGTCCTCAATGCATCTCCTCGGGAGTCGGCGCCGCGGGATCGCGGCACTCGAGCAGGTTTGCTTCCGGAACCGGACATGTGTCGCAGCGGGCTGCGAAGTGGGCTGAGTTTGATCTGCCGTCCGCGCTGGCTCAAGACCCCCGCGGCCCGGCTGCCGTGCGTCGCGCCCTGTCTCCTGCTCGCAAGTGCGTAACTCGTGAAAATCCGAGGCCGCGACCTAGGAACTCTGCGGACCCTCGACGGCCGGCCACTCCCACCCGAGGCCGTACTCGCCGGCGGGCTGCCCGACGTGCGTTGCGCGCAGCACCCCGGCTCGGGACAGCCGCACCGGGGTACGGCGCTCCTCACCGCCGAGTGGCCGGCGTACGGCGTACGGGCGAAGCGGCAGCATGTTCGGCGGAAAGTGGACCTCGTGGACCAGCAGCACGGTTGGGCGCCGGCAGACGCCACTGCTGCGGGTGGACGGCGGGACACCGGGCGGGAACGTGACCTCGTACTCCACGACGGTGCGCTCACCACGCTCGAGGGTCTGGTCCAGGACCAGCTCGAGAACGGTCCGTCCGTCGCTGGTCTCCCGGCGACGGCCGGCGGACGCGCCCGAGACGATCTGGAACTCTGGCGCAAGCGGGTTGCCCGGCCTGACGTCGCCCACGATCAGATAGGCGCGGTCGACGTCCTTGCGCAGCGCCTCGTAGACGAACGTGATCCGTGAGTGCGCCTCCCGACCACCTTCGTCCACCTGGACGCGCGCCAGCTGGCTCACGATCCGGCCGTGCGCCGGGGACAGGTCGAGGTCGGCCAGGACCTCGTCGAGGGAACGTGTCGGGCTGTTCCACAGCCGGCTGATCGCGAAGCGCGGCTGGAGTACCCGCGCGCGACGGGTGTCCTCGAGCAGGCGGGTCAGCGCCTGCGGCGCCAGTCCGAGGACGGCTTCGAGCTCGGTCAGCGACTGCCGGGACTCCGGGCGGTCGGGGGGGCGTTCGCCTCGGATCCAGCAGCTCAACGTGGAGACGCCGACCGAGGCGCCGCGGCGTGCCAGGTGGTCCTGCAGGCGGCTGAGCGTCAGCCCACGCTGCGCGACCGCCGCCGCGAGCGCGTCGGCGAACGGTCCTCGGGCGAGAAGCTCCTCGAGCTCCGCGGCTGCCGCGCCGCCGCCCGCCCGCCCGTCCTTGCCGGGGGCGGCAACCATTCGCTCGATACCTCCTCCGGGTCGACAGCGTGGTGCCGCGTGGGTGCGCGGCACCCGGCGCGGAGGTGACCGTACGACGCCGCGAGCGATCGCGACAGACTGGGAGCGCTGACCAAATGTCGTGGTGATCAGGCTTCCTGGCGCCGGACGGCCGCAGTGTAGGCGTCGACGTGGCGAATCCCGCGTGACCGCCGCGGCCGCCGGCGCGTCCGCGGGCCCGCGCCTACGACTCGCCGTCGCGGCGCGTGCGGCTCTGCGCGTGGACGAGCTGAATCTCCGCGATGGCGTCGGCGGGGACCGCGGCGGACGGCAGCCGGTTGACCGCCGCAAGGGCCGCGACGTCGACCTTCGGCCGGCGGTGTCCGTCCAGGAGACCGTTGCGCTCCTGCCCGGTGTCGGTCAGCTGGGTGTAGCAGAACCCCGCCACCACCGGGCTGTCGAGCAGTGCCCGCACCAGCTCGCCGTACTTCTTCAGCAGCTCCTCGCCGGACGAGGCGGACCCGTAGCCGTTCCAGAAGTCGTCGGACTCGGGGTCGTGCGTGATCCCGCCGAACTCCGTGACGACGAGCGGCTCGTCCGCGAGGCCGGCGTCGGGCAGGACGAGGCGGCGGTAGTACGGCTGCACCTCGGTCATGGTCCGGCGTACGGCGTCGCGTGAGCCGTAGCGCTCGCGCAGCGTGCCCGCGTCGGAGCTGTAGTCGTGGACGCCGAAGATGTCGGACAGCGAGTGCTCCCAACCGTCGTTGCCGATGACCGGGCGGGAGGGGTCGACGGACTTGGTCAGGTGGTAGAGCGCGCGCACGGCGTGCTGCTGAGCGGGATCGCGACTGAGCTCCGGAACGCCCCAGCTCTCGTTGAAGGGCACCCAGGTGACCAGCGCGGGGGAGCTCGCGTCGCGCTTCACCACCTCGAGCCACTCGGCGGTCAGGCGGCGCATCGTCTCCGCGCCGAAGTCCCTTGGGCTCGGCATCTCCCCCCACGCCAGCACACCGAGACGGTCGCACCAGTAGAGGAAGCGCGGATCCTCGACCTTCTGGTGGATGCGGACGCCGTTGAATCCGAGATCCTTGACAAGCTGCACCTCCCGGCGCAGCGCGTCGGCGCTCGGCGCCGCGAGGTGGGACTCTGGCCAGTAACCCTGCGAGAGCACCATTCGCAGCACGTATGGGCGACCGTTGAGCACGAAGTGCCCCCCACCGGTGGACACGTCGCGCAGCCCGAGATAGCTGCCGACGCGGTCGCCGTCGCTCTCACCATGCAGCAGTGTCAGTTCGGCATCGACGAGGTTGGGGTGCTCGGGAGCCCACAGGTAGGTCCGGCGCTCGTGGGCGATACGCGCGCCCTCGAGGGCGATGTCGCGCTGTGCCACACCGTTGACCACCGCGTAGGTGTCGTCTGCGAGCGTCTCCTCGCCGAGGCGCAGGCGCACCCGTACACGAGTGTCCGGCGATGTCTGCCCGTTGATGAGGATGCGGGTCCGCACGACGCGTCGCGCCAGGTCCGGTGTCCAGGTCACGGACGCGATGTGTACGGCGGGCACCGCCTCCAGCCACACCGGCTGCCAGATGCCGGTGGTCCGCTCGTACCAGATCTTGTGCGGCCGCTCCTGCCAGTCCTGCTTGCCCCTCGGCTGGCTGACGTCGCGCGGCGGGTCCTCGGCGCGCACGACGAGGACCTGGTCGTCGGGGCCCCCGGGGCGCAGCGCTGCCGTCACGTCGGCGCTGAACGGCGTGTGGCCTCCCTCGTGTGTGGCGACGAGGTGTCCGTTGACCCACACGGACGCGCGGTAGTCGACCGCACCGAAGTGCAGCAGCACCCGTTGGCCGTCCTTGAGCGGTGACGTGAACCTCCGCCGGTACCACACCACCGGATGGAACCCGGTGTCACCGATCCCGCTCGCCGGCGACTCCGGCGGAAACGGCACCGTGATGGTCCGGTCGAAGACGTCCGGGCGGAGGGACCAGCCGGTGTCCACGCCTACGTTCTCGTCGTCGTACGCGAACGCCCACTCCCCGCAGAGGTCGCCCCACCAGGAGCGCGTCAAGGACGGTCGCGGGTGCAGCGTCGGCAGGTCGGCACCCTCGAGCGGTGTGGCGTGGCTGTCCATGACACCAGGCTTTCACGCGCAGCCGCCGCCGGCACGTCAGCCGCGCGGACCTCCCGGCACGGGGAACTGCGTGCGGACGAAGGCGTCCCACGCGGCGTCCGGCAGCAGGCGTCGCGCGGCGATCATCGCCCGCGCCACGAACCCGACAGCGTAGCGGGCGCGGGGTCGCCGGGCCCGCATGGCGCGCACCACGACGGCGGCGACGTCCTCGGAACGTACGGCGGTGGGGTTGCCCTCGGCGTACGCGCCGGCGTAGCGGGTGGCCAGCTCGTGGCGGAACCCCGCGTAGGGGCCGGACCCTTCCGGAATCGAGGCGATCGCCGTGTCGGCGAAGGCCGTACGCACGGGCCCGGGTTGGATCAGCACCACCCGGATCCCGAAGCCCGCGACCTCCAGCCGCAGGCCGTCGCTGATCGCCTCCACCGCGTGCTTGGTGGCGTGGTAGAACACGCCACCGGGCAGGGTGAAACGCCCCGCCATCGACCCGACGTTGACGACCCGGCCCCAACCTTGCGCTCGCATCCCGGGCAGGACCAGCTGGGTCAGCCGGACGAGGCCGAAGACGTTCGTGTCGAACTGCGCGCGCACCTCGGCCATGTCCGCCTCCTCCACGGGAGACTGCATGGCGTAGCCCGCGTTGTTCACCAGAACGCCGACGGCGCCGTGGTCCGCTTCGACCCGGCGTACGGCGGCGCGCATCGACGCCTCATCGTCCACGTCGAGGGGCAGGACCGTGATGCCGCGCGCGGCCAGGTCGGCGAGCGTCTCGACGCGGCGCGCGGTGGCGTAGACCGGCCAGCCGGCGTCGTGGAGCGCGAGCGCAGTCGCCCGCCCGATGCCGGAGGAGCATCCGGTGACCAGGACCGCTCGGGACTCCCGACTGGGGCCATCCCGTTCGGGGCCGCGGGCACGTCGGGCCGGGAAGCTCGTCGGCACGGGAGGGGCCTTCCACCTGAGGTCGTGGGTCGTCGCGGCGCGCCGGGGATCAGCGGCGCCCGCCCCGGAGAGTGCCCGCGGGCGCACGGCATTACCCGCGCGTGTGCGCGTCAGTCACTCCGAGAGGCAGGGATGTCCTGCGCCACCTCCCACACGTGGCCGGCCGGGTCGGCGAGCGCGGCCGTGCGCTTGCCCCCGGGACGGTCGACCGGACCGTTGAGCAGCTGGACGCCGCGGACCCGCAGCGCAATGCACACGTCGTCCACTGGGTTCACGTCGGGTACGTCTCCGATCAGGTGAGGACGAGGCGCTGCCGGCCGTCGAGAAGCTCGCGTACGACGTCGAGATGACCGGCGTGGCAGGCCGTCTCCGTCAGGACGTGCAGGACCGTCCGGCGCAGGTCGCGAACAGGGAGGTCCCCGAAGACCTCGACGGGCCACCACGCGGGTGCGGCGTCGAGCGGTGTCACGCCGAGGACGGCGTCGGCCAGCC
>JALYMU010000297.1 GCA_030773595.1 Actinomycetota bacterium | reverse complement strand
GTGCGCGGGCGTCCCGCCGCGAACAGGGACCGGTCCGTGGCCGCCGTCCGGGACGGGAAACCCGTCCGCGCCCGGGTGGCGACGACGGCGACCACGACGAGGGCGAGGATCGCGGCCAGCCCGGCGTAGCCGCCCGGTGACGCGCCCGCGGCCGCGTCGAGCAGGTCCTCCACCCGGTCGGCGAGCCAGCCCAGCACCCGCCGCGGCAGGCTCTCGCGGTCGTGCTGGTACTCCGCGCCGCTGAGCTCGCGCAGCGCGGCCCGCCGCGCCTGCTCCCGCTCGACGTCCACGGGAGCGGCGCGAGCCGCGACCCCGGCGGGCGCGCCGAGCAGTGCGCTGCTCACCGAGCTGGCGGCGGTGGGCCGCCCGCGGACGACCCCCCGCCGTAGGAGCTACCGCCGTAGGACCTCCCGCCGTAGGGGGTTCCGCTGTAGGGGGTTGTGCTGTCGGAGCTAGCGCCGTACGAGCCCGTGCCGTACGAGCTGCCTCCCGGTGCGCCGCCGGACGGCGCTCCGGATGCGGGCCCGCTCCCGGCCGCCCGGGTGAGCTCGATGTCGAGGGCCTCACGCCGCATCCGCTGGTCGACGTAGACCAGGACCGTCACCGCCGCGACGAAGGGGTAGACCACCGTGCTGCCGAGGATGGTCCCGACGCCCTGCACCGCGAGCGGCCCGAGGGCGAGGGTGTTGCCTGCGTTGTTCACCATGCCCAGCACGGCGGCGGCGATCCCGAACGGCACGCTGAGGATGGCACTGACGAAGCCGGCGATGAGCTGCGCCAGCAGGTAGATCCCGAGGACGCGCCAGAAGTTGCGGGCGACCAGCGCACGCGAGCGGGACAGCGACCGTCCCACGGGCTGGCGCTCGAGGACCGCGATGGGTCCTGCGAGCCAGAGGCTGACCGTGACGTACAGGGCGGCGGCGAGCGCCGCGAACAGGCCCAGGACGAGTAGCGCGACACCGGCGACCTCGCCGCCGGCGACGAGCGCGATGATGCCCGGCACGAACGCCAGGGACACGACCGTGATCGCGAGGAGCAGCACGACCAGCGTGACCCCCAACAGTGCCGGCAGACGTGGCCGGGCCTGGTCCAGCGCCTGGCGCACCGTGGTCCGCTGGCCCAGCACCGCTCGGCTGACGACGACGGTGAGGATGCCGGTGAGGACGATCTGAGCGAGCAGTGTGAGGACCACCGCGATGCCGGCGCTGGAAGCCATCCCGACCGCGAAGCCGATCGCCTCGTCCCGGGTCGGCGGAGTCGTCCGCCCGGGCGCGAGGATGTCTCCGGCGTCGCGGCCCGCGAGCAGCCACACCAGCAGCGTCTGAACCACCGTCGTGAAGGCGACGACGACCGCGGAGAGCCCGAGCATCACCCGCGGGTGGGACCGGATCGAGGAGATCGCACCGTCGAGTACCTCACCGACACCCAGGGGTCGCAGCGGGATGACGCCGGGCTTGGCGTGCGCCGGGCCGTAGCCGGGAGGCGGGGGAGCACCCTTGTGCCAGGCGTGACCCGGCGGTGCGTACGACGGTGCTCCGGACGCGACGGGGCCCTGCGCGCCCCATGAGCCGCCGGGCGCGGCAAAGCCCGGCGCGGCGTGGCCGGGTTGTCCGTGGCCGGGTTGTCCGTGGCCGGGTGCCCCGTGGCCGGGCGCTCCGGACCCCGGCGCGCCGGACGCGGGCGTCGCGGAGCCTGGAGCGTCCCACGCCGAGGCAGGTGGCGGCTGTTCGGCCGACCACCCCGGATAGGCCGGTGCGCCGCGACCGTCGCCGGCCTGGGGCAAGGACGGGCCCGGTGCGTCGGTCATGGGCTCTCCTCAGCGTGCCGGTGCGGGGGTCGGCGGGTCCGATGCGACTGGGCCGACCCCGCCCGGTCACTACGTCCGTGCGGTGGCGGTCGAGCGCATCGGCGCGGGGCGTCGGTGCGCAGCCGGGCAGGCGTGCCCGGCTCCTCCTACTCATCGTGCCATGCGCGAAGCGGGCGTCTCCGGTGTCTCCCGCGCGCGTGAACGACCGGCCCCGGCGCCTCCCCGCCTGTGGACGGTCGACGCCGCGCGACGCGACTTGCCCCGAGACATGCGCGGACGGCGCCACGGGGTGTCACCATGAACCTCATGAAGGGACGCGTGCTCATCGTCGACGACGACACCGCACTCGCGGAGATGCTGGGCATCGTCCTGCGCGGTGAAGGCTTCGAGCCGGTGCTGTGCGCGGACGGCGACGCGGCCCTCGGGTTGTTCCGCGACTCCAAGCCCGACCTCGTCCTGCTCGACCTGATGCTGCCCGGACGCGACGGCATCGACGTGTGCCGCCAGATCCGCGCGGAGTCCGGTGTGCCCATCGTCATGCTCACCGCCAAGAGCGACACCGTCGACGTCGTGGTCGGTCTGGAGAGCGGCGCCGACGACTACGTCATCAAGCCGTTCAAGCCCAAGGAGCTCGTCGCCCGGGTGCGGGCCCGGCTGCGCCGCAGTGACGAGCCGTCTCCCGAGACGCTGCAGATCGGTGACCTCACGATCGACGTGGCTGGCCACAGCGTGCGCCGGGACGGCGTGCCGATCCCCTTGACGCCCCTGGAGTTCGACCTCCTCGTCGCGCTGGCACGCAAGCCGTGGCAGGTCTTCACCCGCGAGGTCCTCCTCGAACAGGTGTGGGGCTACCGGCATGCCGCGGACACCCGGCTGGTCAACGTGCACGTCCAGCGGCTTCGCTCGAAGATCGAGCGCGACCCCGAGAAGCCCGAGATCGTCGTGACCGTCCGTGGCGTCGGCTACAAGGCAGGGCCGTCCTGAGCCGCGCGGACGTCCCTGCGCCCGTCGCCGCCCGTGCCGGCCGCAGCGCGACGGTGCCGCAGCCGATCCGGCCTCCGGCGAGAGTCGTCGTACGTCGAGCGGCTGCGGGCGTGCACGACGTCTGGCGTCGCGGCACCCATCTGTGGCGCCGCTCGCTGCGGCTGCGCGTGATCACGACGACGGTCGTGCTGTCCCTGCTCGTGCTGGCGGCGCTCGGGACGTTTCTGGTGCAACGCATCCAGGCCGGTCTGCTCGACGCCAAGGTCGGGGCGGCGCTGGCGGAGGCCAGCGCGGGCACCCAGCAGGCGCAGGCCGCCTTCGACGGCGAGGACGACACCGGTGACCCGAACGTCGTTCGTGACACTGCCGTGGCGCTGCTCGAGCGGCTGGCCGGTGAGGGCGGTGAGGGTGGTCGCAACGACGTCGTGCTGGTCCGCACTCCGGTCGACCCCGCCTTCTCCGACGGCTCCGTTGCGCTGGACTCCTTCGACAGCGGCGTCGATGTCTCGATCGTGCCCAGCAGCTTGCGCATGGCCGTGCAGTCCGACGCGGCCCAGCACTGGAGCTACACGTCCTTCCAGCACGCCGGGGTCGCGACCCCGGCCGTCGCGGTCGGCGCGTCGGTCAGCATCCGCGACGTCGGGCGGTACGAGCTCTACCACCTGTTCCCGCTCGATGACGAGGCGGCGACCATGGCGCTGGTCCGCCGTACGGTCGGGGTGGCCGCGCTCGCGCTCGTCGCGCTGGTCGGGCTCATCGCCGCGGTCGTGACTCACCAGGTCGTCACGCCGGTCCGGATGGCGGCACGGATCGCGGAGCGGCTGGCGGCCGGCCGGCTGGAGGACCGCATGCACGTCCGGGGCGAGGACGACCTTGCCCGGCTCGCGGCGTCGTTCAACAAGATGGCCACGAACCTCCAGCGCCACATCCGCCAGCTCGAGGACCTCTCCCGGGTCCAGCGACGTTTTGTCTCCGACGTCTCCCACGAGCTGCGCACGCCGCTGACAACGGTGCGGATGGCCGCCGACGTGCTTTTCGAGGTCCGTGACGACTTCGACCCCGCCGTGGCGCGCTCCGCGGAGCTGCTCCAGACCCAGCTCGACCGCTTCGAGGCGCTGCTCGGCGACCTGCTGGAGATCAGCCGGTTCGACGCCGGCGCGGCCCAGCTCGACATCGAGCCGGTCGACGTCCGTGACGTCGTGACCCGCGTCGTCGAGGCGACCGAGCCGCTGGCCGAGCGCCGCGGCAGCACCGTGACCGTGCACCGGCCGGACCACCCGTGCGTGGCCGAGGCCGACAGCCGCCGGGTGGAGCGGGTGCTGCGCAACCTGGTCGTCAACGCGATCGAGCACGGGGAGGGTCATCCGATCGACATCCGCGTGGCCTGCGACGGCGCTGCGGTCGCCGTCGCCGTGCGCGACCACGGAGTCGGTCTGCGCCCAGGGGAGTCCGCCCTCGTGTTCAACCGCTTCTGGCGCGCCGACCCGGCCCGCGCGCGGACCACGGGAGGCACCGGGCTCGGGCTCGCGATCGCCCTCGAGGACGCGCACCTGCACGGGGGCTGGCTGCAGGCGTGGGGCCAGCCGGGCGACGGCTCGCAGTTCCGGCTGACCCTTCCGCGGTTCGCCGGCCAATCCCTCGAGGCCTCGCCCATCCCGCTCGAGCCGGAGGACTCGTCCCGCGCGCGGCGCGAGCTGCCCGTGGGCGCGCCGTACCAGCGCACGGAGGCCTCGCGTGGATGAGCGG
>JALYMU010000296.1 GCA_030773595.1 Actinomycetota bacterium | reverse complement strand
AGCTGGTCGGAGGAGTCGGCGTTCGTGCCCGACGCCGATGCCGCACTCGCGCTCCTGCACGCCCAGCTGCGTCCGGGCGACGTCGTGCTGGTGAAGGCCTCGCGCGCCGCCGGCCTCGAGCGCGTTGGGGACCTGGTGCTCGCCGTGGCTGCGCAGTGCCACCCGGGCACGGCCGCCGGGGGTCACGAGCGTGAAGCGCGCGCGGCCGAGGTCATCCAGCGTGACCTCGCGGGCCGCGACGTCGACGTCGTCGGCGAGGCCGACGGTGAGCACCGACGCGGGAGTGCGGGCGGACATCGCCAGCACGCGCGGGTCGTCGGCGTTGAGGACGGCGACGCCCTCGGGCGGCAGCGCCGCCACCAGCTCCGACTTGGCCGCCGCGATCGCGTCCTGGCTGCCGAACTCACCCACGTGCGCGGACCCGACGTTGAGCACCACGCCGACCGTCGGGGCGGCGACCGCGCACAGCGCCGCGATGTGGCCGACGCCGCGCGCGCCCATCTCCAGGACCAGGAAGCGCGTGGACTCCTCCGCTCGACACAGCGTCAGCGGCAGGCCGATCTCATTGTTGAACGAGCCTTCCGGGTAGACCGTGGGGCCGAGCGTCCCCAGGACCTGCGCGAGCAGGTCCTTCGTCGTCGTCTTGCCGGAGGACCCGGTGACGCCGACGACCGTGGTCGCGGTCAGCCGCCGGCGAACGTGCGCGGCCAGCGACCCCAGAGCAGGGACGGGGTCGGGCACGACGACGGTCGGCACGCCGGTCGCTCGGGCGCCGAGGACGGCGACCGCCCCCGCCTTGACCGCTGCGGCGGCGAAGTCGTGGCCGTCGACGTGCTCCCCGGCAACGGCCACGAACAGCGCGCCGGGCGCCGCCTGGCGGGAGTCCACGACCACCGGGCCGGTGACGACCACGTCCTCGGCGACGCCGACCGGGCGGCCCGAGGTGGCCTCCGCGATCTCGGCGACGGTCATCGGGATCACTGCGGCGCTCCCGGCGCCGAGCGGGCGTGCAGCGCCTCGCGGGCGACCTCGCGGTCGTCGAAGGGGTGCACGACGCCCGCGACCTCCTGCCCACGCTCGTGTCCCTTGCCGGCGACGAGGACGACGTCGCCGGGTCGTGTGGCCGCGACGGCCGCGAAGATCGCCGTACGACGGTCCGGGACCTCGAGAACCTCGACGCCGCGGGAGTCGGCGTGGCAGGCGCCGGACACGACCGCCGCCCGGATCGCCGCGGGGTCCTCGGACCGGGGGTTGTCGTCGGTGACGACGACGAGATCGGCGTGGCGCGCGGCGGCGGCTCCCATCGCCGGCCGCTTGCCGCGGTCGCGGTCCCCGCCCGCGCCGAGCACGACGACCAGCCGTCCGGCGACTCCCGGGCGCAGCGCCGCGAGCACGGTGTCGACGGCATCCGGAGTGTGGGCGTAGTCGACCAGGACCAGGGGCTCGCCCCGGCCCGTCCCGACGACGCGCTCCATCCGGCCGGGGACGCCGAGCGCGCCGGCCAGCCCGCGCTCGACCGCCCCGGGCTCGATCCCCAGGTGCAGGCAGGCGACCGCGGCCAGCGCGGCGTTGGCCACGTTGAACTCCCCGGCCAGGGGCGAGCGGAGCGCCAGCTCGCTGCCCTCGCCGGAGCGCAGCCCGAACGTCGTGCCGGCGTCGGCGTCGACGGTGCGAGCGGTGACGACCCAGTCGGCATCGCGACCCGACGGCGACACCGTCGTCACCGGGACGGGCGTGCAGGTGGCCAGCCGTGCGCCGTACGGATCGTCGACGTTGACCACCCCGTGGCGCGACCGCGCGGGAGTGAACAGCGACGCCTTGGCGGCGAAGTAGTCCTCGAGGCCGTCGTGGAAGTCGAGGTGGTCGACGCCGAGGTTCGTGAACACCGCGACGTCGTAGACGACGCCGTCGACGCGGCCCAGCACGAGCGCGTGGCTGGACACCTCCATCGCGACCGCCTCGACGCCCCGCTCGCGCATCACGGCGAGCAGCGCCTGCAGGTCGGTTGCCTCCGGCGTGGTGCGCACGCTCGCCACCGCCTCGTCGCCGATCCGCGTCTCCACGGTCCCGATCAGGCCCGTACGGCGGCCCGCCGCGCGCAGGATCGCCTCGACGAGGTAGGCGGTGGTGGTCTTGCCGTTGGTGCCGGTGATGCCGACCGTCGTGAGGGCGCGCGCGGGCTCGCCGTACACCCATGCCGAGAGGGCGCCGGTGCAGGACCGCGGGTCCGGCACGATGAGCGGCACGAGCCCGGCCGCGCGGACGAGCGCGCGCCCGGCC
>JALYMU010000295.1 GCA_030773595.1 Actinomycetota bacterium | reverse complement strand
CGACCGCGCCCTCGACGGGGGCCGCGCCGTCCCGGCGTACGGTCAGCGCCGTGGCGACGGGGCCGGCGAGCAGCGCCGTCGTCGTGCACTCCACCGGCAGCGCGACGGCGTCCTCGTCCAGGCAGAGCAGGTAGATCCCATGGGTAGGACCTTCGGCGAGCAGCCGCGCGACGGCGGGTACGGCGCGCAGGCTGCGCGCGCCGTCGAGCACGACGACGGTCGAGCGACCCCGCCACGAGACCGGTGTCCCCGCGGGATGCTCCTGCTGGCGGGCATCCAGACGAGCGCAGAGCTCACCCACCCGCGCCGCGACCGACGCAGCGGTGAAGCCGGCCAGCACCGTGCAGTCCTGGCCACCCGTCGCCTGCGTGTGCGGCAGCCACCCCGCCCATTGCCAGTCCTGCGCCGACTCGGGTGACGAGCCCAGGAGCACGACCTCGACGTCGCGCGGGCTGTGCCAGCCGGCGAGCTGGCCGACGAGGGCGCGCGCGAGCGGGAGCAGGCGCCTGCGGGGTCCGGCGACGCCGACGATCCCGGCGTCGCGAAGGGACACGGTGACCGGGACGTTGAGCAGCGGTGGCGTGTGTGTCTCGGGGACACCGCTGGAGGTGTCGCGTGTGCGCACCGTCAGCGACGAGGGGAGGCTGCCCGTCCCGACCCGCAGCGAGAGGAAGTCGGCGTCCTGTCGCCGCCGCTCCCACAGCCGCGGCCGTGGCTCCCGGGCGCTGAGCAACAGTTCGGCGGCGTCCGGGCAGCGTTCGCGCGCCGCACGCTGCTCCGCGGCCACGGAGGCCGCGATGCGCTCGCGAGCGGCGGCGAGCTCCGCGTCGTACCGCTGCCTGGCGCGCCGGTTGCCCCGGCGCCCTGCGAGCCGGTCGCTGCCGTAGGTCGCCAGCATCATGACCGGTGACAAGGCGACGAACAGCAGCGTCATCGCGTTGCCCGTGAGGCGGTAGGCGATCGCGCCGAGCAGGACGGGCACGACCATCATGACGAGCGGGAAGCGCGCTGCGTCGCGCTCGGCGGGCGGTTGCGGCAGCGTGACCTCCTGCGCCGGGACGGGCGCGAGCAGCCGCGGTGGCCGGTTGAGCAGCAGGTGGCCCTCGTGGTCGGGGTGCACGGTTCCCGGCGCGAGCTCCGGCGGCGCGAGAACCAACGTCGACGAGCCGAGCCTGAGGTGGGCGCCGATCGGCAGCGTGACGGCCGCCCGCCCCACCTCGGTCGTGTCCTCGTCGTCGGTCGCGTCCGACGCGCGCAGGCAGGTGCCGTTCGTGGAGCCGAGGTCGCGCACCCGGACGCCGGACTCGTCGACCTCGATCACGGCGTGCAACCGGGACACGTCCGGGTCGTCGAGCCCGACCGTGGCGCCGGGCGCGCGTCCGACCGTCGTCGTACCGCGGACCAGGCGGTGCACCGCGCCCGCGTCGGGTCCCGACACGACCCGCAGCTCCAACGCACCGCGCGGACCGAGGCCGCCGGCGGGTGTCCCGACGGTGAGGACGGCGCCGTCGAGCAGCGGCGGGTCGCCGAGCCGCGCGGACGCCCCGAGCGGTGTCTGCCCGGCGTACAACGGCGCGGACTCCTGACCGGCCGCGGCGCGCAGCGCCACCGCGACGTCGTCGAGCAGGGTGCCAGCCTCCGCGCTGACCTCGACGTCGCGTGGCACGCCCGGAGCGCACGGGGCGACGACGGTGAGCCGTATCCGCACCGGCGGGCCCCCTCTCTTCCGAGCCGACATGGTCGCAGCCGGGTCTGACAAGCCCGGTCTCGTGCGCGCCGGCCTGTGGACGACCGCGCGAGCCGGGCCTCGGCCGTGACGCACGGTCCGGTGTCGATGCGCGGTCCGTCACTGCTCGAGGGATGTGGCGCATCCGGTTGTGCCGCGAAGGACTACGGCGCGGTCCGGTGGGGCACGACGTTGGGGTGGGCGCCTCGGTGCTGCGTCGGATGCGGGGCAGCGGACCGCTGAAGGTGGCGGCACGGATCGGCCTGGCGACCCGCGCGGCGCTGTACCTCGCCCTGGCCGCGCTGGCGGCGAACGCCCTGACCGAGAGTGCTCGCGCCCGCCCGCAGGCCAACACGAACGGGGTCCTCAGCGAGGTGGCGCGCTCGGGACTCGGACTGGTCCTGCTCGCCGTCGCTGCGCTGGGCTGCGCGGCCTTCGGCCTCATCCGGCTCGCCGGTGCCGCGACCGACGACCGGGAGGGTGCGCTGACCCGGCTCGGTGCGGCGGGCCAGGCGCTGATTTATCTCGGGATGGCGGCATCGACGGTCGCGTTCCTGCTCGGTCGCCACGGCACGGGCTCCGAGCAGCAGCAGCGGCGTACGGCGGGACAGGTTCTCGGGCTGCCCGGCGGGCGCGCCCTCGTGGTGGCGGTCGGCCTGGTGGTGCTCGCCGTGTGCTGCTGGCAGCTGACGGTCGCGGTCAAGGGGCACTTCGCTGACACGCTGCACACCGAGCAGATGGGCGCCGACGTACACCGGACGACCACGCTGCTCGCGCGGGTGGGAATTCCCGCCCGTGCGCTGGCCTTCGTCCCCGTCGGGGTCTTCCTCGTGATCGCCGGTGTGCAGGCGGACCCGCGCAAGGCGAAGGGACTGGACGGGCTGCTGCTCGACCTGACGGCAACCGCCTGGGGCCGCGTGCTCGTGGCGCTCATGGCCGTCGGGTTCGCCGTCTTCTCGGCCTACTCCTTCCTCGAGGCGCGCTACAAGCAGGTGTCCGCCGGCGCGTAGTCAGGATGCGGCCGAGGCGGTCTCCACGGCGTCGACCAGCCGTCGGACGATGTCGGCGTGGGCCTCGGCCTTAGCGCCCTCGTGCCGCCAGGTCGCCGCGACGCCGACCGCGGCGAGCCGCCCCGTTGCCGCGATACGGGCGACCGCGGCGATCACCGCGTCCAGGGACGGCCCACCGGGCGCGGGGTAGAACAGGCCGGGGACGTCGGTGGGGTCCGCGACGTCGACGTCGACGTGGAGGTAGATCTCGCCGTCGGGCGTCACGCCCGCGCAGAGCGCGTCGACGGCACACCGCGAGACCGAGGACCGCTCGAGGAGCACGTGCTCGCCCGGGTCGGTGTCGCGGGCGTCGACGAGCACGGCGCGCCGCTCGGGCACCGGCCGCAGCCCCAGGACGGTCGGGAGGGTGAGCGTGCCGACCCCGACGCGAGCGCCAGCGGCATGCCGCCGAGATAGCCGGACGTCGTCGAGGCCTCGGTGTGGAAGTCGGCGTGGGCGTCGAACCACACGATGCCGGGGTCACGCCCGGCCCGCTGAAGGCCGGCCAGCACGGCGAGGCTGGTCGTGCAGTCGCCGGACACGACGAGGACGGCCTGTCTCTCGGCCGCCACGGCCTGCGCGACGCGCTCGTAGAGCGACGCCATCCGCTCCCAGCAACCTCCGGCGGGAAGCTCGGCGGTCACCTCGAGGTCGACCCGCACGCCTGCCGAGAAGCCGTCGAGGCGCTCGTCGAGGTGGTAGGGAACCGCAACCTTGATCATCGCGACTGGAGTGCGTCCAGCGCGACCGCCATCGCCGCCGCCACCCGGCCGTCGAGGCGCGCACCCGGGACCGTGACGTCGTACCGGTCCCGCAGCGAGCGCCCGCGCTGCGACGACATGACGACCTCGCCGTTCTGGTCGCGGAAGTCGAAGTGGAACAGGAACGGCACGGGCACGCTGCTCACCACGGGAACGAACTCCCACGCTCGCCGGACCAGCGCCACCGGCACGCTGCGCTCCTGGCCGACAGCCTGGATGCCGCTCGACTCCAGCTGCCACGTCGAGCGCAGCAGCGACCGGACGAACTCCCGCCGGAAGTAGCCGATCGGCGTGCCGGTCGCGTCGCGGACGTCGTACCCCGCTCCCAGGTCGAGCCGCTTACGCGCCTTGAACGAGAACACCGGTGTACGGCGGTCCTCGTCGGCGTAGAACGTGACCTCCTCCTTGAACGCCACGCGCTTCTGCTGCGCGACGGCGAGCAACTCGCCGGCCCTGCCGCTGGAGTCGACGGCGCGGATCTCGTAGCGGTTGACCATCAAGGTCAGCTTCTGGTTGACGGCGAACCGCTCGGTGCCGATCAGGCTCTGCGCCTCCATGCCGTTCCCTCCGTCGTCCCGTCCGTGGCGTCGACTCTAGCGGCGGCGCTCGGGGTGCCCCACGGCTCGAGGACCAGGTGCGACTGAGGCAAGTCGCCGTCTCGCGGACGATCGCGGCGAGCGGCAGCGCCACGCGGCCCGGTCCCACGATGCCGTGGAGGTGGCCCCCAGCAGGAGGACGAAGATGACGAAGAGCGGTTGATGCGCAGCGAGTGACTGAAGATCTGCGGCGCGACGATGTGTCCTCCAGCTGCTGGAGCACGAGCAACATCAGCACCAGCCACAGCGCCGTCAGCGGCTCGCCCTGGAACAGGTGCGACGAGCACCGCCGGCGCGCTGCCGAGCACCATGGGCAAGGTGACCGTGGCGGAAGGCATCGAGTGCGCTGCGCAGTGGGCGGCGCTGCGGCAGATGGGCTGCGACCACGCCCAGGGGTACGCGATCAGCCGCCCGCTGCCGGGGGACCACTTCGACGCGTGGCTTCGCACCTGGCCGGCGAGCTACGCCCGGGTGTTCGGGAACGAGCCCGCGCTCACCGCCGTCGGCTGACCGCAGGTCAGAGCCGGGCGTACGTGCCGGGCCCGAACGGCAGCCCCGCGAAGTAGAAGATGGCGAGCAGGGCCGTCCACGACACGAAGAAGGGCACGACGAAGGGCACCATCCGCGCCATCACGGTCCCGAGGCCGGCCTCCGGCTCGTACCGCCGGACGAAGGTGAGCAGCACGAGCATGTACGG
>JALYMU010000294.1 GCA_030773595.1 Actinomycetota bacterium | reverse complement strand
CGCCGAGGTCGTGCGGGCCGCAGCGGTCGCGGCACACGCCGCCCTCGCGCGTACGCCGGAGCAGCTGGCGGTCCTGCGCCGCGCCGGTGTGGTCGACGCCGGCGGTATGGGCTGGTGCATCGTGGTCGACGCGCTGGCCGACGTGGTCACGGCACGCGGGGCGGTCCGCGGCGAAGAGGCGACGCCGAGCGCCGCCCACACCGGCGCCTTCCACATCGACGTACCGCACATCGACGCACCGCACATCGACGCCGCTCACACCGACGCGCCCAGCGCCGACGGCGTCCACGCCTCCGGCAGCTCCGTGACGGGCCCGGCGTACGAGGTGATGTACCTCCTCGAAGCCCCCGACGGCGCGGTCGCCGCCCTGCGGGAGGCACTCGACCGGCTCGGGACCTCGCTCGTCGTGGTGGGCGGGGACGGACTGTGGAACGTCCACGTGCACGTGGACGACGTCGGTGCCGCCATCGAGGCGGGGGTCCGGGTGGGGCGACCGAGCCGGATCCGCGTCACGAGCCTCACCGACCTCGAGGCACCGGGTCCGACACCGGTGCTCCGGGAGGCTGACGGGGCCGACGCGGATGGCGGGTGCGGCGGCTCGCGCGCGGGGGGCGCGCTCGGCCTTGCTTCCGGCGGCGCGTCGGGCATGGACGCCGACGCCGAGGCCGGTGCCACGCCGGGCTCGGCCGACACGGCGGCGCCGGCCCGCGCCGTGGTTGCCGTGGTCGCCGGTGAGGGCCTTGCCAGACTGTTCGGCGGGTCGGGCGCCACGGTCGTCCGTGGTGGCGCGGGAGGGGCGGTGTCCACGGCCGAGCTGCTCGCGGCGGTGGGCATGGCCGGTACAGCTCAGGTCGTCCTGCTGCCCAACGACCGGGACAGCCGCGCGGTGGCAGAGGCTGCCGCCCGCGAGATGCGCAGCAGCGGGGTCCGCGTCGCCGTCGTGCCCATCGTGGCCACCGTCCAGGCCATCGCGGCGCTCGCCGTACACGACCCAGAGCTGGAGTTCGACGACGATGTCGTGCACATGACCGCCGCCGCGGGACACTGCCGGCACGGCGGTGTCACGGTGGCGGCGAAGGACGCGTGGACGGTCGCCGGCCCGTGCCGGCGCGGTGACGTCCTGGGGGTCATCGAGGGTGACTTCGCCGTGATCGGGGACGACCTCGCCCGCGTGGGATGCGCGGTCGTCGACCGCATGTTGGCCGCGGGTGGGGAGCTGGTGACCCTGGTGACGGGGCTTGACGGGTGCCCCGAGCTCCCCGAGGCCGTCGTCGACCACCTCGCCTCGACACGCCCGGAGGTGGAGGTCGTCGTCCACCACGGGGGGCAGCCCCGCTACCCGCTGCTGATCGGCGTCGAGTGACATGGCAGGGCTTGCCACGCCGCTGAAAGTCGTCCTTGGCGACAAGACGGCCAAGGTCCTGGCCACGTCGCTCCGGCTCGACACGGTCGGGGACCTGCTGCGGCACTACCCGCGCCGCTACGCCTCGCGCGGAGAGCTCACGGACCTGCGCTCGCTCGAGGTGGACGAGCACGTCACCGTCTTCGCGGAGGTCGCCGAGGTGGTCCCGCGGCGGATGCGCAACCGGCGGGGTTCCCTGCTCGAGGTGACGGTCACCGACGGCCGAGGCACGCTGACGCTCACGTTCTTCAACCAGGCCTGGCGTGAGCGCGACCTGCGCCGTGGCCGCCGCGGGCTCTTCTCGGGCAAGGTGACGGCGTTCCGCGGCAAGCGCCAGCTCTCCCACCCGGACTACGTGCTGCTGGCGAGCGATGGCCCCGACCGGAGTGCGACGGGCGGCGAGGGCGTCACGGGCACCGAGGCCGGCGAGGCGGCGGCGGCCTTTGCCCGCGAGCTCATCCCCGTCTACCCGGCGTCGGCGGCCCTCCCGTCGTGGCGGGTGGCCCAGTCCGTGCGCGTGGTGCTCGACACGCTCGACGACCTTCCCGACCCGCTGCCCGCGGCGGTGCGGCTGCGCCGCGGACTCGCCGACCTGGCCACGTCCTTCCAGCTGGTGCACCGGCCCGACTCCCGCGACGACGTCCGGCGCGCTCAGCAGCGCCTGCGCTGGGAGGAGGCCTTCGTCCTGCAGGTCGCGCTCGCGCAGCGCCGCAGCGCGGCGCGGGCCCTTCCCGCCGTACCACGACGGGCGCGCCCCGACGGCCTGGTCGCCGCGTTCGACGCCCGGCTCCCCTTCGAGCTGACCGCCGGCCAGCGCGAGGTGTCCGCGGACATCCTCGGCGATCTCGGCCGGGAGCACCCGATGCACCGCCTCCTGCAGGGCGAGGTCGGCTCGGGCAAGACGGTGGTCGCCCTGCGCGCCATGCTCGCCGTCGTGGACGCCGGCGGTCAGGCCGCGCTGCTCGCCCCGACCGAGGTGCTGGCCCAGCAGCACCACCGCTCGATCACCGCGATGCTCGGTCCACTGGCGCAGGGCGGCATGCTCGGCGGAGCCGAGCGGGCGACGCGGGTGGCCCTGCTGACGGGGTCGCAGCCCGCTGCGGCCCGGCGTACGGCGCTGTTGGACGCGGCGTCGGGCGATGCGGGCATTGTCGTGGGCACCCACGCGCTGCTGCAGGAGGCTGTCGGCTTTGCCGACCTCGGGCTAATCGTGGTCGACGAGCAGCACCGCTTCGGCGTCGAGCAGCGCGACACGCTGCGCGGCAAGGCCGACACTCCGCCGCACCTGCTTGTGATGACGGCGACACCCATCCCGCGCACGGTCGCCATGACGGTCTTCGGTGACCTCGACGTGTCGACGCTGACCGAGCTGCCCGGCGGCCGCGTCCCCGTGACCACCCACGTCGTCCCTGCGGGGGAGAAGCCGCACTTCCTCGACCGCGCGTGGCAACGCGTCGCCGAGGAGGTCGCCGCGGGACGCCAGGCCTACGTCGTGTGCCCGCGGATCGGGGACGAGGGCGCACCGGGGCAGGGCAGCGGTGGTGGGGCCGACGTGGACGGTGCCGCGGGAACCGACGTGGACGACTGGGCGGACGACGGGCCGCCGGAGGCACAGGAGAAGCGGCGCCCGCCGCTCGCCGTCGCCGACGTGGCGCGGGCGTTACGGGAGGGCCCGGTCGCCGACGTCCGGCTCGGGGTGCTGCACGGCGCGTTGCCTGCCGAGGAGAAGGACGCGGTCATGCGGGCGTACGCCGCGGGCGAGCTCGACGTGCTGGTCGCGACGACGGTCGTCGAGGTCGGCGTCGACGTGCCGAACGCCACCGTGATGGTCGTCATGGACGCCGATCGCTTCGGGGTCTCCCAGCTCCACCAGCTGCGCGGCCGGGTCGGGCGGGGCGCGCACGCGGGACTGTGCCTGCTCGTGACGGACGCACCGGGCGGCACGCCCGCCCGCGACCGGCTCGACGCGGTGGCCGCGACGCTGGACGGCTTCGAGCTCTCCCGCGTCGACCTGGAGCACCGCCGGGAGGGTGACGTGCTCGGCGCCTCGCAGTCGGGCCGGCGCTCGAGCCTGCGCCTGCTCTCGGTGCTGCGCGACGAGGACGTCATCCGTGCGGCCCGTGAGGACGCCACGACGCTCGTGGCGGAGGACCCGGCGCTGCGCCGCTGGCCCGGCCTGCGCGCCGCGGTCGCCGAGCTCACGCACACCGGCCACGCCGACTACCTCGAGAAGGCATGACGCGCATCGTCGGCGGCGCGGCGGGTGGGCGGCGGCTCGCCGTACCACCCGGACGGCGGACCCGGCCGACGTCCGAACGCGCCCGGGAAGGGCTGTTCTCGACCCTGGACGCCCTGTGCGACGGGCTCGAGGGAACCCGCGTCGCCGACCTCTACGCCGGATCCGGCGCGGTTGGGCTCGAGGCGCTCAGCCGGGGCGCGGCGCACGTCCTCCTCGTCGAGTCAGACCCGAAGGCGTTGGCGGTGTGCCGCGCGAACGCCGCCGCCCTCGGCGTACCCGGTGCCGAGGTCCGGGCCGGGCGGGTCGAGCGCGTCGTCGACGAGGGGCCGGGCGGCGCGGCGTGCGACGTGGTGTTCCTCGACCCGCCCTACGACGTCGCAGACGCGGCGGTCACCACGCTGCTCGCGGCGCTGCGCGACGGGAGGTGGCTTGCGCCGGGGGCCGTGGTCGTCGTGGAGCGCGCCACCCGCGGCCCCGCGCTCGGGTGGCCCGACGGGTACGTCGGGGACCGCTCCCGCCGCTACGGCGAGGGCACGCTTTGGTACGGTCGCGCCCGGCCGTAGCCGTCTCGAGGGGGACTCACCGTGCGTCGCTGCGTCTGCCCCGGCTCGTTCGACCCCGTGACCAACGGTCACCTCGACGTGATCGCCCGTGCCAGCGCGCTGTACGACGAGGTGACCGTCGCCGTGCTCGTCAACGCCTCCAAGCGCGGGCTGCTGGAACTCGCCGAGCGCATCGCGCTGCTGGAGGAGACGACGGCGGGGCTCGGCAACGTCGTCGTCGACTCCTTCGAGGGACTGCTGGTCGACTTCTGCCGGGAGCGCGACATCCCGGCGATCGTCAAGGGCCTGCGCGCCGTCAGCGACTTCGACTACGAGCTGCAGATGGCGCAGATGAACCACCGGCTCAGCGGCGTCGAGACGCTGTTCGTCGCCACGAACCCGGACTACTCCTTCCTGTCCTCGAGCCTGGTCAAGGAGGTCGCGACCCTCGGTGGGGACGTCTCCGGGCTCGTACCCGAGGTCGTGCGCACGCGGCTCCGGGAGCGGATCGCGGCCGCCCGCGCGTCGACGTGAGGGCTGCCGCGGCAGCGACCAAAGGCCGCTGCCGCGGCAGCGGCCTTTGGTCGGGCCCGCGGGCTCGGGTAGTCTTGGCGGTCGGCCTCGGCAAGGGGCCGAATCGGTATGCCATCACACGCCGCGTCCGGATCGACGTCCGACGTGCTCGACCCGACCGGGAGCCCGCGATTCCCCTCGACCCTCGTGCTCCGCTCGTGCTTGACACCCGCGAGCTCGGCCGGCGGCCGGGGACCATGCGCAAGGTCTCCCGGACGGTGCAGGCACCGGCGGATCTGGGCACGGACGTGATCCGGGTGTCCGAGGGTTCCGACCTCGTGCTGGCACTGCGCCTGGAGGCGGTGATGGAGGGCGTGCTCGTGTCGGGGACGGCACGGGCGCACACCGAGGGCGAGTGCGTGCGCTGCCTGGACGGCCTTGAGCGCGAGCTCGCGGTGGACTTCCAGGAGCTCTACGCCTACCCCGGTGACGGCTCGGACGACGAGGACGAGGACGTCTACCACCTTGAGGGCGACCTGCTCGACCTCGAGCCGACGGTACGAGACGCGGTGGTGCTCGCACTGCCGATGCAACCGGTGTGCCAGGACGACTGTCCCGGCCTGTGCCCCGACTGCGGGGCGCGGCTGGCGGACGACCCGGAGCACTCGCACGACGACGCCGACCCACGGTGGGCGGCCCTGCAGCACGTGTTCGACGACGAGAGGAAGAGCTAGCCGTGGCCGTCCCGAAGCGGAAGATGTCGCGCAGCAACACCCGCAACCGGCGCGCGCAGTGGAAGGCCACGCTGCCGACCCTCAGCCCGTGCCAGCAGTGCCAGGCCCCGAAGCCTCCGCACGTCGCGTGCGAGAACTGCGGCACCTACAACAAGCGGCCCGTCCTCGAGGTCTGAGCACGCCATGGCCGCCTGCGCGTGGCGTCCTCGGCCTGCCGGCGCAGGCAGCTGCGGCGCGGACCGCGCGCGCCACGGCGCCGGGCGACGGGGCCCAGGCACGGACCGTGGGGGAGCTCGGGCGTGAGCGGGCGTCGCGGCGTTGCGGCGCAGGCCCCGGCGCCGCCGGAGCAGCTCGCGCAGCGGCTCGGCGTACCCGTCGACCCAGCGCTGCTCGGGCGGGCGCTCACCCACCGCTCCTACGCCTACGAGAACGGCGGCCTGCCGACCAACGAGCGCCTGGAGTTCCTCGGTGACTCGGTGCTGGGGCTCGTCGTCACCGACGCGCTCTACCGCACCCACCCCAACCTGCCCGAGGGGCAGCTGGCGAAGCTCCGCGCAGCGGTGGTCAACATGCGCGCGCTCGCCGACGTCGGCCGCGGCCTCGAGCTCGGCCGCTTCGTGCTGCTCGGGCGCGGTGAGGAGACCACGGGCGGGCGCGACAAGTCCTCGATCCTCGCCGACACTCTCGAAGCGCTTCTGGGTGCGGTCTACCTCAGCGGTGGCATCGAGGCCGCACGTGCGCTGGTGCACCGGCTGTTCGACCCGTTGATCGCCGCGTCCGCGCGACTCGGCGCCGGTCTGGACTGGAAGACCAGCCTCCAGGAACTCGCCGCGGTGCTGGGCCTCGGCGTGCCGGAGTACACCGTGACGGAGAGCGGGCCGGACCACCAGAAGTCCTTCGCAGCCGTCGCGCGCGTCGGCGGGCGGGAGTACGCCGCGGGCGCCGGGCGGAGCAAGAAGGAAGCCGAGCAGCAGGCCGCCGCCTCGGCGTGGGAACGGATCCGTGCCCAGCACACGCTTCCGCTCGATGCGAGTGCGCCGCGCCTGGAACCTGCGTCTGCCGTGGAGCCTGCGCCGGCCCTGGACTCCGCGCCCCGGAACGCTGCGCCGACGGACGCCGCCACGGCCCCGGGCTGAGGCGCGCACCGGTGCGCGGACGCCCCGGGCTGCGACCGCGCGGCTCGGGGCGGATCGGCCGGCCGCCTGGCCGATACGCTGTCCCACCGTGCCGGAGCTGCCCGAGGTCGAGGTGGTCCGGCGCGGACTGGAGCGCTGGGTCCAGGGACGCACGGTCGCCGCGGTGGAGGTCCTCCATCCCCGCGCGGTGCGCCGGCATGTGGCGGGCCGCGGCGACTTCGCCGCCCGGCTGGTCGGGCGGCGCCTGGTAGCGGTGCGCCGCCGGGGCAAGTACCTCTGGCTTCCCCTGGACGGTGGCCCCGCGCCGGCGGCCGGCGAGGCGGTCGTCGGTCACCTCGGCATGAGCGGCCAGCTGCTCGTCGTACCGGCGGACGCGCCCGACGAGATCCATCTGCGGATCCGGTTCTCCTTCGCCGACGACGGCCCGCAGCTGCGCTTCGTGGACCAGCGCACGTTCGGGGGGCTCGCCGTGGCGCCGGAGTCCGCCGACGGTGTCCCCGTGCCGCTGGTGCACATCGCGCGCGACCCCCTGGACCCCGCCTTCGACGACGCGGCGTTCGTCGGGAACGTGCGCCGGCGGCGGACCGGGCTCAAACGCGCCCTGCTGGACCAGACGCTCGTGTCCGGCGTCGGGAACATCTACGCGGACGAGGCGCTGTGGCGGGCCCGGCTGCACTACACGCGCCCGACCGAGACGATGACGCGTCCCGAGCTGGACCGGCTGCTCGCCTCGGTGCGCGCCGTGATGACCGAGGCGCTGGCGCAGGGAGGCACGTCCTTCGACAGGCTCTACGTCGACGTCAACGGCGCGAGCGGCTACTTCGACCGGTCACTCGCGGTGTACGGGCGGGCCGGGCAGCCGTGCCGCCGGTGCGGGACACCTGTGGTGCGGGAGGCGTTCATGAACCGCTCGTCGTTCCTGTGTCCCGCCTGCCAGCGCCGCCCCCGCCGGGCCCGCCCGTGAGCCACGGCGCGGCTCCCGGGAGAGGTCTCCCGGACGCGGCGTCCGCGGAGCCGGCCCGGCTGACCGTATGGGTGCGTGGACGCGTGCAGCGTGTGGGTTTCCGCTGGTGGGTGCGGTCGCGGGCGCTCGAGCTCGGACTGACCGGCAGTGCGACCAACCTCGAGGACGGCCGCGTGCTGGTGGTCGCCGAGGGCGCCGCGGGAGCCTGCCACTGCCTGCTCCGGCTGCTGGGCGAGGACCCCGGGCCGCAGGGACGGCCGGGCCGGGTCACGGGCGTCACCGGCCAGTGGAGCGCGCCGCGCGGCGGGCTGCGGGTTCACGCAGCGTTAGCGCCGCCCATATCCCGGGACCGCACGTCACCGTGTTGACCAGGTCGGGGTGAGGTGCGACTCTGGAGGCGCACCCCTGGATTGCGTGGCGCCCGCTGCTACCGCGGACAGCCGGCCCAGGAGGGAAGGACTCCCAGCACGCCACCCGCGTGCCGTCGACATGGAGGATCGTCGTATGGCGAAGGCGCTTCTCGGTCACGTCGGCGGAGCCGACCCCCTCATGATCGTAGAGGTGAGGCGCCTCCGCCAGCGCGTACGCGAGCTCGAGGCGCAGGTGATGCGCCTGCAGGCGGAGAATGACGCGCTCACGACCGGCATCTCCCACGTGGACCTGATGAGCCTCGAGGTGGAGCACAAGGAGCCCGCGCTCGCCTGAGAGCGGGATGCTTGGCCGGTCGCGGTCGCAGCGGCGGCCCCATGCAGGCCACGAACCGAGTCCGCCCAGGGCGTTCCTTCAGGATGTACCGGCTGTGCCGGCCGGCCGCACCGGGGCGAGGGGGCAGACCCGCGCGGTCGGGGCCCCGCCCGCGCGCCGGAAGGTCCTGCTGATCCACTCCCGCTCGCCGTTGTGCGGGGCGTCACCCTGAACCGGGACGACGGCCTGCCGACGATGGTGTCCGTCGTGACCTCCCCCGTCTCCCGGCGCCCGCTGTCGCTCTTCGCCGGGGCGGCGGTCGCGGTGACGGCGGCAGTGCTGCCGGTCAGTGCCGTACAGCTGGGGACCTCGGTGGGGTCCGTGTCGGCGCTCGTGTCCGTGGTCGCCTGCTTCGACCTCATCTCGGTCTACCTGCTCGTGGGCGACTTCCGCGACCGGGGCAGCATGCGCTGGCTGGCGATGGCCTGGGCGTACTCCTCGTCCCTCGTCGTGATGACCGGGTACGCGCTCGCCTCCCCGGCGCGCGTCGACGGACCCGCCGCTCGCGGTCACCCCGTCGATGGCGCCCTACCTCTACGTGACCTGGCACGCCGGCTTCCCGGTGCTCCTCGGCCTGGCCCGGGCTCCGTGGCCGCGAGCGTGGACGCGCGTTGTCCACCCCACCCGCCGGCTGCGCGTGGCCGCCGTCTCGGTCGCCGCGGCGGTGCTCTGCGGCTTCGCGGTGGTCACCGCGCTGGTCGCGTTCGCCGACCGGCTGCCGGTCCTCATCCAGGGCCTGGACACCACCCGGATGACGAGCCTGACCGCCCCGTTCGCCCTTCCGGCCACGGCGCTCGCGCTCGCCGCGACGTACCTCGGCACGCGCCGCATCGCCGCTCCCGAGCGGTGGACCACCGTCGCGTGCTCGTCTGCCTCTGCGACCCGTGCTCACCTACTTCTCCGGCATCCGCTACAGCCTCGGGTGGTACGCCGGGCGTTCGATGACGCTGCTGGCCGCCGGGATCGTCCTGGTTGCCATGCTCGGCGAGTTCCGCCGGCTGAAGTCCCGTGCCGAGCACGACGCCGAGCCGCTGCGCTTCCTGGCCGGCATCGTCGCCAGGTCACGGGAGGCGATCTACTCCGTGGACGACGCGGGGATCCTCACGTCGTGGAACAGCGCGGCCGCGGAGCTCTACGACTACCGCGCCGACGAGGTGGTCGGCGCGCACATCTTGATGATCATCCCGGACGAGGAGCTGGCGCAGTGGGCCTCCTCGATGGCCCAGGTCCGCGCGGGTGCCCGCGTCGAGGCGGTGGAGACCGTCCGCCGTCGCAAGGACGGCACGCTCGTCGAGATCTCGCTGACCAACTCTCCGGTGTTCTCCGCCTCCGGCGCCGTCGTAGGAGCCTCCATGGCGGCCCGCGACATCACCGACCGCCAGGCCGAGGCCCAGCTGCGCCGCCAGGCGATCGTCTTCGACCGCATGACCGACATGGTGCTGCTCACGGACGACAGCGGTCGGATCGTCGACTGCAACCCCTCGACCGAGCGCATCAGCGGGTGGGGCCGGAGCGACATCCTCGGCACGTTGCCGGGTCCTGCGCCGGGAAGGACCAGGCGGCCGAGTGCTTCGCCGACGTCCGCAAGTCGCTCGAGGCCGAGGACTGTGGGCCGGGGACGTCACGTTCGCGACGGCCGCGGGCCGCACGGCGTCGCCGAGTGCGTGATCGTCCCCCTTCGGGAGCGCGACGGGTCGCTCGGTGGAACCATCCTGGTCGGCCGGGACGTGAGGGCGTCCCGGGCCGCGGCCGGGGCCCTGCGCGAGGCGGAGCAGCGCTTCACGCAGGCGTTCACCCACGCCCCCATCGGGGGTGCTGCTCACCAGCCTGTCCGGTGTGGACGGCGGGACGTTCCTGAGCGAAACCCGGGCTTCTGCGCGATGCTCGGCTACCCGCGCGAGGAGCTGCTCGGGCTCACGTTCGCCGACATCACCGACCCGACGACCTGGCAGGCTCCCGGTACGAGCTGCAGCGGCTGCTCACCGGCGAGTCGGCCGCATCCCAGCTGGAGAAGCGCTACGTACGCCGTGACGGCCGCGTCATCTGGGTTTCCCTCAGCGCGGCGGGGGTCCGGGACGCGGACGGCGAGCCGCTGTACACGGTCACCCATGTGCAGGACGTGACCCAGCAGCGGGCCGACCGGGAGCGTGTGGCCACCGCGACGCCAAGTTGGCCGAGGCGAACGGGGGCTGCAGCGGGTCAACGGCGAGCTCGACCGCTTCACGGCGGCCGTCGCCCACGACCTCAAGAACCCGATCACGGCGATCGCCGGCTACGCCGAGCTCCTGGAGGACGTCGGCGGGCTCCGACCCGGACGGGATGGAGGTCGCGGCGGTGCGGGCGATCCAGCGCAACGCCGACCGGATGTGCACCCTCATCGACGGGCTGCTCGCCTACGCGAAGGCGAGCAACGAGCCGCTCACGCTCGACGCGGTCGACACGGCCGGGCTGCTCGGCGACGTCGTGGCCGACCTCGGTCCCGCGCTCGCCCGCAGCGGCGGTTCGGTGACGTGGGGCTCCCTGCCGGTTCTCCCGGCACACCCCGCGCTGCTGCGCCAGCTGGTGGCCAACCTCGTCGGCAACGCGCTGAAGTACGTCGCCCGGGCGTGCTGCCCCGCGTCCACGTCGACTCCGAGCGCACGACCGACGGCTGGGAGGTCACGGTCAGACAACGGGATCGGCATCCCCGTCGAGGCCCGCAGCCGAGTGTTCCGCCCGGCTCGGTGCTGCACTTCACGCTTCCCACGAGGGACGGTGCCGCGGCGGGGGAGCGAACCGCGAGCGCGGCCGCCCCCGCCTGAGGCGAGCCGGTGGTCGCGGCGATCGATCCTGCCGGACACCCGCGGACATCCCAGGGACCGCCCGATGCGAGGACGCCCGCGCCGCCGGTCGAACGCAGCACGAAAAATTTCTGGCGCCCCAGGTTTGGACCCCCTGACGGTGGGCATGCCGGTCCGTCAGCGCCCGCAACCCCACGGGTCGCCGCCCCCTGCAGGAGGTTCCGTGCTCGCCACCGTGCGTGCTTCGCTTCCCACCGTGCTCGCCTGCGTGGCCACCGCCGCGACGGCGCTCGTGTCGACGGCCGGACCGGCCGCCGCCCACGATGGTGCGACCGCCGACTCGGACCGCGCCGCCAAGCGCGCGTCCTACCTCGCGGGGACGTCGATCCCCGTGGTGACCAGCCCCAACGTGCGTCTGGTGACGTCTGTCCCGGAGACCGACGCCATCGCGGGAGTCTTCGCCAAGTCCGCGCCGTACTTCTACATCTCGAGCCTGGACAGCATCAGCGTCGTCGACGTCAGCGACCCGCTGAAGCCGAAGCTCACCGGCACGCTGCCCAACCTCGTCTTCGAGAACGAGGCCATCAACTACGGCGAGCAGAAGAAGGACGGCGTCGTCTCCCGCTTCGTGCTCGTCGGTGTGGACCTCGTCGAGTACTCACCCGGCGACCCCGACCACGTGGGGCGCAGCAACGAGGTCATGGTCGTCGACGTCACCGACCCGGCGAACCCCCGGATCCGCTCGCGTGCGAAGACGACGACCAACACGCACACGGTGTCCTGCATCCGCGAGACCGACTGCCGATACGCCTACACCGCAGGCCGCGCCGGGAAGTTCTCCATCGTCGACCTGACCGACCTCGACAACCCGCGCGAGGTCAAGGTGCTGGAGTCGGCCGCGGGCAAGCCGAACGAGGTCTTCACCCGCGGCGCCGGCCACAAGTGGAACTTCGACAACGCCGGCTACGGCTTCCACACCGGCTCCGGCGGCACGGCGGTCTTCGACGTGAGCGACCCGCTCAACCCCGTCCCGGTCGAGGGCACCAACGAGCTCGGCACCGACAACCGGCCGGAGAGCGAGACGACCGGCTGGAACAACTTCATCCACCACAATGCCGACCGGCCGAACGCGTCGAAGTTCGTCCCCGGTGCGGCGCCGTCGGTCGCCAACGGCAACGTCGTCTTCGTCACCGAGGAGGACTACTTCAACGACGGTGAGGAGCTCGCCTGCGACCAGGCCGGAACCTTCCAGTCGTGGTACCTCCCGACGCTCGACGGCGAGGCCTACCGTGCGGCCAACCCCACCCTCGAGCCGGACAAGGGCTCCATGAGCCCGCTCGACAAGATCAACCCGGTCAAGATCGGTGACGGGCTGTCCGCGCCGGTGGGCGGTTTTTGCTCCGCGCACTGGTTCGACTACCACCAGAGCGGCATCGTCGCGGCCGGCTTCTACCAGCAGGGCCTGCGCTTCATCGACACGCGCAACCCCTCCGACCTCAAGGCGTACGGGCACTTCACCACCGGCGTCTCCGAGGTCTGGGACGCCTACTGGGTGCCGGAGCGCAACAACAACGGCGTCGCGACCGGGCGCAAGACCAACATCGTCTACTCGGTCGACTTCGTGCGCGGCATCGACGTCCTGACCGTCGACCTGCCCGGCACGACCACCGACGGCGAGCTGCTGCCCGTGGCGGCGTCCGGCGCCGGCATCGGGACCGGCAGCGCCGGTGTCCTCGCGCTGCTCGTGCTCACCACGGCGGGCGTGGCGCTCCTGCGCCGGCGGGTGCCCGTCGCCCGCTGACGCCGCAGCGCAGCGCCGTACGACCGACGACGCCCCCGCCTCCCGACCAGGGGAGGCGGGGGCGTTCGCGTGCCTGCCCTGGATCGTCGGAGCCCGGCGGTAGTGTGCCGAGCGCCGCCACCCGCCCCGACGTCGCGCAGCGAAGGGCCCGTCTCGTGCACCTGAAGAGCCTGACCCTCAAGGGCTTCAAGTCCTTCGCGTCCGCGACGACGCTGCGCCTGGAGCCGGGGATCACCTGCGTCGTCGGTCCGAACGGCTCCGGCAAGTCCAACGTCGTGGATGCCCTCGCGTGGGTCATGGGGGAGCAGGGCGCGAAGAGTCTGCGCGGCGGCAAGATGGAGGACGTCATCTTCGCCGGTACGGCGGGCCGCCCACCGCTCGGGCGCGCGGAGGTGAGCCTCACGATCGACAACACCGACGGCGCCCTCCCGATCGAGTACGCCGAGGTGACGATCTCGCGGATCATGTTCCGCAACGGCGGCTCCGACTATGCGATCAACGGCAGCCCGTGCCGCCTGCTCGACATCCAGGAGTTGCTCTCCGACTCCGGCATCGGCCGTGAGATGCACGTGATCGTCGGTCAGGGCCAGCTCGACGCCGTGCTCACGGCCAGCCCCGAGGACCGCCGCGGCTTCATCGAAGAGGCCGCCGGCGTGCTCAAGCATCGGCGGCGCAAGGAGAAGGCGCTGCGCAAGCTCGATGCCATGGCGGCCAACCTGACCAGGCTGGCGGACCTGACCGGCGAGCTGCGCCGCCAGCTCAAGCCGCTGGGACGCCAGGCCGAGGTCGCCCGCCGCGCCGGCGTCATCCAGGCCGACGTGCGCGACGCCCGTGCCCGGCTGCTCGCCGACGACCTGGTGCACCTGACGTCGACTCTCGAGCGGGAGGTCGCGGATGAGACGGCGCTGCGGGCGCGCCGCGCCGAGGTCGAGGCGGAGCTCACGGCGGCCCGGCAGCGTGAGGCGCAGCTCGACGCCGCCGTGCACGCCGAGGCACCGCGCGTGACGCGCGCGCAGGACACGTGGTATCACCTGTCGGCGACGCGCGAGCGC
>JALYMU010000293.1 GCA_030773595.1 Actinomycetota bacterium | reverse complement strand
GCCTACGTCAAGGACATGGGCTTCACGCACGTCGAGCTGCTGCCGGTCGCCGCGCACCCGTTCACGGGCTCCTGGGGCTACCAGGTGACCTCCTATTACGCGCCCAGCCCGCGCTTCGGCTCCCCCGACGACTTCCGCGCGTTCGTCGACTCGTTGCACGGCCACGGGATCGGCGTGATCCTCGACTGGGTCCCCGCCCACTTCCCGCGCGACGACTGGGCGCTGGCCCGCTTCGACGGGACCGCGCTCTACGAGCACGCCGACCCGCGCCGGGGCTCTCACCCCGACTGGGGGACGCTGATCTTCAACTTCGGGCGCAACGAGGTCCGCAACTTCCTGCTGGCCAACGCGCTGTTCTGGGCCCGCGAGTACCACGTGGACGGGATCCGGGTCGACGCCGTCGCCTCGATGCTCTACCTCGACTACTCCCGGCGCGAGGGCGAGTGGCTGCCCAACCAGTACGGCGGTCGGGAGAACCTCGACGCGGTCGCGTTCCTGCAGGAGATGAATGCCACCGCCTACCGGCGCGTCCCCGGCGCGGTCACCATCGCCGAGGAGTCCACGGCCTGGCCCGGCGTCAGCCGCCCGACGTACCTCGGCGGTCTCGGGTTCGGCTTCAAGTGGAACATGGGCTGGATGCACGACTCGCTGGCCTACCTGAGCCACGAGCCGGTCTACCGGCAGTACCACCACCACCAGATCACGTTCTCGATGGTCTACGCGTTCTCCGAGAACTACGTGCTGCCGATCAGCCACGACGAGGTCGTGCACGGCAAGGGCTCGCTGCTGCGCAAGATGCCCGGTGACCGGTGGCAGCAGCTGGCCAACCTGCGCGCCTACCTCGCCTTCATGTGGGCCCACCCCGGCAAGCAGCTGCTGTTCATGGGGCAGGAGTTCGCCCAGGAGTCGGAGTGGTCCGAGGGCCGCAGCCTGGACTGGTGGCTGACGGAGAACCCCGACCACCGCGGCGTCCAGGACCTCGTGCGCGACCTCAACCGGGTGTACGCCGAGACACCCGCGCTCTGGGAGCAGGACACCGAGCCCGCCGGGTTCCAGTGGATCGACGCCAACGACGCCGAGAACAACGTGCTGTCGTTCCTGCGGTGGAGCGCCGACGGCCAGGCGCTGGTCTGTGTCGCGAACTTCTCCGCCGTACCGCACGACGGTTACCGCATCGGGCTGCCCGCAGCCGGCGCCTGGGAGGAGGTGCTCAACACCGACGCCGAGCTCTACGCGGGCAGCGGTGTGGGCAACCTCGGGACCGTGACGGCGGTCGAGGAGAGCTGGCACGGGCAGCCGGCGTCGGCGACGCTTCGCGTTCCCCCGCTCGCCACGGTGTGGCTCCGGATGCGGACCACCACGGCGGACGGCGTGCGGGTGGCGACGGCACACTCCGCGCGCAGCGTGTCGAGGTGATGGCGACGTGCGACTCGTCAGCCAGGACTTCGTGCCGGGCTCGTAGGACCGACGGTGGCATGACCCGTCCGACTCGGACTACGGCCGTCACCCCGCCGCTGCCTACCACCGCAGGACCTCAGTCCTGAGAAGACGTGCCGTACCAGCTGCCGCATCGCGATGTCCCCCGCCGCAACACCCGGGAGATGATGGGAGGAGCGCCGGCGAGCGAGTGACCACCGGTGCCTCGACTGGCCGGAGGTCCGGATGCGCCCCGTGCTCACGACGTTGCACTTCCCGCAACGCGCCCGGTGGGTCCAACGCACCCGCATGCTGGACCGGACGACGATGTCACCACCGACAGCACGTGGGGGCCCGGAGCGGCCCGCCGCGCCGCGCTACGGCTGTTCGACAGCCCTCGCACGACGTACTGCGTCCTCTCCTCCAGCGAGCGGTGCAGCTTCCCCACCGCCTGGGGCGTAGATCCCGACCGTGTCGCGTTCACGCCCTTCTACTGGACGCTTCCGACCGCTCCCCAGCTCGTCCTGGGCGGAAGCGGGATCTTCTCCGGCGGTGACTCCCTGCGTGACTACGCCACCTTGCTCACCGCCGCGGAGCACGTTGTCGCTCCCGTTACCGTGGCAAGCGCACAGTCCCCACCGGTGCGGTACCTCCCGCCGTCACGATGGGTGCGGTGACGCCGCAGCGCTTCCTCGAGCTGATGCAGGACAGTGCTGTGGTCGTCGTCCCCCTCCGGGCCCGCCTCGTCCGCAGCCCGGGTCAGCAGACGTACCTCAACGCGATGGCCCTCGGAAAGCTCGTCGTGGTCTCTGACGCACCCGGGGTCCGGGACCACGTCGAGCACGGCAGGACAGGTCTCGTCGTGCCCAGTGGCGACCCAGAGGGTCTCGCAGACGCGTTGCGTTGGGCGACCGACCCGGCGAACGCCGACGTCTGCGCAAGGATGCGTACCGACGCGCACACAGCGGCGATCAAGGACTTCGGTCCCGACCGGTACGTCGACCGCCTGCTGGAGCTCATCGACGACGGACCACCGGCCTGACCGCTGCGCGGACGCGCCGACGGAGCGGGCTGTGCTGGCCACCCGGGTGGTCGCTGCGTCCCAGGTTGGACGGGTCCGTGTCCATGACCCAGCCGTGGCCTGCGACCCCCGTCGTCCGACCTCGACGTAGTCGTCTCAGGCGGCGTCCGGCACTCGTCCATCGGCGGGTGCGACGCCGCGTCACCCGTTCGGCGGAACAAGGGACACGCACGCCCGCACCGACGTCTGTGTCATGTCCCCCTCCACGTTCCCGTCGCTCCGCTGGCGCTACAAGCGGAACCTTCCGGCCACACTCGGTCTCTCGCTGCTGACCGCGGTGACCGCTGTCACTGTCCCGGCCTCCCCCGCCGCGCAGGCCGCGACCGCACCCGTCCCCAGCCTCGCAGCGTCAACGACCGAGCTCGTGCCCGTTCTCCGGATGAACGTCGGTGGCGGGAAGGTGACCGCCGGCGGCGTGACCTGGCAGGCCGACCGTGGCGTCAGCGGGGGTAGGACCTGGACGAACGCGTCCACCGCCGACATCGCCTCGACGCTCGCGGACCCGATCTACCGCTCGGAGCGCAACGGCTGGTTCACCTACAACCTGCCCGTCCCGGCAGCCGGCGACTACGTCGTCAGGCTCCACTTCGCAGAGATCTACTGGGGAGCCCCGCAGGGAGCCGCAGGCGGCCCCGGCAAGCGCATCTTCTCGGTGAACCTCGAGGGTGGCGCCGTCGAGCTCGCGAACTACGACATCGCGGCATCCGTGGGGTCGATGCGTGCGGTGGTCAAGCAGTTCCGGACCCGAGTGACCGACGGACAGCTCACGCTGACCACCAACGCGACGGCCGACCGCGCCAAGCTCAGTGCTCTGGAGATCTTGCGCCCGGCCACAACCGCTGTCTCGCCGACCCCGACGCCGACCCCGACCGCGACACCTACCGCCACGCCCACGCCTACTGCCACGGCGACGTCCTCGACCGCCTTCGGGCTCGGTTGGGGCCGGCCGTTCGCACCCGACAGTGCGTACAACCGGCCCATCCCGGCCGGCGCGGTGACGGACCCGAACAGCGCTGCGATGGTCGCCGTGATCGCCCGCAACAACCGGGCGTACGCGAACCTGTACGACTACGGGGACCCGGTCTTCGACGCCGACTCGGCGAGCCCTCAGTACTCCGTGGCGTGCACGATGCCGTGGGGTACGTGCGACCTGGAGACCAAGCGCATCCGGATCCCGTCCGGCGCGAAGCCCACGCCGGGCACCGACGGCCGGATGATCATCGTGGACTGGACGCTGCGTGAGGTCTGCGACTTCTGGCAGGCCCGCCGTACGAGCACCGGAGGCTGGGAGACCAGCTGGGGGACCTGTGCCAGCATCGACGGCGAGGGCAGCGGACTCAGCGGCGGCGCGACGGGCGCCGGGATCAACGCATTGGCCGGCGTTGTCCGTACATACGACATGCGCCAGGGACGGATCGACCACGCCCTCTCCTTCGCCACGGACAACTCCTGCCAGCGCGTCTTCCGCTACCCGGCGAAGAAGACCGACGGGAGCTCCGCCCGCAGCGACTGCATTCCCGAGGGGGCGCGGATCCAGCTCGACCCGAGCATCAACGTCGACGCGATCCCGGGGATCACGCCGGGCGAGAAGGCGGTCGCCAAGGCTCTGCAGGTGTACGGCGCGTACAACCGCGACAACGCAGGCGCGCCGATGGCCTTCTCATTCGAGAACCCCATCGGCGAGTCGGACCCGTATCCGGCCGCTGGGTTCGGGTGGGACTACTACGACATGCCGCACATTCCCTGGTCCAAGATCCGCGTTCTTCGCTCCTGGAACGGTGAGTAGCCGCAGACCGAGACGACCAGGTCGGGACACCTGTCGCGACCTGGTCGTCGCCCCGCGTGCTGACGCTGCTACAGCGCCCCAGCACTACTCGATATCGACCGATGTGCCCCAATCCGGCACGTGGCCGGCTACGAAGACAAGCGAACTGAGCAAGCGCAGCGACGAGCGTCGGCGACGGTGACCCCGTGAGTTCGGCAACGGCGTTCCAGCCGCCTGCCCTTGGCCAAACGAAGGTGTCGATCGTCAGGAGCAGCACGCATGTTCGACGGATTGACACCGCCGGTGCGCGCGGCGCGGGGCGTTGCGGGCGCGTCGACGTACGAGCGAGCGCGCACGCCCGGGGTCCTGCGCTACGGTATCCAGCCGCTGCTCGTCGGAGTCGACGTACTGGCGCTGCTCGTCGCCGGGGCGGTCACCAGGGCGACCCCTGCTGGCCTCCTCATCGTCGCTGCGATCGCCGCCATCCTGTACAAGCTCGCGGGGCTGTACCGCTCACGCCTGACGCTGTCGCTGCTCGACGACCTGCCGGCCCTGACGGGGTGCCCGCTGGTCGCCGCCGCCCTCGTGACCGGACTCGACATCCTCCTCGAGCGAACCCCGGACCGGCGGCTGTTGGTCGCGGCCGGGCTCGCGTCGGCGCTGGTCGTCGCGCTCCGCGCCGCGAGCTACTACGTCGTCAGGTGGCTTCGGGCATGCGGGTACGTCGCCCACAACACCCTCGTGCTCGGCGCGGGTCAGGTCGGCGGGCGGGTTGCGCGCCTGATGCTCAAGCACCCGTCGTTCGGGCTTCGACCGATCGGTTTCCTCGACGTCGACCCGCTGTTGTCCCCCTCGCAGCGAACGCTTCCGCTGCTCGGCTCTCAGCACGACCTCGCTCGGGTGATCGTCGAGCACGAGGTCAAGGTCGTCATCGTCGCCTTCGGTTCCCTGCGCGAGTCCGACATGGTCCACGTCATCCGCACCTGTGACCGGTTGGACTGCGAGATCTTCTACGTCCCTCGGCTGTTCGAGCTCCACCACACGGGGGCGGAGATGGACCAGCTGTGGGGGCTACCCGTCGTTCGGCTTCGGCGCGCTGCCTTCCGGACCGTCGCCTGGCGCTTCAAGCGCCCGTTCGACGTCGCGGTCACGGCTTGCCTGCTGCTGCTGCTGTCCCCCCTGCTGGCACTGATCGCGTTGGCTGTCCGGCTAGAAGGCGGACCTGGGGTGCTGTTCCGGCAGAAGCGCGTCGGTCTGGACGGGCGCGAGTTCTCCCTGATGAAATTCCGCTCACTGCGCCCGGTATCGGAGATGGAGTCCCAGACGACGTGGAGCATCGTCCACGACCACCGACTGGGCCCTGTGGGGCGTTTTCTGCGGCGCACGTCGCTCGACGAGCTCCCGCAGCTGATCAATGTCCTGCGCGGGGAGATGAGCCTGGTCGGGCCGCGCCCCGAACGGCCCCACTTCGTCTCCGAGTTCGCGCGCACCTTCCCCCGCTACGTCCACCGGCACCGGGTTCCGGCGGGGCTCACGGGTTGGGCGCAGGTGCACGGGCTCCGGGGCGACACCTCGATCGCCGACCGGGCGGACTTCGACAACTACTACATCGAGAACTGGTCCCTATGGACGGACATCAAGATCCTGCTCCGGACGGTCGCGTCGGTGCTTCGTAGGCAGGGCGCTTGAGCCATGCCGCCGCCAGCACGAGTAGGCCTGCGAGCCCGGCCAAGGCGATAGGCCCCCCGCGATCGCTCGAGCCGCCTCCGCTGACCCGCACCGGCGGACCCGCGGGTTCAGGGCGTAGCTGGTACAGCGGTGCGAGCGTGTTGACTCTCGTGATCGCGGCAGTGCGCACGCCGAGGACGAGTCCCCGGACGTCGACGCGGTCGGGGCCGCGCACCGTGAACGTGATCAGCGCTGACCGTGGGGCATTCGTGACGTCCACCCGGACGTCGCGCAGGTCGTGCGCGGACAGGTTCCGCTGCGTTGCCGCCTGACGGACGAACGCAGGGTCGCTCGCCATGGCGGCGAAGGTGAGCAGCACGGACTCCCGTCCCAAGGCATCCTGGTCGTAGGGGTAGACCTCCGGTCGGTCCACGACCAGCCGCGCACTCGCCCGCGCCTCCCGTTCCGCTTGGGACGCGCCCGGCAGCTGCAGGCCCGCTGCGATGAAGCAGACGGCCGCGCCGGCCAGCAGGGAACCCCGAAGGCGCACTTCAGAGCTCACCGCGGCCCACTCGTGGTCGTGCGAACGAGGGCACCGGTGTCGCTGGCGAGCGACGGACCAGGCGACATCGCGGCCCTGGCGCGGGCTTCGAGGCCGGCGGCGATGGCGAAGACGAACAGCAGCGTGCGGAACGTCGCGAGGTGGAGGAACAGGCTTGCCACCGCCCAGCCCGCCAGGGCGGCGAGGACGCCGTCAGCCAGCAAGGCGGCTTGCGGACTCGCTCGCTCGCCCGAACCCGCCCAGTGATGCAGCAGCGCCCTGGCCCGTAGGGCGACGAGAACGGCGCTGCCGAACAGTCCGAGCCACGCGAGGAGAACCACCACGCCCCCCTCCGCCGCCTGCTCGAGATAGAGGTTGTGCGCAGCGAGCGGTCGGGACTCCGGCAGGCCGTACCGCCGTTGGTACTCCGGCATCTCCTGAACGAACCGCCCGGGACCGACGCCCATCAGCGGATGCTCGGTGACCATCAGGAGACCGGCGGCCTGGGCCACCCGCCGGCCTTCGAGTGAGGGATCGGGGCGGGACAGCGAGGAGGCGCCGACGTCCGTGAGTGTGGCGAGGCGCGTCCCGACCCCCGGTACGGCCAGCAGGACCAGCAGGAGGGGTGACAACACGAGCACGCGTCGGTAGCGCGGTCCGGCGAGCAGCAGCCACGTAGCCACCGCTGCGACCAGCGCGAGCAGCGACCCGCGACTTCCGGTCAGGTAGACGCCGGCGGCCAGGACGGCGGTCGCGGCGAGCCAGCCGACGCGCACGCCCCGACTGGCGGCTGCCGCGGCGAGGGATAGCGCGAGCGGGACGACGAGCACCAGGACCCGGCCCCAGAAGTTGGGGTCAAGCAGTGGTCCGGAGTGGCGCGCCGTGAACAAGCCGAGATCGGCTGCGAGGGGGACGTTCGACAGCCCCCCGAACTGGGTGCTGTTGCCGAACACGAACTCCTGGACCACCGACAGGAGCGCGAGACCCGTCACGGTCACCACCAGTACCCGGGCCAACGGCACCGCGGCGTCGGTGGCCGTGACCACGACGGCCACCAGCCCGACGAGCACGATGTCCTTCGCCGTCTCCGTCACCGCGACGACGCTCTCCGCCGGCGCACCGGCCGCGAGGGCCGCAGCCAGCTGGGCGACGAGGTACAGCACCGCGAAGACCAGCACGAGCGGCACCCGGGAGACTCGAAGACCTCCTCGCGCCCACGCCAGCGCCACCGCGGCGACTGCGATGGCCAGCAGCCCGGTGTGGATCCCTGTCACGCCGTACTGCGCGCCCACCCCGCCGAGGTTGGTCACGTCCTCGACGGCAAGCGCGAGCACGGCCAGCTGCGGCCGGGCGAGCAGCACCGGCAGCGCGACGAGCCCGGCCATCAGCACGGGTGCCGCCAGCGGTACGCCGGCGGACACGGAAGCGGCCAGGCCCAGCAGGCCGGCACCCACGCCGGCGGCCATGACCGCCAGTGTGGGCAGGGCGGAGTCGCTCTGGGACGCCGCACCGGCGGGCCGCACGGCGGCAGGGGGCCCAGTTCCACGCCCCGCGCGACGCCCGGCGAGGATCGCGAGCAACAGGCCCGCGACGACGGCGAGCCCCGAGGCCACGGCAAGGATCGGCGAGAAGCGCTCATCAGCTGGCGGTGGCTCCACCCGGGGAGGTTCTTGGTCGACGGGCGTGGCTCCGCGGGGGAGCTGAAGGCGGAGCGGCGGGGACGTGACGTCACCGGCGAAGCGCAGTTGGGCCGCCTCTGGCACGGGACCCGGCGGAAGGCGGAAGCGAAGCTTGTACGTCGCACGCAGTGCCGCCGCGGCATCGGTCGGCTCGGTCCCGGGCCTGGTGCTGGAGCCACTCGCCGCGCGCACGAGGCCGTCCCACGTGGGCGTCGCGCCGTTCGAGAGGTGTACGACGTGGAGTAGCGCCTCGGTCTTGCGCAGGGTCCGCGCCACGCGTGGTACGTCCGCGGAGCGCAACGTGGCGCTCGACGAGAGAACGACGACCGCGCGCGGGCCCGGGCGTGGCGCCTCGGTCAGCTGACGAGCAGCCAGCTCGATCGCAGCCCCCGCCAACGGCTTTCCCTCCGGCGGCTTCTCCCCGAAAGTGCCGACCGCGGTCCTGGCATCAGCCGTGAGCGGCGCCGTCACGACGGGTGGGTCGGCGGGCGTGACGAGCGTCATCAGCGTCCCGTCGGGGACGCGCAACAGCAGATCGGCAGCGGCACGCGTCGCGGCGGCGCGTGCCGGCCTTCCTGGAGGAGCCAGCACGACAGCCAGCGTCAGGCTTGGCGACCACACCGGCGAGACCGACGCCGGTCGCACGGCATCCACCTCCGGCAGCACGAGCGTCGCCCCACGCGCGTCGCCGCGGTCGGCGCCTCTCGGCAGCTCCACCACGACGGAGACGTTGCGTCCCTCCTCCGCCCGGACCGACAAAACCTCTGGCTCCTCGGCAGCCGCGCTCACCGGCGACCAGCTCACGGTCACGGCGACGACGAGCGCCGCGACCGCCTGCCCGACGCGTCGCCTGGGCCCCATGGTTCGCCGCAGGGGGGAACATGACGCCGTCCCGGCAGCTGAGGTCATCGGGTCGACGGCGCCCGTTCGTGGCCTGACGTGTATCACCTGCTCACCCAGGTCGGCCAGTGGCCGACGTCGCAGCGGGTTCGGTCGGCGGCGGCGAGACATGGGGGTGACTCTCGGACGACGCGCGTGGTGGAGCACCATCATCCAGGGGCAACTGCCCTCGCAGTCGCGTCATCGAGTATGCGGCGGCGGCCACGCCGATGCCGGCGACCAGCGCGCCAAGCGCCACAGCCGCCCCCAGGGAAGCCGGGCTCCCGACGGGTTCGGCGCTGCCTGCCGCGTCGCTGACGACGAGCACTCGGTACGGCCTTACCACTTCGTCGAAGTAGCCGCGGACGTTGTCGAACGCCTCGTCGGCGCGGCGCTCGGCGCCGGCCCTGGTCGTGGCAGTAGCGGACAGCTGGATCACCGCAGTGTCGGGCACGGTGGACACCTCGACGGACGAGCCGCTGCCCCCGCCGCGGAGCCCGCGGACTCGCAGGATCTCCGCGAAGGTCGTCACGACCTGGCCCCGGGACAGCACGTCGTAGTACGACGCTGCCTGCTCGACGCCGAGCGCGCGGTCCGGCAGCACGACCAGCGTGGCGCTCGCGCGGTACTGGGCCGGCCGGGACAGGGCGAAGGCGGACCCGGCGGCGGCTACCAGGAGCGCCACTGCCAGCCCGGAGATCAGCGGCACCCGCCACCGGGCACTGCGCCACCTGGCACTGTCAGCCACGGTCGCACCGGTCACACGTGTTCCACACCCCCGCAGTGTAGGAGGTGCGCTGTCGTCGGGAGCGGCTGTGACGTCCTGTTCCTGCACGCGGGCATCGACGACCTGCCGGTCGCGCGCGCAGTGCACCGGTCCGGGATGTTCGCCCGAACGCGATCCCGCGGAAGGTTGAACGCGGAGTCCGGGGGGTTGAACCCGAGGTCAGGGGGGTTGAACCCGAGGTCAGGGGGATGATGCAAACCCGCAGTCAGTGGAGGAGGCCCGATGGCCACGATGTCCCGTCTCACGTCGGGGCGCGTCGGGCTGGACACACTTCTCCCCGCCGGGCTGGTGCTCGCCGTCGCGGCCGGCCCCCTGCTCTATCCCGCCTGGCTCGCGGCGAGGACCCGACACCGACCCGACGCGACTCCCCCTCCCGCCGAGGTCCTGCCTGTCCTGACGGTCGTGGTCCCGGCCTACCGCGAGCAGGCGGTGATCGCGGACAAGGTCGCCGACCTGCTGGCCAACGGTTACCCGGGCGCGCTCGAGATTCTCGTCGTCGCGGACGACCCACAGACTGCTGACGCGGCGCGCGCCGTCGGCGTACGGGTGCTCGAGGGGCACGACCGGCGTGGCAAGTCGGCGGCCCTGGAACGCGGGGTCGCGGCTGCTCGCGGTGACGTCATTGTGATGAGTGACGCCAACACGGTCCTCCGGCCGGGTTCGCTCGCCGCTCTGGCGCGCTGGTTCGCCGACGACGGCGTGGGTGCGGTCGCGGGTGAGAAGCATGTCGAGGGCCAGGGCGAGGGCATCTACTGGCGGTACGAGTCGTGGCTCAAGCGCCGCGAGTCGCGGCTGGGCAGCACGATCGGCCTCGTCGGCGAGCTTGCCGCGATCCGGCGGTCGGCCTGGCGGCCACTACCGGTCGACGTCGCCGTCGACGACCTGTGGATCGCGCTGGACGCCCTCGAGGCTGGCTGGCGGGTGGTCTACGAGCCGGCAGCGGTCGCGCTGGAGACTGCCGCCGAGAACTGGCGGGACAGCTGGGAACGTCGCACGCGGGTCGTCGCCGGGACGTTCGACGTCTTGTGGCGCCGCCGCCGGCTGCTGTTCCGGCGCGACGTCATCGCTGTCCAGCTGTGGGGGCACAGGCTGTTGCGGCAGTCGCTCGGGCCGCTCGCCCACGTCGTCGTCCTCGCGCTGGCATTTCGCCGAGCACGTCACTCAACGCCTGCCTCGCTCGTCCTCGGAGGACACCTCGTCGCCGGCGCGGCAGCAGTCGGCCTGCTCACGGGCCGCGAGGTGCCGCGCCCAGCAGCGATCGGCGGGCAGGTCGTGTTCCTGCACGCGGTGGCCCTCGCCGGTCTCGTCCGTTACCTGCGGGGCGACCGCCCCGCGGTCTGGTCCAAGCCGGAGCGCACCGGCGGGCTGCCTGACATCTCGTCAGGCGGTTCCGCCGCCGACTGCTCGCGGGGTGCATGAGGAGTGGCACACCTGCGGGTCGTGCACGTCATCCATGCCCTCGAGCGGGGCGGTGCCGAGGCGCTGCTGGTCGACCTCGCGCGGGTAGCACCGGGCGCCGGCATCGAACTGGGCGTCGTCGCCCTGATGCGAGTGCGCGACCGGCGCTATGCCGACGCGCTGGCAGGTCTCGGCGTCCGCGTGACAGACCTTGGGTTCGCGTCGCGTTGGGACCCCCGCGCACTCGCAGCCGGGGTGGCCGCGTTGCGGGTCGGGCGGCCCTCCGTCATTCACACCCACCTCAAGCACGCGGACCTGGTCGGGGCGGCGGCATCCCGCCGGCTCGGGGTGCCGATGGTCTCGACCTTGCACCTGATCGAGGACGCGCCGACTCCCGTAGGGCGGCTCAAGCGTCGGCTGGCGGCCACCGCCCGCATCACTACGGCCGCGAGGACGGTAGCGGTGTCCGAGGCGCAGCGACGGTGGTATCTCGAGACCTTCCGGGTGCCCGAGCCAAGCGTCGTCACGATCCCCAACGGGGTGGTCGCGCCGGGCCGACGGCCGGTGACCGACCGGGCCGCGCTGCGTCGGGCGCTCGGCGTCGGGGCGGACACGGCCCTCGCGCTGCATGTGGGCATCATGCGCGCAGGCAAGGGGCACGCGGACCTGATCGAGGCGTTGGCTCGGGTACCCGCCCCCGTCGGGATCAAGGTGGTGATGGCCGGCGACGGCGAGCTTCGGCCGCAGCTGGAGGCGCAGGCCGCGCGCGCCGGTCTACCGTCGGCGAGGCTGGAGTTCCTCGGCTTCCGGGACGACGTCCCCGCGCTGATGGACGCGGCGGACTTCGTCGTGTCGTCGAGCCGGTTCGACGCGCTTCCCACCGTTCTGCTGCAGGCACTTGCCGCCGGGCGGCCCTCGGTCGCCACTGTGGTGGGCGGAGTGCCCGAGGTCGTGACGGCGGCCGAGGCGCTGTTGGTGCCGCCCGCCGACGCTGACGCCCTCGCAACCGCCATGGCCGGGCTCGCCACGGACCCGAGCCTGCGCACGCAGCTCGGGAGGGCGGCGCTCTCGCGGTTCACCGCACGCTTCGACGCCTCCACGTGGGCTCGACGCCTGCGCGCACTCTATGACGAGGTGCTGACCGGTGAGGGGGGGCCGGCCGCCGCATGAGCAGCTCTGGGGGTCACGAAGGGCGGGTCGACGAGCGCGGCGCTGTACAGAGCGTTGCCTGGACAGTGCTCTCCTTCGGGGGGAGCCGCCTGATCGTCTTCTGCGTCACGCTCGTGCTCGCGGCTCTGCTGTCGCCCGCGGACTTCGGTGTGGTGGCTGCAGGGCTTGCGGTGCTCGCCTATCTCGAGATCGGCCTCGACGTCGGCGTCGGCTCAGCGTTGATCTACGAGCAGGAGAAGGGCGTCACCCGTCGGGTGCAGACGGCCTTCACGCTGAATCTCGGCGTCGCCTTGCTCTTCACCGTCGCCGGGCTGCTCGCTGCTCCGGCCCTTGCCGTACTGCTGCGAGTCCCGGAGCACGTGGACCTGTTGCGGCTGCTCTTCTGCAGCGTCCTGATCCGGGGGGCGGGGCAGGTCCAGGACGCCATCCTCCGGCGCGACCTGCGGTTCAAGGAACGTACCGTCGTCGACCTGTCCCGGGCCGTGGTGCGGGCCGCTGTCTCCATCGGCGTGGCTCTGGTCGCCCCGGGCCCCGCTGCCCTGGTCATCGGCATCGTGGCGTCGGAAGCTGTCGGCACGGCTGCGAACTTCCTGCTGGTGCGCTTCCGCCCGACTCTTGCGCTCGACGCCGATGCCGCAGGCGCGCTGCTGCGCTTCGGCGGAGTGGTCGTCGGGCTCAAGGTGCTCGGCGTCGTCTTCGGCAGCTCGGACTACCTCGTCGTCGGGAACCGGCTCGGGCCGGAGGCGCTCGGCTTGTACTCGATGGCCTACCGCTTGCCCGAGCTCCTGATCGCCAACATGTACTACATCTTCTCCACGGTGGCGTTCTCGGTGTACGCCCGATCCCGGAGCTCGGATCCCGCCAGCTTCCAGCAGGTCATGCTCCGGGCCCTCACGCTGCTCAGCCTCTTCGGCTTTGCCGCCGGGACCGGCCTCGCCATCGTCTCACGCGACCTGGTCCACACGCTGTTCGAAGATCGTTGGCTGCCCGCGGCGCTGCCGATGGCGTTGATCGCCCTGATGCTCGCAGTCTCCTCGGTCGGCTATGCGTCGGGGGACATCTTCCTCGCGATCGGCCGACCAGGCTTGCTGTTCGCGGTGTCAGCGCCGGTGACCGCAGTCACCGTTGTCGGCTTCATCCTCGCCGCGCCGCACGGCATCGTCATGGTCGCGGTCGTGCACCTCGTCCTGATGGTCGTCTACTCGACTGCTCGATTGCTCCTCGCCGGTCGGGTCCTGCGCGTGCCGATCGCGGACAGCCTCGCGGCACTTCGGCCGGCCGCCGTCGCGACCGCGGGAGTTGTCGCGACGGCTCTGCCCGTCCAGCTGCTGACGCCGCCGGGGCCGTCGGGGCTCGCGGCGAGCACCGTGGTGGGCGCTGCGGGGTGCGTCGGCGCGCTTGCGCTGCTGTCACGCGGCACGCTGGTCGAGCTGCGTCGCCTCCTGGCCCACGCGGTCGCGCGGTGACCGCGGTGGGCCGTGAGGAAGGATGGAGAGGTGGCTGACCGACTGCTCGTGTTGTGCTACCACAACGTGCGCGGCACGTGGTGCTTCCCCTCCTCGGGGGACACGGGCCCGCAGGGCCTGGAGCGGCAGCTTCGAGCGTTGCGGCGTGTTGCGACCGTCCTGCCTCTCGATGAGGCCCTCGCACGGTTGTCGCAGGGGCGCCCGCTGCCTCGAGCGGCAGTGGCGCTGACCTTCGACGACGGCTATACCGACAACCTCACCCTCGCCGCGCCACTGCTCGAGCGGCTGTCGCTGCCGGCCACCTTCTTCCTCGTACCAGGTCTGCTGTCGCGGACGGTCTCGGCGTGGTGGGAGACGGTGGGCTGGGCGTTCTGCGCAGCCACCCGCAGTGAGCTGGTATGGGAAGGCACCTGTCACCGGCTCGGTTCCGAACCCGAGCGCGCGCACGCGCAGGCAGTGGTGGCAGCCGCGCTGAAACGGCGAAACCGGGCCGCACGAGAAGACGCGGTTCACGAGCTCGTCAGGCGGCTCGCCCCGTCCACCCCCGCGCCGGGGCCTGACCTGTTCCTCGACTGGGAGGGCGCCCGACGACTCGTCGCTCGGGGCCACGCAGTGGGCTCGCACTCCTCCTACCACGCCATCCTGTCCCAGGAGACCGAGGCTGAACAGACGGACGATCTCGTGCAGGCGAGGCGGCAGCTGGAGGGCGAGCTGGGAGTCCCTACGCCGATTTTGGCCTATCCGAACGGCACGGTCGCCGACTACGACGCCGCGACGCTGCGCGCGGTCGCGCGGGCCGGTCACTCCTTCGCCATGACGACGGTCGAGGGTTTCAACGGCTCGGGCACGCCGCCGTACGAGATCCGGCGCAGCTTCATGGTTCCGCAGCGCGGGCTCGTCGACCTGTTGGCAAACCTGCGCTACCTCGCGCGCGGCGCCCGCGGCAGGATCGCCCGGTCCATCTCGTCGACGCGCAACTCCCGGGCGGAAGGGGCGGTTGACGGGCGTTCAGGGGACGGGATGACGCCGTGAAACTGCTGGTCGTCATCGACGCGCTGTCCTTCGGCGGCGCCGAGAACATGGTCGCCGCGTTGGGGCGGCTCTCGTCCGCCCTCGATCTGGAGATCGACGTCGCAAGTCTCGCCGGCCCCACCGGTGACCGGGCCCTGTGGCGGCCGGTCCTCGAACGGGCCGGTCTGCGGTTGCACTTCCTGTCGATCCCCCGCCTGCTGCACCCGAGCGCCGTCCCCAGGATCGCCCGGGTGGTTTCGCGCTCGGGATGCGACGTCGTCCACGCCCACCTCGGCTACGCCGTGACCTTGGCTCCGGCCGCCGCGCGGCTCGTCGGCCGGCGAACGGTGTGCACGTTCCACCACGTCCCCCGCCCCCTCGACGCGCGCGACGGCGTCCGCGAGCGCCTCTCAGTCGCGGCGGCGAACGCGTCAGCCGGTGTCGTGTGCGTGTCGCAAGCGTCCCTCCACGGTTTCGCCGCTCGCTACCGGGTCGACGGGACCAAGTGGGTCGTGCTCCGCAACGGCATCGACCTCGCTCGCTTCTCGCCACCGCCTGGCCTTCGCCCGACTGACCCGCCGGCAGACCTCGGCATCCCGCCCGGGGTGCCGATCGTGACCCTCGTCGCCCATCTTCGCTACGAGAAGGGGCATCCCGAGGCCATCGACGCATGGCCTCAGGTGCTGCGCTCGGCCCCCGAAGCGAGGCTCCTCATCGTGGGCGACGGCCCGATGGACAGCCGGTTGCGGGAACACGTCGCCCGGCTGGGCCTGCAGCACCGCGTGCACTTCGCCGGAGTGCGCCGAGACGTCCCGGCGATCCTGCGGGCCTCATCGTTGGCCCTGCTGCCCACCTACATCGAAGCGCTCCCGACGGCCCTCATCGAGGCCGCGGCGTGCGGAGTCCCCGCCGTTGCGACGCGCGTCGGCGGGGTGCCCGAGGTCGTGGAGGACGGCGTCACCGGGTTGCTGTTCGACCGCGGCGATCTCGCCGCCATACCCCGTGCCGTGGTGGCACTGCTCACCGATCCGGCGCGGCGGGCCGCCATGGCGAGGGCGGCGCGCGCTCGCGCCGAGGAGTGCTTCGACGGCGAACAGTGGGCTCGACAGCTTCGGGGCGTCTACGACGATGTGCTGGCCGGCCGCCCGCTGGCGTCCGCGGCCGCCGGCTGGAAGAAGGTGGACCCGAGGTGAGGCCCAAGGTCAGCGTGGTGGTCCTCTCCCACAACTACGCACAGTTCCTCAGGACCGCCATCGACAGTGCCCTCGCCCAGCTCTACCCCGTCGAGGTGCTCGTCGTGGACGACGGGTCCACCGACTCCTCCCGTGCGATCATCGACGGCTACGACGACCGGGTTGCGCGACTGTACAAGGAGAACGGCGGCAACTCCTCCGTGGTCAACGCGGCGGTCCGGCGGACAACAGGGGACATCGTGATGTTCCTCGACGCCGACGACCTGCTCCGTCCGGAGGCGGCCGGTGAGGTCGCCGCGGCCTGGACGCCCGAGTGCGCCAAGGTGCAGTTCCGCCTGACGCTCATCGACGCCGACGGCCACCGCACCGGGGTGGACCCGCCGCCGTGGGTCCCGATGCCCTCCGGTGACGTGGTGCCCCAGCTTCTCGCGACGGGGCGCTACGTCACGCCCGTGATGACGGGCAACGCGTTCAGCCGCCGGGTGCTCGACGCGCTGCTGCCGATCCCCGAGGAGGACTTCCGGAACACCAACGACGGCTACCTGAACCCGCTGGCGCCGTTCCACGGCCCGGTCGTCTCGGTCGAGCGTGAGCTGGGCTGCTACCGGTTGCACGGACGCAACCTGTGGGCGTTCAGCGGTGGAGTGACGGTGGAGGGCATGCGACAGCGGCTCGTCTACGACCTCATGCGCTGTCGCTACGTCGCGGAGACCGCGCGCGCCCGAAGTCACGATATGCCTGCGCACCTGCCGTTGAAGGACCCGCTGCACGTCCTGCAGCGGCTGGCCTCGCTGCGTCTGGACCGGCCTGGGCACCCGGTGCCGGAGGACCGGATCCTGCCGCTGCTCGCTGCCGGTCTCCGCGCGGTGCGCCAGGCTCGAGGTCTCCCTGCTCCTGAGCGAGCGCTGCTCGCTGCCGCGCTACCGGCCGTGGCCCTCCTGCCCACGGCCATCGCCGAGCGTGCCGCCGCTGAGGTACTGTCGAGCAGGCCCCGCCCCGAGTGGCTGCGCGCGCTCGCGCGGCGAATGCGGTCATTGTCCTGATTGTTCCGTCAACGTGTCGTGAGCACCGACGCGAGCCACGTGAGACTGCGGGCCAACTGGAAGAAGGAGAGCACCGTGCACGGCTTCCGACCCAACGCGCGACTCGCCCTGGTCGAGGGGCTGCTTGCTCTGCTGGCGGCGACCCCCGTCACCGTTGCCAGCGCGACGTCCTCGGTCCCAGCCGCTCCCGCCACTAGCGAGGCCGCCTCTGCTGCCGCTCGTTCCGACCGCCCCTTCTCCGACAGCAGCCCGTGGAACAGCCCCATCCCGGCGCGTCCCGAGCTCGACGCGAGGAGCGAGGTGATGGTCGCGCGGCTGGCCCGGGAGTCCGGCGCCTACGCCCTGCTCTACGAGTTCGGCACCCCCGTCTACGAGGCGAGCGCAGACGACCGGAAGGTGCACGTGACGTGCACGATGCCCTGGGGACGCTGCGACCTGGAGAAGCGGACGCTACGGATTCCGGCGGCGGCGTCCCCGAACGCCGGCTCGGACGGGGCGATGGTCGTCGTCGACCCCGCCAGCCGTTCCGTCTGCGATTTCTGGCAGGCCCGGCGCGTCGCCGGAGAGTGGGTGACCAGTTGGGCGACGTGTGCAAGCCTGGACGGCGCCGGCCACGGGCCCTCGGGCGGTGCGACCGGCGCCGGGGTCAACCTGCTGGCCGGGGTGGTCCGAGCCCACGAGATCCGCGAGGGACGCATCGACCACGCCCTCTCCTTCGCCACGGACAATGCCTGCGCCGGCGCAATGCGCCATCCGGCCACGAAGACTGATGGCCTGTCCCACCGGTGGGACTGCATCCCGCAGGGTGCGCGGGTCCAGCTCGACCCTCGCATCGATGTCGACGCGATTCCCGGCATCACTCCTGGTGAGAAGGCAGTGGCGCGGGCTCTGCAGAAGTACGGAGCCTACGCGCGCGACAATGCGGCGGCACCGATGGCGTTCGCGTTCGAGAAGCCGACGCACGGCAAGGACGACCCCTACCCCGCTGCTGGTTTCGAGTGGGACTACTACAACATGCCACACATCCCGTGGGACCGGTTGCGGGTGCTGCGCAGCTGGAACGGCAGCTGACGGTACCGGCGGGCGTTCGTGCGCTTTCCGCGCGCCCGCCCACCAGGCTGCCGATGAGGTCCGCCACTGTGGTCGGCGCCACTGTGGTTTCGGCGCCACTGTGGTCGGCGCCACTGTGGTCGGGCAGTCCCGGCAGCGAGATGAGGACGAGGGGATGCTGGGCGGCAGGCTCGTGGGCGCCGTCCCGCGTGCCTACGGCTGGAGCGTCGAGGAGCTGCCGCTCGACGCCCCCGTGGTCTCCCAGCTGTGGAGCCAGTTGCAGCAGCAGGGCAGCGTCGACTCGCCCTTCCTTGGCCTCGAGTGGTGCTCGGTCCTGGCGCAGTACCGATCCGCGAGGCAACGTCAATCGGTCCTGCTCGCGTCGTTCCACGCCGAGCCGGTTGCCCTGTTGCCGATCCAGTTCACCCACGGTCCCGGGGGCGTACGGACACTGGGCATCGCCGGTTCAGGGTGGCTGCACCCCGACCACCTCGACGTCGTGGCCCGCACCGAGCACCGCGCTGGTGGCGCTACCGCGATGCTGCGACATCTGATGCGCGAGCGGACGTGGGACATGCTCGACCTGGACGGGCTCACCGCTTCCGGGGGACTCGCCGCGGCCCTCCGGGCAATCGTCCCGCCCGTCGCTCTGCGGCTGCCCGAGCGCGACATCGTCGCGCCGTACGTCGACCTGCGACGTCGCAGTTTCGGCGATTTGTTTCCGAGCCGCAACCTGCGCGACCAGCTACGGCGCGGGCTGCGCCAGGCGGAGCGCACCGGAGGTGGTTTCGACGTCGTAACCGAGCCCGACGAGGTGGTGCGGCACCTCGAGGAGCTCATGAGCCTGCACAACGAGCGCTTCGGCGTGCGGTCGGCGGTCTTCGCCACGCCGGAGCGGCGGCAGTTCCACGCGGAGGCAGTGCGCCGGCTGGGCGGGCCCGGTGTGCGCATTTACCGCCTGGTCGCCGAAGGCGTGAACGCGGCACTGCTCTACGCGCTGGTGCACCGCCGGGCCGTCTACTACTACTCCATGGGCATGCGTCCCTCGGTCGGGATGAGCCCCGGCAGAACGCTGCTGGGGCATGCGATCGCGTCCGCGGCGCAGGAGGGTTACGACGAGTTCGACCTGCTGCGCGGAGATCACGCCTTCAAGTACCGCTTCGCCTCGGGTCACCGGACCGACCGTCGCGTTGTGGCAGCCCGGTTCACCCCGCGCGGGCTTCTCGGTGCCGGAGCGGTCGTCGCCCGGTCGCTGCACGCGCGCCACGCGGCCGCGGCCTAAGCCGCCCAACCACACGCGCCCGTCGCGCTCCAGCATTCGCCCGTTGATAGCGAGCGTCTGTCGTTTCTTCCGCCGGCGCAGGTCGCGCCACCACAACGACTAGACTGGGCCGACCTGCTGGCTGGTGAAGGGCCGTCGTGTGAAGATCCTTCTGGTGGAGTTCAACCCCTCCGGTGGACTCTTCCAGTTCGGCTTCCAGCTGGGCCATGGTCTTGCGGAGCTGGGTCACGACGTCGAGCTCCTGACCGGACCGGACCCGGAACTGAGCTCGGAGCACCCCCGCTTCCGCGTGGTACCGGTCCTGCCGACGTGGCATCCCGCCCCGCCGTCGGTGGAGCACGCGGTGCTGCGCAAGGCGCGGCGCATCCTGCGCGCCCTCCAGTACGTCCATGCGTGGCGCCGCCTGGTGCGGGAGATCGCCACTCGGTCGCCCGACGTGGTGCAGTGGGGTTCGTGGCGCTTCACCGTCGACGGCCTGTTCGTGCGCTCCGTCGCGCGCCGCCAGCCGCGGCCGGTGCTCGTCGATCTCTGCCACGAGCCGCGCCGGTCCTCCTGGCCGACAGTAGGCGTCCCACGACAGAACCCGGTGTACCGGTGGAGCCTGGGAGGAGCCTTCCGCGCCATGGACGCGGTCCTCGTGCTCGGTGACCGCGTCCGCGAGGACTTCCGCGAGGTGTGGCCCGGGGCGAGACGAGTCGAGGTCATCCCGCACGGCGACGAGTCGGTCTTCCTCACCACCGGCGTGGCGCCCGTGGAGCACACCGGGATGCAGGTGCTGTTCTTCGGCACGCTCGCCGGTTACAAGGGCATCGACGTCCTGCTCGACGCCTGGTCGCAGGTGCGGAGCAGGCTTCCGGCCGCCGAGCTCGTGCTGGCGGGGGCACCGGGCGACGTCGATCTGAGGGAGCTGCAGCGACGGGCCGACGCACTGGGCGGGGTGACCCTCCGGATCGGGTACGTGCCGATGGCAGACGTGCCCGCGCTGTTCGGTGCCGCACGGGTCGTCGTCGTCCCCTACGTCTCGGCGAGCCAGAGTGGCGTCGTGCACCTCGCCCAGACCTTCGCCCGGCCCGTTGTCGCCACGGAGGTCGGTGACATTCCCGACGTGGTCACCGACGGCGAGACGGGTGTGCTGGTTCCGCCGCGCGATCCAGAAGCACTGGCACGAGGTCTCGAAGCGCTGCTCGTCGACATTGCCGAAGCAGCCAGGCGTGGCGAGGCGGGGCGGGCGAGGCTGGCTCACGCGGCGTCGTGGACATCGGTCGCCCGCCGCGTCCAGGAGATCTTCGAGGAACTGCTTGCCGACCGTGGCCGTGCGTCAGCGGGCGAGCGCCCGGCGCGGAACGCCTCGTGACGACAGGTCCGGGACATCTCGAGGTCCACGCCAGCGTCGAGTCCATCGCCTCGGAGTGGGACGCTCTAGCCGACGCGACCGGCGCCGCACCGTTCGCGCGTCCGGGCTGGTACGCCGCCTGGCTGGGCGCCTTTGCCGGCCGTGCGCGGTTCGAGCTTCTCGCGCTCCGGCGCGGCCCCACGCTGGTCGCCGTGCTGCCGTTGCTCGCCCGCCACGGACGCCTGCGCTCCCCCACCAACTGGCACACCCCGGCCTACCCCGTCCTCGCCGCGGACGACGCCGCCGCCGATGAGATCCTCGCCCAGCTGTTCCGGTTGCGCCGCTGGAACGTGACGCTGAGCTTCCTCGACCCGCCGACGGCCGAGCGCGCACGTGGCGTCGCCAGCCGTTGCGGGTGCCGGGTCAGCAGCCACGTCCTGCTGGAGACGCCGTACGTCCACTTGGGGACTGTGACCGAACGGACCGACCCGAAGTCACGCCGCGTCCTCGCGCGTCGCCGACGGCGGCTGGAGGAGCAGGGCAGGGTGAACGTCCGGGTGCACAGCGGCGACCAGCGGCTCGACGAGATGATGCAGCTGTGGTTCCAGATCGAGGCGTCGAGCTGGAAGGGCAGGCAGGGGGACGATGTTCTCTCCCGCACCGAGACGACCCGTTTCTATCTCGAGATCGCGCGGTGGGCTGCTTCGCGGAAGTCATTGCTGCTGGCGTTCCTGTGTCTCGACGAGCGTCCGATCGCCTTTCAGTTCGCACTCGACGACCAGTCGCGATGGCACTTCCTGAAGACGGGATACGACGAACAGCTGCGCAGCTTCGGACCAGGCAAGCTGCTCATGGCCGAGCTGCTCGACCAGGCAAGGGCAGCCGGGCGTGAAGAGGTCAACCTCGGTGGGGCCGCCGACCCGTACAAGCTGGAGTGGACGGACCTCGTCCGGCCGTACGTCGAGCTGCAGGTGTTCGCCCCGTCCATGACCGGGGTGGCCGCAAACGTGGCGGATGTCCACCTGCGGCCCGTCGCCGGCATGCTGCTGCGCGGTGCGCGAGCTGCCGCTTCCCGGCTGGCCTTCCCGTGGTCCCGGGGGCCTCGCCGGTATTCGCAGAACAGTCCTCCGCCTCCTGATGCGGCATGATGCGCTGACCTCGGCGCCTACGCCGTGCCCTTGCCGCCCTCCGGCGCCCGGACGGCACGAAGCGCCGGAGCTCGTCGGCGCGCCGACGCTAGAACAGCGCGCTGGCGAGGGCCCGGCGGGCGGCGAGAACCCGAGGATCCTCCAGCCCCACCACCTCGAAAAGGCTCAGCAGGTGAGTCCGGGCGGCGTCGCGGTCGGCACCCGCCGTACGCCGGACCGTGTCGACCAGGCGCGTGAACGCGTCCTCGACGTGGCCGCCGAGGAGGTCGAGGTCGGCCGCGGCGCACTGTGCCGCGACGTCGTCGGGCCGCTCGGCGGCCGAGGTACGGACCGCGCGCGGGTCGACCTCGGAGGTACGGCGGAGGAGGTCGACCTGGGCGAGCCCCGCCCGGGCCATCTCGTCGGCGGGAGACTCGTCGAGCAGCTGCTGGTAGGCCGCCGCCGCAGCGGCGTAGTCCCCCCGCTCGATGGCGTCGTAGGCGGCGTCGTAGCGCGGGTCCGACGGCTCGTCATCGGGGACCGGCGGCGCGTCGACGCCCGCTCCCCCCGCGGCGACCGTGCCGCTCACACCGTTCTCGGCCGCGACGCGGAGCAGCTCGTCGAGGTACTGGCGCAGCTGCGCCTCCGGGAGCGCCCCCTGGAACAACGGCACCGGCTGGCCCGCGAGCAGCGCGAAGACCGACGGGATGCTCTGCACCCGGAACGCCGCGGCCAGGCGCTGGTTCGCGTCCACGTCGACCTTCGCCAGCAGCCAGCGCCCGGCGTACTCCACGGCCAGGCGCTCGAGGACTGGGCTGAGCTGCTTGCACGGACCGCACCACTCGGCCCAGAAGTCGAGGACCACCGGCACGTGCATGGACTGCTCGAGAAGCGCCTCGAAGCCGGACTCGTCGACGTCGAGCACCAGCTCCGCCGCCGCCGGCGCCGCCCCTGCCGCGGGAGCTCCGCCCGCGCGCTCGACGGAGGAAGCTGCGGAGGACCGGGACGGCGCACGTGACCGCGCCGCGAGCGCGCCGAGGTCGACGGCGCCGTACGCGCTGAACGGAGGCTGGGTCATGCCCGCATTCTCCCCGCCCCGGTCCCACTTCGGCGAACGGGGTCCGGGCGGCGAGAAAAAACTGCGACGCGCCCGAACGTGACTCCATGCACGCCACGCCTGTCCGTAGGGTTACCTCCTGTGACGACCTCCGAGGCAACCCCCCGGTCCGTCACGCCGCGTCCGCATCTCAAGGTGCGTCCGATGTCGGCCACGGAGAGCGCGTTCGCCGCGCGGCTGCACGCGCATCACTTTCCCCACGGGTTCCTGGCCCGTGCGGGGCACGGTGTGCTCCGAGCGTGGTACGACGCGGCGCGGACGAGTCCTGCCGCCGTCACGCTGGTCGCGGCGACCGCGGAGGGGCCTGTGGGCTACCTGTTCGGCACCTCCGACGACGCCGGGCACCGGGCCCACGTCGTACGCCGGTGCGGTCCACGCCTGGCGGCTGCGCTCGTGGCCGGCCTGGCGGTCCGCCCGGCACTGCTCGCGACGTTCCTGCGCACACGACTGTGCCGCTACGCCGCGCGGGCGGCGCACGCCGCCCGCGGCGCACGCCCCGCTACGACGGGCAGGGGCGCGACCGCCACGTTGCACCACATCGCCGTCGACCCCGAGGTCAGGTCCTCGGGCGCCGGGAAGTCGCTCGTCACGGCTTACGAGGCCGAGCTGCGCCGGCGCGGCGTGAGCACGGCGCGGCTCGTGACGCTGGCCGGGCCCGCCGGCGCTGGGCCGTTCTACGCCCGGCTGGGGTGGACCCGAACCGGTGAGACCACCGGCCGGGACGAGCGCCGGTTCGAGGTGTGGTGCCGCGACCTCTCCGCGACGGCGGCGCCTTCCGCCACGGCCGCGACCTCGGGGACGGCGACGGCCCTTGGGACCGCCGACCCAGGCGCGCCGTCGCAGCCGGGTCCGTCGGGGGCGGCCGAGGACCACCCCAAGCCGGTCTAGAAGCGCGGCGGCTCGCGGTAGTCGCCCCATTCCTCCCGCAGCGCGGAGCAGATCTCCCCCAGCGTCGCCTCGACCCGAGCGGCCTCGAGCATCGGCGGGACCATGTTGGCTCCCGACCGCGCCGCCTCCAGCATCCGCCCCAGCGCGTCCCGCACGGCCGCCTCGTCGCGGCCGTCGCGGCGTACGGCGAGCTCGCGGACCTGCTCGCGCTCGACCTCGTGGCTGACCCGCAGGATGTCCAGCTCCCCTACGACCGTGCTGGTGTGGCAGTTGACTCCGACGATCTTCTTGTCGCCCTTCTCCACCGCCCGCTGGTACTGGAAGGCGGACTCGGCGATCTCGGACATGAACCAGCCGTCCTCGATGCCGCGCAGGATGCCGGAGGTCATGGGGCCGATCTCGTGATCCCTCTCCTCGCCACCGCCCATGGACCGGATGCGGTCGAAGATCTTCTCCGCCTCCGCCTCGATCCGGTCGGTCAGCGCCTCGACGTACCAGGACCCGCCGAGGGGGTCGGCGACGTTCGCAACCCCGGTCTCCTCCATGATCACCTGCTGGGTGCGCAGCGCGATCTCGGCGGCCTTGGCGCTCGGGAGCGCGAGCACCTCGTCGAGAGCGTTGGTGTGCAGGGAGTTGGTGCCGCCCAGCACCGCGGAGAGCGCCTCGAGAGCCGTTCGGACGATGTTGTTGTCCGGCTGCGGCGCCGTGAGCGACACGCCGGCGGTCTGGGTGTGGAAGCGCAGCCACTGCGCCTTGTCGGTCTTCGCGCCGTACACGTCGCGCATCCAGCGGGCCCAGATCCGCCGGGCTGCGCGGAACTTGGCGATCTCTTCGAAGAAGTCGAGGTGGGCGTCGAAGAAGAAGGACAGGCCGGGCGCGAAGCGGTCGACGTCCAGGCCGCGGGACAGACCGAGCTCGACGTAGCCGAAGCCGTCGGCGAGGGTGAACGCAAGCTCCTGCGCGGCCGTCGCCCCGGCCTCACGGATGTGGTAGCCCGAGACGGACAGCGGCTTGTACGCCGGGATGTGCTCGGAGCAGTACTCCATGAGGTCGCCGATAAGGCGCAGGTGCGGCTCCGGCGGGAAGAGCCACTCCTTCTGCGCGATGTACTCCTTGAAGATGTCGGTCTGCAGCGTGCCGTTGAGCCGGCCGAGGTCGACGCCCTGGCGCTCGGCCGCGACGAGGTACATCACGAACACGGGTACGGCGGGGCCGCTGATCGTCATCGACGTCGTGACGTCGCCCAGCGGGATGCCGTCGAAGAGCACGTCCATGTCCGCCGCGGAGTCGATCGCCACGCCGCAGTGGCCCACCTCGCCGAGCGAGCGCGGCTCGTCGGAGTCACGGCCCATGAGCGTCGGCATGTCGAACGCCACCGACAGTCCGCCGCCGCCGGCGCCGAGGATCATGCGGTAGCGCTCGTTGGTCTGGCGGGCATTGCCGAAGCCGGCGAACTGGCGGATCGTCCAGGCGCGACCGCGGTAGCCGGTGGCGTAGAGGCCGCGGGTGAAGGGGAACTCCCCCGGCCACCCGATCCGCTCGAAGCCGGGCACGTCGGCACCCTCGGGCGGCCCGTAGACCGGGTCGACCTCCATCCCGGACAGCGTGGTGAAGTCCGCGTCGCGGACCTTCCCCGTCTCGGCGGCGCGGGCCATGCGCGCCGACCAGCGCGCCCTGCCTTCGGCGATCTCGCGTGCGTCCACGGACGTCTCCCGGTCTGGGTGGTACTGGGAACGGTGTGACAGGCTCGTGCAGCGGCTTGTGGCCGGTGTCACAGGCTACCCGCCGAGCCGCGTGGGGCGAAGCCCCCCGGCGCGTCAGTCGCCAGAGACGCGCGGGTCCGTCGGCTGATCGCCCGGCGGCGGAAGCGGCCGATCGCCCGGCGGGGACAGGTGCCGCTCCAGGCGAGCGACCTTGCCCTCGATCTCCCCGGACCGTCCGGCGCGCACATCGGCGTTGAGGACGAGGCTCACCCGCGGCGCATGCTCGGCCACGGCCTCGACCGCCCGGCGTACGACGTCCATCACCTCGTCCCACTCACCCTCGACGGTCGTGAACATCGCGTCGGTGCGGTGCGGGAGGCCGGAGTCCCGGACGACGCGGATGGCCGCCGCGACGTCCTCTGCGACGGACTCTCCCGCCCCGATGGGGCTGACCGAGAAGGCCACGATCATTGTCCGGCTCCTTCCACGTGCGTGGCTCAGCTCGACGGGCCCGACGGCTCGGGTGGCCCGCCGGAGCCGGGTCGCGGGTCGCGACCTGGCTCGTCCCGGGAGCCGCCGTCCCCGTCTGCGTCGTCCTTGCCGGAGACCCACCACGGCCGGGCCTCGTCGCCGGGGGTCCCCCCGCCGCTCAGGACCACTCGCGACCCGTCCGCCGGGGTGGGCTCGCGGCGCCTCGGGCGGCGGGCTGACCGCCCGCTGGAGGACCCGGTGCCGTCGTCGTCATCGTCGTCGGTCGCGTTGCCGCCGTGCCGGCCGAAGATCTCCGAGGACACGCAGCGGTAGAGCTCCTCGGGGTTGCGCAGGTTCGGGATCCGGTGCAGCGCCTGGTCCTGGCCCGCGGACTCGAGGACGAACGTGCCCCAGCCGTAGTCGCCGAACAACCGCCCGAGCAGCGGACGCTCGAAGGTCATGTCGGTGACCTTTTTCAACGGCATCATCGCGACCTTCCGCGTCAGCAGGCCGGTCACCAGCATGACGCGACGGTCGGTGATCACCAGCCGCTCGACGTGCCACTCCCAGAAGTGCCACCCCCACCAGGCGAGCACGCCCAGCAGCAGCACGCCGACGACGGTAAAGGCGGTGGACTCGACGGGGGTGTAGAGCAGGAGGGCGGCGAGCGGGGCCGCCGCGAGCACCGCGACGGCCGTGGGCTTGGCGAGGCGCACCGGGTGCCACTGCACGACGGCGACCGGCCGCTCGCCCTTGATGAGGTACGAACGCACCAGGCGCGCGTCGCCGTCGGCCACGCCGGCCTCAGCGGGCGAGCGCGGTGAAGAACCTGATCAGCGACCGGAAGACCTCGACGACGAAGTCGAAGACCCCACGGACCGCCTGCGCCGCGGCCTCCGGCTGGCTCCAGATGTAGAAGATGGCGAACCCGATCACGAGCCAGAACACGGCCTTCTTGGCCATCAGACCTCCCTGGCTCGCACGGACACATGGCGGCCCGGCACGGACCGCCACCCGTTTCTACCGTGTCCGGAGCACGCGGTCACGCTCCGCCACGCCGGAAACTCACCCGGAAGCGTCGTGGCGACGTCCCGACCGGGCAGCCGCCCTCCACAGCCGTCCCGGGAATCAGGACGTACGCCGGTCAGCCGGCGTCCGCGGTCAGCCCCTCCACGAGGGCGTCGGCCGCGGCGTACGGGTCGAGCGCACCGTCGACCACGCGCGCCGCCAGCTCGTCGAGCCGCCGGTCGCCACGCAGGTCGCCCATCCGCGCCCGGAGCTCGGCCAGCGCGATGGCGACGAGCTCGTCGGCGGCGCGACGGTGGCGGCGCTCGCGCAGCGTGCCAGTCTCCTCCAGCCACGCCCGGTGCTTGTCGAGTGCCTCGACCAGCTCGTCGACGCCCTCGCCGCGAGCGGCCACCATGCGAACGACCGGCGGACGCCAGTCCCCGGGCTCCCGTCGCTCCCCCAGCGTCAGCATGTGCCGCAGCTCGCGCACGGTGGAGTCCGCGCCGTCACGGTCGGCCTTGTTGACCGCGTAGACGTCGCCCACCTCAAGGATTCCGGCTTTCGCGGCCTGGACGGCGTCGCCCATGCCGGGCGCCAGGAGCACGACGGTGGTGTCGGCGAGCCCGGCGACCTCGACCTCCGACTGACCCACCCCGACGGTCTCGACGAGCACGATCTCGCAGCCCGCGGCGTCCAGGACGCGCAGCGCCTGCGGCGTCGCCCATGACAGCCCGCCGAGGTGCCCGCGGCTGGCCATCGAGCGGATGTAGACGCCGGGGTCGGTGAAGTGGTCCTGCATGCGGACCCGGTCGCCGAGCAGCGCGCCACCGGAGAACGGCGAGGACGGGTCGACGGCGAGCACGCCCACCCGCTTGCCGCGCGCGCGGTACGCCGCGACAAGGGCCGAGGTCGTCGTGGACTTCCCGACTCCGGGGGCGCCGGTCAACCCCATCACGGTCGCGTTGCCGGTGACCGGCGCGAGCGCCGCCATCACCTCGCGCAGCTGCGGCGAGGCGTTCTCCACGAGCGTCACCAGCCGGGCGACCGCCCGCGGGTCACCCTCCCTCGCCCGGCGGACGAGATCCGCGACGTCGACGCGGCGTGCCACCGGCGTCAGGCCGACGGGACGCGCAGGACCAGCGCCTCGCCCTGGCCACCGCCGCCGCACAGCGCGGCCACGCCGGTGCCCCCACCGCGCCGGCGTAGCTCCAGCGCGAGCGACAGCGTGATGCGGGCGCCGGACATGCCGATCGGGTGGCCCAGTGCGATGGCACCTCCGTTGACGTTGACCCGGTCCTGCTCGACGCCGAGCTCGCGCATGGAGTGGATGGCGACCGAGGCGAACGCCTCGTTGATCTCGATCAGGTCGAGCTCGTCGACGCTCGTGCCTTCCTTCGCCAGCGCGGCCCGAATCGCGTTGGACGGCTGGGACTGCAGGCTCGCGTCCGGCCCCGCGACGACACCGTGGGCGCCGATCTCGGCGATCCAGGGCAGGCCGAGCTCGTCGGCCTTCGCGCGGCTCATGACGACGACCGCCGCAGCACCGTCGGAGATCTGCGAGCTCGACCCGGCAGTGATCGTGCCGTCGGCGGCGAATGCGGGGCGCAGCTTCGCGAGGGAGTCGGCGGTCGTGTCCACGCGCACTCCCTCGTCCTCGGAGAACACGATCGGGGCGCCCTTGCGCTGCGGGATCTCGACCGAGGTCATCTCCTCGTCGAAGGCGCCGTCCTTCTGCGCCCGCGCGGCGAGCTCGTGGGAGCGCGCGCTGAAGGCGTCCTGCTCCTCACGGCTGATCCCCAGCTTGGCGTTGTAGCGCTCGGTGGACTCGCCCATCGCGCACTGGTCGAACGCGCAGAACAGCCCGTCGTACGCCATCGCATCGAGCATCTCGACCGCGCCGTACTTGAAGCCCGCGCGGCTGCCCTTGAGCAGGTGCGGCGCGTTGGTCATCGACTCCATGCCGCCGGCCACCACGACGTCGAACTCGCCCGCGCGGATGAGCTGGTCGGCCATCGCGATGGAGTGCATGCCGGACAGGCAGACCTTGTTGACGGTGAGCGCCGGCACGGACATCGGGATGCCACCCTTGACCGCCGCCTGCCGGGCCGGCATCTGGCCCGCTCCGGCGAGGAGCACCTGACCCAGGATCACGTAGTCGACCTGGTCGCCGCGGATGCCCGCGCGCTCGAGGGCGGCCTTGATGGCGATGCCGCCGAGGTCGGCGCCGGAGAAGTCCTTGAGCGAGCCGAGCAGCCGGCCCATGGGGGTGCGGGCGCCGCTGACGATGACGGAACGGGACATGAGCTACCTCCAGGGGCGAGCCGCCGACGCTGGCGACTGCGTGGTCGGGTACCGCCGCACCACCGGGCCGCGGCGTAGATCCATCGCCGAGGATAGCCGCGGCGGGCGGCCCGGTCACGGCCTGGCGAGGATCCCAATGCGTTCGATTGCACGCCCTGCGGTAGGACGCAATGGTATTGCACCCGAGACGGAAGAGAACCCCATGCCCGCCTGAACGTCGGCACCGACAACGGCCAGCCGGTCGAGCTGCACTACGAGGACGTCGGCGCCGGTCGCCCGGTCGTGCTCATCCACGGATGGCCGCTGTCCGGCCGATCGTGGGAGCCGCAGGTCGCCCCGCTGGTCGCCGCCGGCCACCGCGTCGTCAGCTACGACCGGCGCGGCTTCGGCGACTCCTCGCAGCCCTGGAACGGCTACGACTACGACACCTTCACCGCCGACCTGCACGCCCTGCTCGAGCACCTGGACCTGCGCAACGTCGCGCTCGTCGGCTTCTCCATGGGCGGCGGCGAGGTCGTCCGCTACCTGGCCATCCACGGCATCTCACGGGTCAGCCGCGCGGTGCTGGCCGCCGCCGTCCCGCCGTACCTCTACAGGTCCGGCGACAACCCGGACGGCGGCCTGGACGACGCCACCATCGAGCAGTTCCAGCAGGGCGTGATCACCGACCGCCCGGCGTTCCTCGACGGGTTCACGGCCAACTTCTTCAACGCCGATGGCAAGGGCCTGCTGGACCGCAGGTCCGGCGCGGTCAGCGAGCACCAGCGGCAGTACGCGCTGCGGATCGCCGAGTTCGCCTCGCCGAAGGGCACGCTGGACTGCATCACCGCCTTCGGTCGCACCGATTTCCGCGGCGACGTCGCCAAGGTGACCGTGCCGACGCTGGTCATCCACGGCGACTCCGACGCGATCGTCCCGTTCGAGCTCAGCGGCAAGCGCGCGCACGAGCTGATCGCAGGCAGCGAACTGGTCCTCATCAAGGGCGGCCCGCACGGGATCAACGCCTCGCACCCCGAGGAGTTCAACCAGGCGCTGATCGACTTCCTGCGCCGCTGAGACGGACAGCCGCCGACCGGAGGGCCCGCCGCCGGACCATGTGCGGCGGGCCCTCACCCCTGTGTGGTGAGCCCACCTGTCGTCCCGGACGTCCCGTTCGGGAGGATGCCGTGGTGACCACCGACCCGCGCACCGGCCTGCCGGCCGAGTTGCTCACGGCCATAGACCACGTCGGCATCGCCGTTCCGGACCTGGACGAGGCGCTGGCCTTCTACGCCCAGGCCTTCGGCGTGAACTCGGTGCACGAGGAGGTCAACGAGGAGCAGGGCGTCCGCGAGGCGATGCTCGCCGTCGGCGACGGCGACACCCGCATCCAGCTGCTGGCGCCGCTCACCCCGGAGTCGACGATCGCCAAGTTCATCGGCCGCTCCGGCCCGGGTCTGCAGCAGCTGGCCTTCCGGGTGGCCGACCTCGAGGCGGTCAGCGCGACACTGCGCGAGCGGGGCCTGCGGCTGCTCTACGACACCCCCCGGCGCGGCACCTCGGACAGCCGGGTCAACTTCGTGCACCCCAAGGACGCCGGCGGTGTCCTGGTCGAGCTGGTCGAGCCGGCGGCGGGCAGCCACTGACCTATCCGACCGGGGAGCAGACCGTGGCATACCCATCGGTAACATCTGCCCTCACCGCACCGCCTCCGAGCCGACGAAGATCCGGGAGACGCACGTGTTCGACATCAGGGACGCCATCCTCGCCGACCAACTGGACGCCCTAGCCGGACTGCCGGTGCCGGAGTCCTACCGCGCCGTGGTGGTCCGCAAGGACGAGCAGGACATGTTCGAGGGCCTGGCCACCAAGGACAAGGACCCGCACAAGTCGCTGCACGTGCACGAGGTGCCCACCCCGGAGCTGGGCCCGGGTGAGGCCATCGTCGCCGTGATGGCCTCCTCGGTGAACTACAACACCGTCTGGACGTCGATCTTCGAGCCGGTGTCGACCTTCGGGTTCCTGGAGCGCTACGGCCGGCTGCACGACCTGGCCAAGCGGCACGACCTGCCCTACCACGTGGTCGGGTCCGACCTGGCCGGCGTCGTCCTCCGGGTGGGCCCGGGCGTGAACAAGTGGAAGCCCGGCGACGAGGTCGTCGCGCACTGCCTGTCGGTGGAGCTGGAGGACCCGGCCGGCCACGACGACACGATGATGGACCCGCAGCAGCGCATCTGGGGGTTCGAGACCAACTTCGGCGGCCTCGCGGAACTCGCGCTGGTCAAGAGCAACCAGCTCATGCCCAAGCCCCGGCACCTGACCTGGGAGGAGGCAGCCGCCCCCGGCCTGGTGAACTCCACCGCCTACCGCCAGCTGGTCAGTCCCAACGGCGCGAACATGAAGCAGGGCGACGTCGTCCTGATCTGGGGCGCCTCCGGCGGCCTGGGCTCGTACGCCACCCAGATGGCGCTCAACGGCGGTGCCATCCCCGTCTGCGTGGTCTCCAGCCCGGAGAAGGCCGACATCGTGCGGTCGATGGGCGCCGATCTGGTCATCGACCGCTCCGCCGAGGACTACCGGTTCTGGAAGGACGAGGAGACCCAGGACCCCAAGGAGTGGCAGCGGTTCGGCAAGCGGATCCGTGAGCTGACCGGCGGCGACGACGTCGACATCGTCTTCGAGCACCCCGGCCGGGAGACCTTCGGTGCCAGCGTCTACGTGACCAGGCGCGGCGGCACCATCGTCACCTGCGCCTCCACCAGCGGGTACATGCACCAGTACGACAACCGGTACCTGTGGATGAACCTCAAGCGGATCATCGGCTCGCACTTCGCCAACTACCGCGAGGCGTGGGAGGCCAACCGGCTGCTCGACCGGGGCCTGATCCACCCGACGCTGTCCAAGGTCTATCCGATGGAGGAGATCGGCCAGGCCGCCTGCGACGTCCACCGCAACCTGCACCAGGGCAAGGTCGGTGTGCTGACCCTCGCCCCCGAGGAGGGGCTGGGCGTCAAGGACGCCGCGA
>JALYMU010000292.1 GCA_030773595.1 Actinomycetota bacterium | reverse complement strand
GATCCACCCCGCGCCGATGACGACCACGCGCCGCCCCGGGCGCAGCTGCGCCCGCAGGGCCAGCGCGTCGTCGATCGTGCGCAGGACGTGCTGCGGCGCTCCCGGCAGCACCAGGGGGCGGGCGCCGGTTGCGAGGACGAGACCGTCGTAGGCCAGCTCGCCGGCGGTGGTCGCGACCGTACCCGTCGAGAGGCCCACGGCCTCTCCGCCCAGGAGCAGCTCGACGTCGAGGGCGGCCCAGTCCGCCTCCAGTGCGGTGTCGTCCCTCCGGCCGGCGAGGACGTCCTTGGACAACGGCGGCCGGTCGTAGGGGCGGTGCGGCTCGCGACCCAGCAGCGTCACGCGCCCGGACCAGCCCCGAGCGCGCAGCGCGACGCAGGAGGCAAGGCCCGCCAGGCCCGCGCCCACGACCACGATGCCCTCCATCCCTGGCAGCCTAGGTGTCGCCCTCGACAACCTCGGGGACGGCGCCGCACCCAGGCGGGCGCAGGGTCGAGGTAACCGCAGTCACAACCGTCCCACTTGTCACATTGGGTCACAGCGGCTTACCGTCGTCACACGGCCGCCGGCGCGAGCGGCACCGCTGGACGGCCCCGGCCGCCCCTGACGCGAGGACGTCGCGATGACCGCCCCCACTGGCCCGACCGCGGCCGCGACGCCCGATCGAGCACCTACGGCCCCCTCCCGCCGACGCCGGCTGACGCGCACGGCGCGGGCCCTGGGTGTGCCGCTGCTGCTCGCCGCCGTCGTCACCGCGTCCTCGCCCGGCTGGACGACGTACCGCATCCAGCGCGGTGACACGCTCAGCGGGATCGCGCAGCGCTACCACACGACCGTGGCCAAGCTCGTCAAGGCGAACGACCTGCCCGGCAGCGGCGGGATCATCTACGCCGGGCGCACGCTCAAGGTGCCGGCACCCCAGCGGGCGGCCACCCCCGTGGTGCGCCACCGGGTGCGTCCCGGCGAGACGGTCAGCGGGATCGCGGTGCGCTACCGCGTGCGGGCCTCGGCCGTCATCCGGCGCAACCGGCTCAGCGCGGTGGGGTTCATCCGCGCCGGCCAGGTGCTCACCATCCCCCGCGCCCGACCGGTCGTGCGTACCTCCGCCAACACCTTCGCGGGCCGCACCTACCCCGACCGGATCGTCAACGCGGCAAGCGCCAACCGGGCGATCCTCGAGCGGCGGCCGGCACCGAGCCGCGACTACGTCCGGCGCCTCATCGTGCGCACCGCGCATCGCCACGGGGTCGACCCAGCCCTGGCGCTCGCCGTGTCCTACCAGGAGTCCGGCTGGAACCACGCCCGCGTGTCCGTCGCGAACGCGATCGGGGCCATGCAGGTCATCCCCAGCTCGGGTGACTGGGCGTCCTCACTCGTGGGCCGCCGGCTCGACCTGCTCGACGTCGAGGACAACGTGACGGCCGGCGTCGTGATCCTGCGCGTGCTCAGGCGCGCGGCCAGCAGCGAGCGGCAGGCGATCGCGGCGTACTACCAGGGGCTGCGTTCCGTGCGCGAGCGAGGCATGTACCCCGACACCCGGCGCTACGTCGCCAACGTCCAGGCGCTGGCACGCCGGTTCGGCTGAGCGCGGCGTAACCCCGCTCCACGTCCGACGCGCAAGTAGACTCCCGACGTGGACACGACGCTGCGCGACCCCCTGGTCGGGCAGCTGCTCGACCAGCGCTACCGCGTCGAGCGGCGCCTGGCCCGCGGTGGCATGGGCGTCGTCTACCGGGCCGTCGACGTCCGGCTCGACCGGACCGTCGCGCTCAAGGTGATGCACCCGGGCCTCGCCACGGACGACGGCTTCGTCGCGCGGTTCATCCGGGAGGCCAAGTCCGCCGCGCGGCTGTCCCACCCCAACGTCGTGTCCGTCTTCGACCAGGGCGCCGACGGGCCCCACGTGTTCCTCGCCATGGAGTACGTCGAGGGCCGGACCCTGCGTGACGTGCTCGTCGAGCGCGGGCGGCTGCGCCCGCGAGAGGCGTTCGAGGTCCTCGAGCCGGTGCTGGCGGCGCTCGGCGCCGCACACCGTGCCGGCATCGTGCACCGCGACATCAAGCCGGAGAACGTCCTGCTCTCCGACGACGGCCGGGTCAAGGTCGCCGACTTCGGCCTCGCCCGCGCCGCGTCGGCGGCGAGCAGCACCGCGACGACGCACGGCGTCCTCATCGGCACGGTGGCCTATCTCTCCCCCGAGCAGGTGATGCGGGGCATCGCCGACCCGCGCTCGGACGTCTACGCCGCCGGCATCGTGCTGTTCGAGATGCTGACCGGCACCAAGCCCTTCGAGGCCGACAGCGCCATCCAGGTCGCCTACCGCCACGTCCACGAGGACGTCCCGGCGCCGTCGTCGCGTGCCGCCGGGTTGCCGCGCGAGCTCGACCGGCTCGTCGCCCGGATGACCGACCGGGACCCCGACGGGCGCCCCGCCGACGCGGACGCGCTGCTCGGGGAGGTGGTCGACGTACGCCGGTCGCTGCCGCGTGAGGCGCTCGAGGC
>JALYMU010000291.1 GCA_030773595.1 Actinomycetota bacterium | reverse complement strand
GGCGCGGGCTGACCGGGCGCGCCGCGCTGCTCGCGCTCGTCGTCTGCGGGCTGATGCTGACGCTCGCCTACCCGCTGCGGGAGTTCCTCGCCCAGCGCGCGCACATCGCCGAGCTGCGGGAGGAGACCGCGGCGGCGCAGCGGCGGGTCGAGGACCTCCAGCGGCAGTACGACCGGTGGCAGGACGAGGCCTACGTCAAGGCGCAGGCGCGGGAGCGGCTGCACTACGTGCTGCCCGGAGAGACGAACTACGTCGTGCTCGACGGCCCGGACAAGCCCGCCCCGGTCGAGCGCCCGAAGGAGGGCGGCCCGGTCAAGGTCCCGACCGAGGACGGCGAGGCGTGGTACGCGACGCTGTGGCGCTCGGTCGAGGGAGCCGCGGCCGACGCCCGCGTCGCCCGCCCGTCGGGAAGTCCCCAGGGTGGCGCGGAGTCGAGCTCTGCGGACGCCCGGTGATCGCTGCTGATGACCGTGCGGCCATGAGTCGCCAGCTCGGGCGCAGCCTGCGCGGGGCGAGAGCTGTGGCACACCGGTGCACGTGCGGGCTTCCCGACGTCGTGGAGACGGCACCGCGGCTCGAGGACGGCACGCCGTTCCCGACTCTGTTCTACCTGACCTGTCCGCGGGCGACCGGCGCGGTCAGCACGCTCGAGTCCGAGGGGGTCATGCGCGAGATGACCGAACGACTGGAGCGCGACGCGGACGTGGCGGCGGCCTACCGGCAGGCGCACGAGAGCTACCTGGCTGCGCGGGACGCGGTCGACGCGGTCCCGGAGATCGCCGGGACCAGTGCCGGTGGCATGCCGACGCGGGTCAAGTGCCTGCACGTCCTGGTGGCGCACTCCCTCGCGGCGGGGCGCGGGGTGAATCCGCTGGGCGACGAGGCGCTGGCGATGCTGCCGGACTGGGGGGCTTCGGGGCCCTGCGTCGTCACCGACGGCGGCGGGAGCAGCGGCGCCACCTCTGGCGGCGGGAGCAACGGCGCCAGCTCCGGCGGCGGCTGCGCGAGGCCGTCGGCGTGACCTCACCAACGAGCATGTCGACGACCGGGACCGCGACGACCAGGGTCGCGGCGGTCGACTGCGGCACCAACTCGATCCGGCTTCTCGTTGCCGACATCGACCCGGTCGCCGGCACGCTGACCGACGTCGACCGTCGGATGGAGGTCGTGCGGCTCGGCGAGGGCGTCGACCGCACCGGACGCCTCGCCCCGCAGGCGCTGGAGCGGACCTTCGCCGCGTGCGAGCGCTACGCCGGCGTCATCGACACCCTCGGCGCGACGCGGGTGCGGTTCGCCGCCACGAGCGCCACCCGGGACGCGGCCAACCGCGAGGAGTTCACCGCCGGCGTACGCGCCCGCCTCGGCGTCCAACCCGAGGTCGTGTCCGGCGACGAGGAGGCGGGGCTGTCCTTCGCCGGCGCCACGCGGGAGCTCCAGCCGGGCCGCTTCCCCCCGCCGTACCTCGTCGTCGACATCGGCGGCGGCTCGACCGAGCTCGTGCTCGGCGACGCTGCCCCGCTCGCCGGGCGGTCGGTCGACATCGGCTGCGTGCGCCTGACCGAGCGGCACCTCCACGACGACCCACCGACCTGCGCTCAGGTGGCAGCAGCCCGGGCGGACATCGACGCCGGGCTCGACGACGCCGCGGCGAGTGTCCCCCTGCATCGCACCGGGACGCTCGTCGGCGTCGCGGGGTCCGTCACGACGGTCGCCGCCATGGCGCTGGACCTCCCGGCGTACGACTCCGCGGCCATCCACCTCGCGCGCATCCCCGCGGAGGCGGTCCACGACGTCACCACGCGCCTGCTGAACGGGGCACGGACGGAGCGCGCCGCGCTGCCGTTCATGCACCCCGGTCGCGTCGACGTCATCGGCGCCGGCGCGCTGGTGCTCCAGGCGGTCGTGGAGCGCACCGGTGCGCACGAGGTCGTGGCGAGCGAGCACGACATTCTCGACGGTCTCGCCTGGTCGCTGGTCTGAGGCACCGGTGAGCGACTTCCCGCGCGACCTGCCGAGCCCCGTGCCGCCCGGGTCGGGCTGGCCGTGGGACGACGCGACACCGGCCACTCCCGTCGCCGTCGCCGCCGAGGACGTACGCCGGCTGGCGGCCTCCGCCGGCTCGCTGACCGAGCTCCGGGCGCGGGTCTCCGTCTGCCGTGCCTGTCCGCGGCTGGTCGCCTGGCGCGAGGACGTGGCGCGGACCAAGCGCAGATCGTTTGCGGACGAGGCCTACTGGGGCCGACCCATCCCGGGCTGGGGCGAGGACCGCCCGCGGGTCCTCATCGTCGGGCTCGCACCCGCCGCGCACGGCGGCAACCGGACCGGGCGGATCTTCACCGGCGACCGCAGCGGGGACTGGCTGTTCGCCTCCCTGCATCGCGTCGGGCTCGCCACGCGGCCCACGTCGGTGCGCGCTGACGACGACCAGCGCCTGGTCCTCACCCGCATGGTCGCCGCCGTGCGCTGCGCGCCACCGGGAAACAAGCCGACGCCGCAGGAACGCGACACCTGCGCACCGTGGTACGACGCGGAGCTCGCGGCCGTGCTCGCGGACCTGCGCGTCGTGGTGGCGCTGGGCCGCTTCGCGTGGGACGGCGTCCTGGCGTCCTGGCGGCGCCTGGGCCGGCCGGTGCCGTCCCCGCGCCCGGCGTTCGGCCACGGCGCGGAGGTGGACCTCGGCGGCGTGGTGGGAATCGCGAGCTTCCACCCCAGCCAGCAGAACACCTTCACCGGACGCCTGACCGAGTCGATGCTCGACGCCGTCCTCGGCCGGGCAGCCGACATCGCCCGAGCGGCAGGCCCTGCTGCCGCGGATGTCGGGACACAGCCCGGCCCCAGTACGAGCGGTGGGTCCAGCACGTGACCGCGGCATGCCGAGCCCACGCCGACGTGGAAGCATCGCGGCCATGAGCGCGCCTCGCATCCTCATCGTCGGCGGCGGCTACGTCGGCATGTACACCGCCCTTCGCCTGCAGAAGCGCCTGCGCCGCGGCGAGGCGCATGTCGTCGTCGTGGACCCTCGCTCCTACATGACCTACCAGCCGTTCCTGCCCGAGGCGGCGGGCGGCTCGCTCGAGCCGCGCCACGTCGTCGTACCGCTGCGCCGTCTCCTGCGCCGCTGCGAGGTGCTGACCGGGCGCGTCGAGTCGATCGACATGGCGCAGCAGAAGGCGCGGGTGCGACCGCACGAGGGCGCGCCCTACAGCGTGCCCTTCGACCACGTGGTCGTCGCGCCCGGATCGGTGTCGCGCACGCTGCCGATTCCCGGGCTCGCCGAGAACGGCACGGGCTTCAAGTGGGTCGAGGAAGCCATCTACCTGCGCAACCACGTGATCGACCAGCTCGACATCGCGGAGTCCACCGGCGACGCCGAGGCGATCCGCCGGGCCCTGACGTTCGTGTTCGTGGGCGCGGGCTACGCGGGCGTGGAGGCGTTCGCGGAGCTCGAGGACATGGCCCGCGACGCCTGCCGCTACTACGAGTCCGTGTCGCCCGAGGACATGCGCTGGGTGCTCGTCGAGGCGACGGGGCGGATCCTTCCCGAGGTCGGGGAGGACATGGGGCGCTACACCCTGGAGCAGCTGCGCCGACGCGGCATGGACGTCCGGCTCGAGACGCGGCTGGAGTCCGCCGTCGACGGTGTCGTGCGGCTCTCCGACGGCACGGAGCTGCCGACGAACACCCTGGTCTGGACCGCCGGGGTGAAGGCGCACCCGGTGCTGCAGGAGACGGGGCTTCCCCTCGACTCGCGCGGCAACCTCAAGGCCACCGCGCACCTGCAGGTCGACGGCGTCCCGAACGCGTGGACGGCCGGTGACTGCGCCGCCGTACCCGACCTGACGAAGGCGCCCGGAGCCTTCTGCGGCCCGAGCGCGCAGCACGCCGTACGCCAGGCCCGGCGGCTCGGCGACAACCTCGTCGCCACCCTGCGGGGCGAGCCGACCCGGCCGTACAAGCACCGCTACGCCGGCTCGGTCGCGAGCCTCGGCCTGCACAAGGGGGTCGCGCAGGTCTACGGCGTCAAGCTGCGCGGGTGGCCGGCGTGGTTCATGCACCGGACCTACCACATGAGCCGCGTGCCGACGATCAACCGCAAGGTGCGCGTGGTCGCGGACTGGAGCCTCGGTCTGTTCTTCCGGCGCGAGATCGTCAACCTCGGGTCCCTGGCGCAGCCGCGCGAGCAGTTCGCCAGAGTCGCCGCGGGGCCGCGGGAGCCGCGATGACCCTACTGGCGGTCAGCGTCCTCGGCCACGACCGGCCCGGCATCATCGCCGACGTCACCGATGTCCTCGCTCGCCTCGGCGGCAACCTCGAGGACTCCACCATGACGATTCTGCGCGGCCACTTCGCGATGACGCTGCTGGTGTCCGGCGCGGCCGCCGCCGCGGAGGTCGAGGACGAGCTGCAGCCGCTCACGGCCGACGGCTCGCTGCTGGTGTCGGTGCGCGAGGTGGCGCCGGAGCCGGACCCAGCCGGTGGCGGGAGCGGGCACGTCCTCACCGTGCACGGCGCGGACCGTGCGGGCATCGTGTCCGCCGTCACCCGGGTCCTCGCCGACGCCGGCGGCAACGTCACGGACCTGACCACACGCCTGGCCGGCACGCTCTACCTCCTGGTCGCCGAGGTCGACCTGCCGCCGGCTGCCGACGCCGACGCGCTGGCGGCCCGGCTCGGGTCCCTCGCCCGGGAGCTCGGTGTCGAGGCGTCCCTGCGGCCGGCCGAGCCCGACGTGCTGTGATCGACCACCTGCCTGCCGGTCGCGTGCTGCCGGTCGTGGCGGCGCCGGCGCCCGTGCTCGCCCGCATGACCGAGGAGGTGGACCCGCTCGACCCCGAGGTGGTCCAGCTCGCCGCCGACCTGCTCGCGACCCAGCGCGTCTCGCCCGGTTGTGTGGGGCTGGCCGCGCCGCAGGTCGGCGCGGGACGGCGGGTGTTCAGCCTGGACGTCAGCGGCCACCCCAAGACCCGCACCTGCCACGGCGCGGTTGTCCTGGCCAACGCCACGGTCGTCGAGGCGTCGCGATGGGAGAAGGGACGCGAGGGCTGCATGTCCGTCCCGGACCTGACGGGGGACGTACGCCGGGCAGCGCGCGTCGTCGTCCGCGGCCAGGTGCCGGGCACGGGCGAGACCGTCGAGCTGCGCACCGACGCCTTCGAGGCCCGCGCCCTGCAGCATGAGATCGACCACACCGACGGACGGCTCTTCCTCGACCGGGTCGCGGGCGCGCACGCCGTCTTCGCACGCAAGGTCTACCGGTGACCGCAGGCCCGGCGCAGCGGCCGGACAGGCGGCGGCGCTCGCTACGCTTCGAGCCTGGCCCGCCCGGGTGGCGTAATCGGCAGGCGCACGGAGCTTAAACCTCCGGGCCGCAAGGCGTGCGGGTTCGAGTCCCGCCCCGGGCACTCAGGCCTATCGGCGAAGGAGCGTCGCCGACCGACCCGGACCGGACTGCTCCGTACGGACGAGATCCGGCGGGGCGGGAACGTCGCGCCGCGTCCTGGCGTTTACCGTAGTGCGATCGCGACATCCGTCGTGCCTCGCTCGGAGGAGAGAGATGCGAAGCAACAACCCCGTCTTCAAGAACGGCCCGTTCGCGCGTGGCGGTGCGGCGGGCTACCAGGGCACGAGTGCCTACGACCTCGAGTCGATGTACGCCGCGCCCGCCGCGGGTCCGGTGCGAACCGGCCGGATGACGCTCGACGACGTCATCATGAAGACCGCCGCGATGTTCGCCGTGCTGCTCGTCGCGGCCGCGGGCGCGTGGTACCTCACCCCGGCCGTGCCGTTCCTGCCGTTCGTCGGCATGATCGGTGGGCTGGTCCTCGGACTCGTCATCTCGTTCAAGCAGTCGACGAACCCTGCCATGCACCTCGGCTACGCGGTGCTCGAGGGGCTGTTCGTCGGTGGCGTCAGCCGGTTCTACCAGGGCTACGCGCAGGCCGGTGGCGGTGACACGAACATCGTCGGCCAGGCGGTCCTCGGCACGCTTGCTGCCTTCGCCGTCATGCTGGTCCTGAACCGGACCGGTGTCCTGAAGGCGACTCCGCGCTTCGTGCGGATGATGACGATTGCGCTCGGGGCCTACCTGATCATCGCGCTCGCGAGCTTCGTGGCCGCGCTGTTCGGCGTGGGTTCGGGCTGGGGGTTCTACGGCGTCGGCGGCCTCGGCCTGCTGCTGTGCGTCGCGGGTGTGGCGCTCGCCGCGTTCAGCCTGGTGCTCGACTTCGACTTCATCGAGCACAGCGTCCGGGCGGGCGTCCCGCAGCGCTACTCGTGGCTGGCGGCGTTCGGGCTCGTCGTCACGCTGGTGTGGCTCTACCTCGAGCTCCTCCGCCTGCTGGCGATCCTGCAGGGCCGCGACTGACGCAGCGCAACTGCGAAGGCCGGCTCCCCATCCCGGGGAGCCGGCCTTTCGCGTGTCTCGCCGTCTCGGGCGCGATCTATCCCATGCGATTGGCGCGGCGCAGGTCGTGCTCGTGCACGATGGCCGTGGCGTGGCCGTGCGGCAGCCCGTGCTCGTCGCGCAGCCAGTTCACCCGCTCCTCGAAGCGCAGCAGCGCCGGCCCGTCGTCCAAGGTACTGAACCACTCACGCATGTCGCGGCCGGTGACTTCAGGCACCTTCGCGACCAGCTGCTGGTGTGTCTCGTCGGAGTGGTGCAGGGACATCGGCGCCTCCTGGACTGCGCTGGGCAGGACGAGCATGCGAGTTCCGATCCCTCCCGAGGGTGCCTCACGCGCCCCGGTCGACACAACCCCCGGCGAGCGCGTCGCTACGCTGCGGGACGTGTCCTGCGCTTGCCCGACCCGCACCTGGGACGGGGACCGCGAGCAGCTGCGCCGCGAGGTGGAGCGCCTCGCGGACCGGCTGCGCACGCTGGCCGACACCCGGCTGCGCCAGCCGTGCCCGCCCTACGCCAGCCGGGCGGACGCCGGCCGCCATGCGGCTCAGGTGCTCGCCGACGCCGCAGCGGCGCTGGAAGCGGCGGCGGGCACGCCGTACGTCCGTCGGACGCTTCCGGTCCTGTCCGTCCTCGCCGTCGGTGACCAGGTGGCCGCGACGGGCCACGACGTCGACCTCGCGGTCGGCGCGCTGGGTCCGGACGCCATGCTGGCGGAGCAGGGCCGGCCCCGCTGCGCCCGGGACGTGCTCCGCTCGGCGCTCGACACGGTCCGGGACGTGCGCCGGGCGCTGTGACACCGCGCCGGCACGCTCAGCTGAGCCGCTCGACCACCATCGCCATGCCCTGCCCGCCGCCCACGCACAGCGTCGCCAGGCCGACCTGCCTGTCGTAGGTCCGCAGGTTGTTCAGCAGCGTCGTGGTGATCCGCGCCCCGGTGCAGCCGAAGGGGTGCCCGAGCGCGATGGCGCCCCCGCTGACGTTGAGGGCGTCGACGTCGATCCCGAGCGCGCGGTAGCTGGGGACGACCTGCGCGGCGAAGGCCTCGTTCATCTCGACCAGGTCGACATCGTCGATGTTCATGCCGGCCAGCGCGAGGGCGCGCCGCGACGCCTCGACGGGGCCCATCCCCATGATCTCGGGGGACAGCGCGGACACGGCGGTCGAGACGATCCTCGCCAGCGGCTGGATGTCCAGCTCGTGGGCGCGGTCCTCGCTCATCACGACCACGGCCGCCGCGCCGTCGTTGCGCGGGCAGCAGTTGCCTGCCGTCACCGTTCCCTCGGGGCGGAAGACCGGCGGCAGCGAGGACACCGCCTCGAGCGTCACGCCCGGGCGGGGACCGTCGTCGCGGGTGACGACCGTGCCGCCGGGTGTGGTGACCGGCGTGATCTCGCGATCGAAGACGCCGTTGGCAATCGCCTTCTCGGCGCGGTTCTGCGACAGCACGGCGTATTCGTCCTGCTCGCGGCGCGTCACGCCGTACGCCGTAGCCACGTTCTCGGCGGTCTGTCCCATGGCCACGTAGACGTCCGGCAGCTCGCCGGCAGCCCGGGGGTCGGCCCAGGCCGCGTTGGTCTCGACGTAGGACTCGGTGCGGGCCGCCGCGTCGGCGAAGGCGGGGTTGCGGACGTCCCCCTCGCCTTGGCCTGCCCCCGACCACGTCCGGTACCGCGAGACGCACTCGACCCCCGCGGAGACGAACGCCGACCCCTCGCCAGCCCGGATGGCGTGCAGCGCCATGCGTGTCGTCTGGACGCTCGAGGCGCAGAAGCGGTTGATCGTCGCGCCGGGCAGCCCGTCATGTCCCAGGAGTACCGCGACCACGCGGGCGAGGTTCATGCCCTGCTCGCCGGAGGGCTCCGCGCAGCCGACGTAGAGGTCGTCGAGCTGCGCGGGGTCGAGCTGCGGCACCTGTGCCAGCGCGGCGCGCACGACCGTGGCGGTCAGGTCGTCCGGGCGCATCCCGGCGAGCGACCCCTTGCGGGCCCGTCCGATCGGTGTGCGCGTCGCCGCGACGATGACGGCCTCGGCCATGACGCCTCCTCGTTACTTGCGAGTAACAACCCTATCGCCCGCCCCGTTGGGTCGCCGTGGAATGCGGTGGCCCGCGGCGCCGTTCCCGGTGATCGATCACGCCGTGCAACGACCGCAGGAGGAGACGCCATGGGCATCGTCCGGCTCAACCACGCCGTGCTCTACGTGCGCGAGCTCGAGCGGTCGGTGCGCTTCTACACCGAGGTGCTCGGCTTCCGCCGCGTCGACATGACCCCGGCGGGGTTCGCGGGCGCGGCGTTCCTGCAGGCGCCGGGGTCGACCAACGACCACGACCTCGGGCTCTTCGCGGTCGGAGATGCCGCGGGCCCGTCCGGCGCCGGTCGTGGCACGGTGGGCCTCTACCACCTCGCCTGGGAGGTGGACACCCTGGACGAGCTCGAGCGCACGGCGCAGGCCCTCGCGGCGGCCGGCGCCCTCGGCGGTGCGTCCGATCACGGCACGACCAAGAGCCTCTACGGCCGCGACCCCGACGGGCTGGAGTTCGAGGTCGTCTGGCTCGTCCCGGCCGACCTGCTCGACGACGACGCGTTCCAGGGGCGCACGCGCATCGGACGCCTCGACCTGGCCGAGGCGAAGGCCCGCTACGGCGGCCGCACGCGCGGCGGGGTGGGCATCTCCGTGGCGTAGGTCGAAGCGTTGGCGAGGGTCGTGCGGCCCGGGGTGTGCGGTCACGCAGCACGCGTGCTTGTCGCATCCGGGCTCCCTGGAGGCCGCCGGGCGTCGGTGTTGCTCACGGTCGAGCCGGGCGGCAGCTCCTCGAGGCAGCGGCACGTCGACCGCGACGAGTGGTGGCAGTGCTCGACGCCGGGCTGTGCGTGGAGCTGGACGGCGTGAGCCGTGCCTGCTCCGCCGGCGACCGGTCTGGGTGCCCCGGGGCACCATCCACCGGGTCACGAACCCGGGCGGGCACCCGGCTCGGTTCCTCGAGATCGCGTTCGGCCACGTCGACGAGGACGACATCGAGCGGCTCTGCGACGACTACGGACGCGCCTGACCGTCCTCGCCCGTGAACCGACGCTCGTCCGGCGGGCCGGCCGCGGACAGCTCCGGGGAGTTGCGGTGGCGCAGCAGCGCCCACCGCCCACGCGGCCCGCGTTCCCGGCCGGCGACCTGGGCGCCGCTGACCTCGGTGCCAGGACGTTCGGCCGCCTCGACGGCCGCGACCGCGACGCTGCGCAGCCCCTCCCCACGCCGTACGTCGGGTGGGGCCTCGACCTCGGCGGAGCAGCCGATCGCCGCGCACGCCGAGGGCAGCAGGGCGGACGCCGCGGACCCGTAGCCCGCAGCCGAGGGGTGGAAGCGGTCGGGGCCGAACATCTCGCTCGGGCGCGCCGCGAACTCCGGGGCGAGCACGTCGCCGAGCGACACGGTCCGGCCGCCGGCCTCCACAACGGCGATGGTCTGAGCGGCAGCGAGCTGGCGGCTCCAGCGCCGGGCGACCCAGCGCAGTGGCTGCGCGATGGGCTCGATCGTCCCGAGGTCGGGGCAGGTCCCGACGACCACCTCGACATCCGCCGCGCGCAGGCGCCGCACGGCTTGCTCGAGCAGTCGCACCGACGTCGACGGGCGGACTCGGTGCGTCACGTCGTTCGCCCCGATCATGATGACGGCCACGTGCGGGCGGTCCTCGAGGGCGAGCTGCACCTGTCGCTCCAGGTCGGTGGACCGCGCTCCGGTCACGGCGACGTTCGTCAGGCGCACCGCGCGTCCGGACAGCCTCGCCAGGCCCGCGGCGAGCACCGCGCCGGGCGTCTCCTGCGGGCGGTGCACGCCGAGCCCGGCGGCGGTCGAGTCGCCGAGGAAGGCCACGCGCAGCTCCTCGCCGCTGCCGGTGCCGTACCAGCCGCTGGCCGCGGGCGGCTGCGCGGTCGGGAGGCCGATGGTACGGCGAGCGATCTTCGCCTGGGTCGCGAGCAACCCGAAGACGGCGGCGCCCACGGCCCCCGCCCCGCCGCCGCCGTACGCCGCCGCGACGGCGATCCGCCTCGCCCGGCGTACCCGGATCACCGCCGCCCTCCGGAGGAGTGGTCCAGCAGCGCGCGCACCTCCGCACGTCCCCGCCCGCGGATCTCGCTGCCGTGCCCAAAACCGACCGTGTGGAAGTCCAGCTCCGCGAGGACCCGTGCGCTGCGCCGGGCCTGCCTGACATCGCTGCACAGGAACGGGATGGGCCAGCGCGCCCGCCCGCGCCAGCTGTAGAGCGCGTCGCCCGCCAGCAGCGTGCCGCTGGGCTCGTGGAGGTACGAGGCGTGGCCGGGCGTGTGCCCGGGCGTGTGCACCACGCGGATGCCGCCGGCGATGTTGAGCCGCTCGCCGTCGGAAAGCTCGCGGGACACCTCGACCGCGCGGAACGTGCCGGGTCGGCGCAGGAGTCGTCCGGCCAGCAGCGAGCGATCGAGCGGGGGAGCGACGCCGGAGCGGACGTAGCAGGCCTCGTCGGCGTGCGTGGCGACCGCCGCGCCGGAGGAGGACTGCAGCGAGGAAACGCCGCCCGCGTGGTCGGCGTGGGCGTGGGTGAGCAGGATGGCGGTGACGTCCTCGACCGCCGCGCCCACGTGGCGCAGGCCGGCGAGGACGCGCGGCGCAGCCCGGCGTACGCCGCAGTCCACGAGCGTCACGTCGTCGTCCGGACCGACGACGACGAAGACGTTGAGCATGTCGCGGACACCGACCGGTATGCGCCACACGCCGTCGGCCATCTGCACCGGCCCCCCCACGCCAGCCCCCTCCCGTCCGCAGAGGTCGTGCGCGTCGTCGCGGACCCGTCCAGGCTAACGAGTTCGCGCGGGGCGCCGGTTCCGGCGGCGCAGGGAGCGAGCAGGACCCAGCCGCCCCGCACGCGCCCCCTACTCTGGACGTGGCCGCCCATCTCGCGCGCCACGGCCTCGACGGCGAGCGCCCACCGGCGCGTGCCCCGGAAGGATGCCTCGTGCAGTACTACGAGTCCCTCGTCGACCTCGTCGGCAACACGCCTCTCGTGAAGCTGAACCGGGTCACGGCCGGGCTGCGCCCGACGGTGCTGGCCAAGGTCGAGTACTTCAACCCCGGCGGGTCGGTGAAGGACCGGATCGCGGTGCGGATGATCGAGGCGGCGGAGGCGTCCGGGGAGCTGAAGCCGGGCGGCACGATCGTGGAGCCGACGAGCGGCAACACCGGAGTGGGGCTCGCCATCGTGGCCCAGCAGCGCGGCTACACGTGCGTCTTCGTCTGCCCCGACAAGGTGAGCCAGGACAAGATCAACACACTCAAGGCCTACGGCGCGCAGGTCGAGGTCTGCCCGACGGCCGTGGCGCCGGAGGACCCGCGCTCGTACTACAACGTCTCCGACCGGCTGGTCCGCGAGATCCCGGGAGCCTGGAAGCCCAACCAGTACGCCAACCCCAACAATCCGCGCTCCCACTACGAGACGACCGGTCCGGAGATCTGGGCGCAGACCGAGGGCAAGGTCACCCACTTCGTCACCGGTGTCGGTACGGGCGGCACGATCAGCGGGACTGGCCGCTACCTCAAGGACGTCAGCGACGGGCGGGTCCGGGTCGTCGGCGCCGACCCGGTCGGATCGGTCTACTCCGGCGGCACCGGCCGCCCGTACCTCGTCGAGGGCGTGGGCGAGGACTTCTGGCCCGACGCCTACGACCGCGCGGTCGCGGACGAGATCCTCGCGGTCTCGGACAAGGACTCGTTCACGATGACGCGCCGGCTGGCGCGCGAGGAGGGGCTGCTCGTCGGTGGGTCCTGCGGCATGGCCGTGTCCGCCGCGGTGGAGCTCGCGAAGGGCCTGACCGAGGACGACGTCGTGGTCGTGCTGCTGCCGGACGGCGGACGCGGCTACCTGTCGAAGGTCTTCAACGACGACTGGATGGCCGACTACGGGTTCCTCTCCACGCCGGGGCAGACGACGGTCGGGGACGTGCTGAGGCGCAAGAGCGGCGAGCTGCCGTCCTTCGTCCACGTGCACCCGACCGAGACGGTCCGCGAGGCGATCGACATCCTTCGGGAGTACGCCGTGTCACAGATGCCGGTCGTCAAGGAGGAGCCGCCGGTCCGGGCGGCCGAGGTGGTCGGGTCGGTGCACGAGCGCGACCTGCTCGACGCGCTGTTCGACGGCCGCGCCCAGCTCGCCGACATGCTCGAGCGGCACATGTCCCCCTCCCTGCCCATGATCGGCGCGGGGGAGCCGATCTCGGCTGCGATGGCGGCACTGGAGAAGGCCGACGCCGCGGTCGTGCTCGACGACGGGACGCCCAAGGGCGTGCTGACCCGCCAGGACGTGCTGGGGTTCCTCGCGCACTGACCCGCACGCTGCATGAATTAGCCTGCACGGCGGCTCAAGTCAGCGGCCTGTCCTGCCGAAGCTACCCCGGTAGGTATCCGAGGCTCATCCGGACCGACGGGTGACAGGTCCGCAGGAAGGCAGGGCATGGCTCAGGCGGTGCGGTCGGTTGCGGCGCGACCCCGGATCTTCCCTCGGGGCATCCCGCTTCCTGAGGCAGCGTGGCTTTCGCGCCTCCGGGCGATGCTTGTCGCGGCGTGGGTCCTGTGCGGAATCACGTTCGCCTATGCGGTGGCGACCCGGGAGCCTTTCCACGCCGTCGCGGACATGGCCCCCGCGCTTGCGGCGCTCGTCCCGGCCACGGTCCTGCGGGCAGCGAGCCAGGGCGTCCGTCGCGAGGTCGCCTCGTGCGCGGTCATGCTCGCCCTCGTCATCGACGTCGCCGTGGTCGTGCACCTGTCCGGTGGCTTGATCGAGGCGCACTTCCTCTTCTTCATCGTCGTCAGTGCTGCGACCGCCTACCAGACGTGGGCCCCTTTCCTCACCGCGACGCTGTTCGTCGTCGTCCATCACGGCGTCCTCGGGATGCTCCACCCGCGCGCGACGTTCAACCATCCGTCGGCCCAGGAGCACCCGTGGCTCTGGGCGCTCGTGCACGGGACCCTCATCGCTGTCGCAGCCGCCGTCGGCGTTGCTGCGTGGCGTGCCGACGAGCTGCTCCGGACCCGTCTCTGCGAGCTGTCGGCCAGGAGCCGGCTGATCCTGCGCACCGTCGACGACGGCATCGTCGCGGTGGACGCGCGTGGAGTCGTCGTCCACGCGAACCCGGCGGCACACCGGCTGCTAACCGCCGGCGCCCCTCTTGTTCACCGCCGGCTGCACGACGTCGTCCACAGCGGATCCTCCTGTCCTTCGCCGCAGTCGGCCGTCCCTGCCCAGCGCTGCGACGGGGAGTCGCTCGGCGTGCCGGGCTCGACCGCCGGCGCATGCTGTCCTTTTGCGCGGCTTGACGTCGCGATGTCCGGGCGTGCGGACCTGCGTCGGGACGGCCGCCGTGCCGTGCCCGTGCGTTTCTCGATCGCCCCGGTCGGAGGCGACGACGAGGTGGCCGCGGTCGTGACCCTGCACGACCTGTCCTCCTCCGCGCGCGCGGAGGAAGCGGAGCTCGCCCTCGTCGAGCTAGCCGAGCGTGAGGAAGCCCAGCGACTCGACGTCGCCGCCCTCGTTGCGGCCTTCCGGCCGACCCCCATCGACGTAGAGGGCCTGGAGATAGGTGTCGCCTACCGGCCGGCGGCGAACGCACCCTCCGGCGGTGACCACTACGACTGGCTCCAGCTGCCCACGGGCGAGGTGCTCGTCACCGTGGTCGACGCCATGGGCCGCGGAACCGGCGCCACCAAGGACGCGCTCACGGTCACCTCGACGGTGCGGACGTTGGCCGTCGCGGGTTGCCCGCTCGAGGACCTTGTGGCGCGAGCGGGTGAGGTTGTGGAGGCTACCCACGACGAGCTGCTCGCAACGCTCGTGATCGCCGTGCTCGACCCGCGGACCGGTCGCGTGCGGATCGCGGGAGGGGGACACCCGCCGGCGCTCGTCGTGACCTCGTGCGGCGCGCAGCAGGTACTCGCCGAGGGCCTCGGCATCGGTTATCCGCTCACGGGCAGCACCGCTATCAAAGAGGTGCAGCTGCTGCCCGGAGAGACCCTGGTGCTGTACACCGACGGTCTCATCGAAGGCAGCCACGACATCGACGCCGGACTTCACGAGCTCGGCGCCGTCGCCGCACGCCTGGCGGACATGGACCCCGAGGGCCTCGCTGCCCGGCTCCTGACGGACGTCTCGACCTGCGCCGGTGACCGGGACGACTGCCTCACCGTGGTCCTGCGTCGGCCGGCCGAGACCCGCAGCGAGGCCTGCGAGGTCCTCGCGGTCGAGGTGGACCCGGTGCTGTCGGAGGTGGGCGTCGCCCGTCGTAGCGTCCGCCGCTGGCTGCTCGACCGGCACGTGCCGGACGACGCCGTCGACACGTCCATGCTCCTCCTCAGCGAGCTGACCACGAACGCCATCCGCCACGCCGGCACGTCGGCGCGCGTCAGCGTCGCCATCGATGGCGACGCTGTCCGCGTCGCGGTGTACGACCGGGCGGTGGCCGCATTGCCGGACCTGGCTGCGATGTCCCTGGAGACGACATCCGGCCGCGGTATGCGGCTGGTGTCGGCGATGTCGTCGCGATGGGGAGTGGACCGGCACGCCGCCGGCAAGACGGTGTGGGCCCTCGTCCCCGCATCGGCGTCCGCTGAACGGGCGTCCGACGACCTGCAGGCGGGCTTGTACGCCGCCACGGACGAGAACTGGCCCGATCTCGCGGGGCTCGTGGCGGAGGTCTAGCGGCCACGCGCGGCGACGAGCGCCGTCAGGCTCGGTCGACGACGGACTCGCTGTCGGTCGCGGTGTTGGCGCAGTGAGCGCAGCAGAAGAACTGGTCGCCGACCTGGACGCCGTGCCCGACCACCTTGCACCCGCAGTGCTCGCACACCGGCGCCATCCGGTGGATGGCGCACTCGAAGCTGTCGAACACGTGCACCGCTCCTTGCGCGTGGACCTCGAAGGCCAGGTCGTACTCGTTGCCGCACACCTCGCACGCTGCCATCTGCGGACCTCCGTCCTCGTACCGCCGTGACCGGTAAGCGTGGGTCCTGCCCCGGCGTCGTGTGGCTACTCCTCTTGCCCGGGCCCGACGTGGCAGGGTGCTGCCGTGCACGCGCGGACTGGGCAGACTCCGATCGGAGTGGCGGTCATCGGTGCGGGATGGATGGGGCACGTCCATGCCCGCGCGTATGCGCGGCTGCCGCACCACTACCCCGACATCGGCGTGGTGCCGCGGCTCGTGTCGGCGTACGACACGGCCGCCGCACCGCTCGAGGACTTCGCCCGTCGCTATGCGCCAGAGCGGACGGGCGCCGACTGGCGGGACGTCCTCGATGACCCGGCGGTTGACGCGGTGAGTGTCACGACGCCGAACGCTTTGCACCGGGAGATCGGCGTAGCCCTCGCGCGCGCCGGCAAACACCTGTGGATGGAGAAGCCCGTCGGGCTGGGTACCGATGATGCGCGGGCCGTCGCGGCGGCGGTGACGGAATCCGGCATACAGGCGTGTATTGGGTACAACTACCGGAACGTCCCGGCGGTCGCGCGTGCCCGGGCGCTTGTGCATGGTGGTGCCATCGGCACGCCGACACATGCGCGCGTCGCCCTGCTGACCGACTATGCGGCACACCCGCGCGGATTCCTCAGCTGGCGATTCAACCGGGCGAGCGGTGGCTCCGGCGTCCTCGGAGACCTCGCCTCCCACGGCGTCGACCTGGTCCGCTTCCTCCTCGGGGACCTCGAGCGGCTGGTCGCCGACACGGCGGTGTTCGTGCCGCGCCGTCCGGTCCCTGCAGCGGGAGGCAGCCACTACGCCGTCGCCGATGCCGCCGACGGGGAATGGGGGGACGTCGAGAACGAGGACTACGTAACCGCGCTCCTACGTACCCGAGCGGGTGTGCGGGTCACGCTGGAGGCGAGCAGGGTGTCGGCCGGTGACCAGAACGCCTACGGCTTCGCCGTGCACGGCACCCGCGGCCGGCTTGCGTGGGACTTCCGGCGTCCCGGCGAGCTCGCGGTGTCGGTCGGCGAGGACTACACCAACCAGCCGACGTCGACGGTCCTCGCCGGTCCCGGCGACGGCGACTACGCCTCCTTCCAGCCGGGTGCCGGGATCGCGATGAGCTACGACGACACCAAGGTCGTCGAGGCGGCCGGCCTGCTGCGCAGCATCCGGACCGGCACGCCGTACGGCGCGACGGCGCAGGACGCGGTCCGCAGCGCGGAGGCGCTGGAGGCGATGCAGCGCTCGGCGGCGGCCGGGACGTGGATATCGCTGTGACCGTGTCCGTGCGCCCGGCTGCGCGCCTGGCCGACCGCGGCGGCGGGAGTCAGTGGGCCGTCAGCGTGATCTCGAAGGAGTACCTGCTGGCGCGGTAGGTGTGCGAGCCGTACTCGATGGCCCGGCCCGCCGCGTCCCACGCCGTGCGAGTCATCGTGAGCAGCGGTGCGCCGCGGTTCTCGTCGAGGACGCGTGCCTCCGACGCCGAGGCGACGCCCGCACCGATCACCTCGTTCGCCATCCGCGGCGTGCGGCCCGCTCGCCGGAACAGCTCGTAGAGGCCGTGGCGCTCCAGCTCGTCGGCGTCGATGCGGAGGACGTCGACGGGCACGGCGTTGCGCATGAGCGCGAGCGGCTCGCCGCCTGCGTAGCGCAGTCGCTCGAACTCCGTGACCTCCGTCCCCTCGGCGATGCCCAACGCCTGGGCGACCACGTCTCGCGCCGGCACGACCTCGTGGGACCGGAGCTCCGTCCGGGGCTCCCGGCCGGCCTTCGCCAGGTCGTCGTACAGGCTGGAGAGCTCCACGGGACGGCGGACCTTGGGATGCACCACCTGGGTCCCGACACCGCGCTTGCGGACGAGCATGCCGCGCTCGACGAGGTACTGGATCGCGCGTCGCATCGTGGGGCGGGACAGGCCCAGCTGGTCGGCCAGGTCGACCTCGTTCTCGAGCCGAGAGCCGACCGGGAGCGCGCCCGACTCGATGAGCTCCTGCAGGCGCGTGGCGACCTGGAAGTACAGCGGGACCGGACTGTGCCGGTCGATCGCCAGAGCCGGCACAGCTGTCAGGGAGGGTGCATCGACCACGAACGTGTCCATTCTTCAGTATGTCTTAACAAACCCTTGACCTCCTGACGCCCAGCGTATTGCATGGGGCCCACTTCGCGGAGTGCCGCGACGCTGAGAGGACGGACATGAGACCTGCCGAGGGGCTTGCGGCACGGGCGACGCCGCTCGCCCGCGTGGCCGGCGCACCGATCTCCTGGGGTGTCTGCGAGGTGCCCGGCTGGGGGCACCAGCTTCCGGCCGGGGTCGTGCTCGGGCAGATGCGTGACCTCGGGCTCGAGGCGACCGAGCTGGGCCCGGACGGCTTCCTGCCCGGCGCCTCGGACGAGAAGGCGCTCGCCCTGTCGTCGTACGGCCTGGCTGCCGTGGGCGGCTTCGTGCCCGTGGTGCTCCATGACGGCGACCGCGACGTGCGCCACGAGGTCGCGACGGCGCTCGAGTCGTTGGTCGCCACGGGCGCGCGGACGCTGGTCCTGGCGGCGGACGCGGGCACCACCGGCTACGACCAGCGCGTCGTGCTCGACGATGGCGCGTGGAAGACCCTCCTCGGCAACGTCGAGGCCGTGACCGACGCCGCGCAGGCGCACGGCGTCACCGTGGCGCTGCACCCGCACGTCGGGACAGTCGTCGAGAGCCGCGACGACGTCGACCGGCTCCTCGACGCCTCCGCGGTCGCCCTGTGCCTCGACACGGGACACCTGCTCATCGGCGGCACCGACCCGGCCGAGCTCGCGGCGAGCGTGCCGGACCGCGTTGCGCACGTGCACCTCAAGGACGTCGACGACGCGCTCGCCGAGCGGGTGCGAGCCGGGGAGCTCAGTTACACCGACGCGGTGGCGCGGGGGATGTACCGGCCGCTCGGCCAGGGTGACGTCGACATCGCGGGCATCGTCCGGGACCTGGAAGCCGCCGGCTACGCCGGGTGGTACGTCCTCGAGCAGGACACCGTCCTGGACACCGATCCGCCCCCGGGGTCGGGACCGGTCGAGGACGTGCGGGCCTCGCTGGACTTCCTGCGGAGCGTGGCACCGTGACCGCCGGCGGGCACCTCGAGGTGCTGACCATGGGACGCATCGGCGTGGACGTCTACCCCGAGCAGGTCGGGGTGTCCCTGCGCCACGTGCGGACGTTCGGCAAGTTCCTCGGCGGCAGTCCCACCAACGTCGCCGTCGGGGCAGCGCGGTACGGCCGCCGGAGCGGGGTCATCACCCGGACCGGCGAGGATCCCTTCGGGGAGTTCCTGCACGACGCGCTGCGCGGCTTCGGCGTCGACGACTCCCACGTCAGCGCGGTCCCGGGTCTGCCGACGCCGGTGACGTTCTGCGAGATGTTCCCGCCGGACGACTTTCCCCTGTACTTCTACCGACTTCCCAAGGCCCCCGACCTCGAGATCCGGCCGGAGGAGATCGACCTCGACGCGGTCCGTGACGCCGACGTGTTCTGGGTGACCGTGACGGGTCTGTCCCAGGAGCCGAGCCGTACGGCGACGCTGCACGCGCTGCGGACGCGTGGCCGCCGCGGCGTGACCGTGCTCGACCTGGACTACCGGCCGATGTTCTGGTCGTCGCGGGAGGAGGCCCGGCGGTGGGTGGTGCAGGCGCTGCCGCACGTCACCGTCGCCGTCGGGAACCTCGACGAGTGCGAGACCGCGGTGGGCGTCCGGGATCCGAAGCCCGCTGCGCAGGCGCTGCACGACGCGGGTGTCAACCTCGCCGTGGTCAAGCAGGGGCCGGCGGGCGTGCTGGCCTCCGACCGGGTAGCGGAGGTCGAGGTGCCGCCGGTCCCCGTGGAGGTCGTCAACGGTCTCGGTGCCGGCGACGCCTTCGGCGGCGCGCTGTGCCACAGCCTGCTCTCCGGCTGGGACCTCGAGCGCTCGATGCGGTTCTGCAATGCGGCCGGCGCGATCGTCGCGTCCCGGCTGTCCTGCGCCGACGCCATGCCGACTACGGACGAGGTCGAGGCAAAGCTCGAGGAGGCCGGCCGTGCGTGACGAGCAGCTCCGTGGGCTCGTGGACGTCCGCGTGCACCGCCCGGCAGCGGTGGCGGAAGCCGCAGCAGCCCGGCGGCGCCCGTCCTCGCTGCTGGGCGACCACGGCCGGATGATGATCATCGCCGCGGACCACCCGGCGCGGGGCGCCCTGCGCGCCGGTGACGACCCCCTGGCGATGGGGGACCGCGTCGACCTGCTGGACCGGCTCTGCCTCGCGCTCTCGCGTCCCGGGGTCACCGGTGTGCTCGGGACGCCGGACGTCCTGGAGGACCTGCTGCTGCTGGGGGCGCTCGAGGACAAGGTCGTCATCGGCTCCATGAACCGTGGCGGCCTCGCCGGGACCGCCTTCGAGATGGATGACCGGTTCACGTCCTACAACGCCGCCGCCATCGCCGCTTCGGGATACGAGGGCGGCAAGATGCTCGTGCGGATCGACCCGGCCGACCACGGGACCGTCTCGACCCTCGAGTCCTGCGGCCGCGCGGTGACCGACCTCGCCGAGCGCGGCCTGATGGCGATGGTGGAGCCGTTCGTCTCGAACCGCGTCGACGGCCGGGTCGAGAACGAGCTGACACCCGAGGCGATGATCCGGGCGATCTCGGTCGCGGCGGGTCTCGGCGCGACCTCGGCCTACACCTGGCTCAAGGTTCCCGTGGTCGACGACATGGAGCGGGTCATGGCGGCGGCGACGCTGCCAGCGCTCATCCTCGGCGGGGAGGTCGCGCAGGACCAGGCCGGTGCGTTCGCGCAGTGGAGCAAGGCGCTCGCGCTGCCCACCGTGATGGGGCTGGTCATCGGGCGGTCCCTGCTCTACCCGCCCGGCGGCGACGTCGCCGCCGCGGTCGACACGGCGGTGGGGCTGCTGTGAGCGCCGACCAGGTCACCTCCGCGACGCTGCCTCCACACGTACGGCGGGGGCAGGCGGCCGCCGGAGACTTCACGCTCGCCATCTCGCCGGAGCAGGCCGGCTGGGGGTACAGCGGGCTCCGCGTCCTCGAGCTGGGAGCCGGCGGCAGCGTGACGTTCGAGACGGCTGAGGACGAGATGCTCGTCCTGCCGCTGGCCGGCGCCGCTGTCGTCGAGTGCGACGGCGAGCGCTTCGAGCTGGCCGGCCGGACGGATGTCTTCTCGGGAATCAGTGACTTCGCCTACGTCCCGCGGGACGCGCAGGCCGTGGTCTCCTCCCAGCACGGTGGGCGCTTCGCGCTGCCCAGTGCTCGTGCCGAGCGGCGCCTGGCGACGCGGTACGGCGCCGCGGGCGACGTCGCGGTGGAGCTGCGGGGCGCGGGGCAGGCGAGCCGGCAGGTGAACAACTTCTGCTCGCCGGAGGCGTTCGAGGCGGACCGGCTGATCGCGGTGGAGGTCCTCACTCCCGGTGGGAACTGGTCGTCGTACCCGCCGCACAAGCACGACGAGCAGACGGCAGAGGAGTCCCGGCTCGAGGAGATCTACTACTTCGAGGTCGCCGGAGGCGGACCCGCCTACCAGCGCGTCTACGGCTCCGGTCCCGGCAAGGACATCGACGTGTGTGTGGAGGTCCACGACGGCGACGTCGTGCTCATCCCGCACGGCTACCACGGCCCGTCGATGGCGGCTCCGGGCTACGACCTGTACTACCTCAACGTCATGGCGGGGCCGGGTGAACGCGTCTGGCGGTTCTGCGACGACCCGGCGCACGCCTGGGTCCGCGGCACGTGGGACGGTCTCGACGTCGACCCGCGACTGCCACTCACATCGGCCCGGGAGCGCGCATGACAGACACTACTGTACGGCTGACGGTCGCGCAGGCCGTCGTTCGCTTCCTCGCCGCGCAGTACACCGAGCGCGACGGCCACGAGCAGCGCGCGATCGCCGGCTGCTTCGGCATCTTCGGGCACGGCAACGTGGCGGGCGTCGGGCAGGCGCTGCTGGAGTCGGAGCTCGCGGACCCGTCGACGCTGCCGTACTACCAGGCCCGCAACGAGCAGGGCATGGTGCATGCCGCCACCGCGTATGCCCGGATGAAGAACCGGCTCTCGACGATGGCCTGCACGGCGTCGGTCGGACCCGGCGCGACGAACATGGTGACCGGGGCCGCGCTCGCGACCGTCAACCGGCTGCCGGTGCTGCTGCTCCCCGGTGACGTCTTCGCGACACGGGTGTCCAGCCCGGTCCTGCAGGAGCTGGAGGTGCCGAGCACCTACGACGTCACGGTCAACGACACGTTCCGCCCGATCTCGCGCTTCTTCGACCGGGTCTGGCGGCCCGAGCAGCTGCCGCAGGCGCTGATGGGTGCGATGCGCGTCCTCACCGACCCGGTGGAGGCCGGTGCGGTCACGCTCGCGCTGCCGCAGGACGTGCAGGCGGAGGCGCACGACTGGCCGACGGCGCTGTTCGAGCGGCGGGTCTGGCACATCGCCCGCCCGGTGCCCGAGCCCGCTGCCCTTGCCCGTGCCGTCGAGCTCATCCGATCGGCCCGCCGGCCCCTGGTCGTGGCGGGCGGCGGAGTCATCTACGCCGAGGCGACCGACGCCCTGCGCTCGTTCGTCGAGGCCACAGGCATTCCGGTCGCGCAGACGCAGGCGGGAAAGGGATGCCTGCCCTACGACCACCCGCTGTCCGTCGGCGCGGTCGGCAGCACGGGCACGACGGCGGCGAACCGCCTGGCCCGCGACGCCGACCTGGTGATCGGCGTCGGCACGCGGTACACCGACTTCACCACGGCGTCGCGGAGCGCCTTCGCTTCCCCCGACGTGCGCTTCGTCAACGTCAACGTCGCCTCGTTCGACGCCCTGAAGCACGCGGGTACGGCGGTCGTGGCGGACGCGCGTGAGGCGCTCACGGCCCTCGCGGCCGCGCTCACCGGCTGGTCGGTCGATCCCGCCTACCGCGAGGAGTCCCGCCGGTTGGCCGAGGAGTGGGACGAGACGGTGGAGCGCGCCTACACGCTCGGCCACGGCCCCAAGCCCGCCCAGTCCGAGGTCATCGGGGTCGTCAACGAGGTGTCGGACCCTCGGGACGTCGTCGTGTGCGCGGCGGGGTCGATGCCCGGCGACCTGCACAAGCTGTGGCGCACACGCGACCCGAAGGGCTACCACGTGGAGTACGGCTACTCCTGCATGGGCTACGAGATCGCCGGTGGGCTCGGCGCGAAGATGGCCTGCCCCGACCGCGACGTCTACGTCATGGTCGGCGACGGGTCCTACCTGATGATGGCGCAGGAGCTCGTGACCGCGGTCCAGGAGCGGGTCAAGCTCATCGTGGTCCTCGTGCAGAACCACGGGTTCGCCTCCATCGGCGAGCTCTCGGAGACCTTGGGCTCGCAGCGGTTCGGCACGAGGTACCGCTACCGCGACGCCGGGACCCAGCGGCTGGACGGCGGGGTCCTGCCCGTCGACATCGCCGCGAACGCGGCGAGCCTCGGAGTGCACGTGCTCCGCGCGGAGACGGTCGAGGAGTTCCGCAGCGCCTTGCAGGAGGCGAAGCGGCACGACGGTCCGGTGATGGTGCACATCGAGACAGACCCTCTCGTGCCGGCGCCCAGCAGCGAGTCGTGGTGGGACGTCCCGGTGGCGGAGGTCGCCGAGATCGAGTCGACACGCATCGCCCGCAAGACCTACGACGCCAACAAGGCCGGCCAGCGGCTGTTCCTGTGACGCCCCGTACACCACTGCACGTCACGAACGACGGAGGACACGTGAGGACCATCCCGCACTGGATCGGTGGGAAGCCGACGACCGGCAGCTCGACCCGCCACAGCCCGGTGTACGACCCCGCCACCGGTCAGCAGCAGGCCGAGGTCGTCCTCGCCACGCAGGCCGACGTCGACGAGGCGGTGCGCACGGCACGGGTGGCGTTCGCCGAGTGGTCGCAGTCGTCACTCAGCCGGCGTACCAAGATCCTGTTCTCGTTCCGCGAGCTGGTGAACCGGCGGACGGGCGAGCTCGCCGCGGTGATCTCGGACGAGCACGGCAAGACGGTCGCCGACGCGACCGGCGAGGTACAGCGCGGCCTCGAGGTCGTGGAGTTCGCCTGCGGCATCCCGACGCTCCTCAAGGGCGACTACACCGACCAGGCCTCCTCCGGCGTCGACGTCTACTCCTTCCGCGAGCCGCTGGGGGTCGTCGCGGGCATCACGCCGTTCAACTTCCCGGTCATGGTCCCGATGTGGATGCACCCGGTGGCCGTCGCGTGCGGTAACACGTTCGTGCTCAAGCCGAGCGAGCGGGACCCGGGCGCGTCGATGCTGGTGGCGGAGATGTGGGCCGAGGCCGGCCTGCCCGAGGGCGTCTTCAACGTGCTGCACGGGGACAAGGAGGCCGTCGACGCGCTGCTCGACCACGACGACGTCGCCGCGCTCTCCTTCGTCGGCTCCACGCCCATCGCCCGCTACATCCACCAGCGCGGGACGGCGAACGGCAAGCGGGTCCAGGCACTCGGCGGAGCCAAGAACCACGCGGTGATCCTGCCCGACGCCAACGTCGACTACGTCGCGGACCACCTCGTCGCGGCCGCGTTCGGCTCGGCCGGGGAGCGCTGCATGGCGATCTCGGCGGCGGTGACGGTCGGCGGAGCGGGCGACGACGTCGTCGCCGCGGTGGCGGAGAAGGCCGCCGCGGTCCGCGTCGGCCCCGGTCGCGATCCGCGAAGCGAGATGGGCCCCGTCATCACGGGCGCCGCGCGGGACCGCATCGTCGGCCTCATCGGCTCCGGTGAGCGCGACGGGGCCCGGGTGGCGGTCGACGGCCGAGGAGTCGCCGTACCGGGTCACGAGAACGGGTTCTTCGTCGGACCGACGGTCCTCGACGAGGTCCGGCCCGACATGGAGGTCTACCGGGAGGAGGTCTTCGGGCCCGTCCTCACCGTCGTACGCAGCGACTCCGTCGACGACGCGATCGAGCTCATCAACGCGAACCCGTACGGCAACGGCACCGCCATCTTCACCTCCAGCGGTGAGGCGGCCCGCCGTTTCCAGCGTGGCGTCGACGTCGGGATGATCGGCATCAACGTGCCGATCCCGGTCCCGATGGCCTACTACTCCTTCGGCGGCTGGAAGGACTCGCTCTTCGGCGACAAGCACGTCCACGGCCCCGAGGGCGTCTCCTTCTACACCCGCGCCAAGGTCGTGACCGCCCGCTGGCCGCACGTGGCCAACGCCAGCGGCGCGAGCTACCACTTCCCGACCTCGGTCTGACCGCTCACCGTCCGGAGGGACGCATGACCGACTCATATCCAGCCACCGCCGACCTCTCCCGCATCCGGCTCGGCACCGCGCCCGACTCGTGGGGAGTCTGGTTCCCGGACGACCCCCACCAGGTCCCGTGGCACCAGTTCCTCGACGAGGTGGCCCAGGCTGGCTACACCCACATCGAGCTCGGTCCCTACGGCTACCTGCCGACCGACCCCGAGCAGCTGCGGGACGAGCTCGGCCGCCGCGGGCTGACCCTGACCGGCGGGGCGGTCTTCGCCGGGCTGCACCGGGGCGACGAGGCCTACGACACGGCGCTCGAGGACTACCGGACCGAGGCGCGGCTGCTGACCGCTCTCGGCGCCCGGCACGTCATCGCCCTGCCGGAGCAGTACACCGACATGCACGGGGGAGACGTCCTCGAGGCGAGCCGGCTCGAGCCGGAGCAGTGGCGCAACCTCACCGAGGGCTACTCACGGCTCGGCAAGGTCATGGCCGAGGAGTTCGGGCTGAGCCTCGACTTCCACTCCCACGCCGACAGCCATGTCGGGACGCAGGAGCAGATCGAACGGTTCCTCACCGACACCGACCCGGCGTACGTCAGCCTGTGCCTCGACACGGGCCACGTGTCCTACTACGGCGGCGACAACGTCGCCATCATCCGCCGCTTCCCTGAGCGGATCGGCTACGTGCACCTCAAGCAGGTCGACCCGAACATCGTCGAGCGGGTGCACAGGGAAGGGCTGTCCTTCGCCGACGCGGTACAGCTCGGCGCGATGGTCGAGCCGCCACGGGGGGTTCCCGAGATGGAGACGCTGCTCGAGGCGCTGGCGGGCCTCGACGCCGAGCTCTTCGCGATCGTCGAGCAGGACATGTACCCGTGCCCGCCGGATGTGCCGCTCCCCATCGCGGAGCGGACCCGGAAGTACTTCACCAGCTGTGGCCTGGGGCCCGTGCCCGCAGGTGCCTGACATCCACGGACCAGACGCGCGGCCCCGCACGCGACGGGCCCCGCTCGCGGAGAGGAAGCTTTCGATGCTCGGTAGGTCACGCACGACGATGCGGTTCGCCGCACTCACAGCCGCGCTCGCACTCGGAGCCACGGGGTGCAGCAGCTCCGGTGGTAAGCAGGAGGAGCAGGGCGCGGCCAACGGCCAGGCTGCGGGCCAGGCAGCGAAGACGCCGCGGCTCACCATCGCCATGATCACCCACGAGGCCCCCGGCGACACCTTCTGGGACAAGATCCGCGCCGGCGCCCAGGCCGCGGCAGCCAAGGACAACGTCGAACTCAAGTACTCCGCGGACCCGGAGGCGTCGCGGCAGGCGACGCTCATCCAGAACGCGGTCGACAGCGGCGTGGACGGCATCGCCGTCACCATGTCCAAGCCCGAGGCGCTCGCCGGTGCCCTGAAGGCCGCGCGCGACAAGGGGATCCCGGTCGTCGGGTTCAACTCCGGCATCGGCTCCTGGAAGGAGATGGGCGCGCAGATGTACTTCGGGTCCGACGAGGACCTGGCCGGCGAGACGGCCGGCAGGCGCCTCGCCGAGGCGGGCGCGAAGAAGGCCCTCTGCGTCATCCAGGAGCAGGGCCACGTCGCGCTCGAGGCTCGCTGCGCCGGCGTCAAGAAGGGCCTTCCGGCGACGGAGAACGTCAACGTGCAGGGCACCGACATGGCCTCGGTCCGCTCGACGATCGGCGCGAAGCTCCAGCAGGACAAGACCATCGACTACGTCGTGACGCTCGGCGCACCGTTCGCCCTGACGGCGATCGACTCCATCCAGGACGCCGGTAGCAACGCGAAGGTCGTGACCTTCGACCTGAACTCCGACGCGGCCAAGGCCATCCAGAGCGGCAAGATCGAGTTCTCGATCGACCAGCAGCCCTACGTCCAGGGTCACGAGGCGGTCGACGCGCTGTGGCTGAACCTCACCAACGGCAATGACGTCGGCGGCGGCCTGCCCGTCCTCACCGGCCCGTCGTTCGTCGACAAGAGCAACATCGAGCAGATCGCCAAGTACGCCGCCAACAACACTCGCTGACCGCCTCGCCGCGGAAGCCGTCGGGTCGGCTTCCCCGGCTCCCACCAGCCCTGGAGCCCTGCCATGAGCCACGCCGTGGCGACCCACACCTCCCCCTCGACGAAGGAGGACCGCCCCCCGCAGCGGTCCGTCCTGTCCACCGTGCTGGCGCGCCCGGAGATCGGCGCACTGGTGGCGGCGATTGCCATCTTCATCTTCTTCTTCGCCATCGCCGAGCCGTTCCGGTCGCTCGCCGCTCTGTCGACCATCCTCTACGCGTCCTCAGCGATCGGGATCGTCGCGGTCGGCGTCTCGCTGCTGATGATCGGCGGGGAGTTCGACCTGTCGGCGGGGGTGTCCGTCATCACCGCGGCGCTCGCCGCTTCCATGCTGAGCTACCAGTTCAGCGCGAACATGTGGGTCGGCGCGGCGGTGTCGCTCCTCGTCATGCTGACGATCGGCTTCATCAACGGCTACCTCGTCGTCCGCACCGGCATCCCCAGCTTCCTCGTGACGCTGAGCACGTTTTTCATGCTCTTCGGCATCAACCTCGGCGTGACGAAGCTCATCACGGGGACGGTCGCGACGCAGAACGTCTCCGACATCGACGGGTTCGGATCGGCGCGGACCGTTTTCTCGTCGCAGTTCGAGGTCGGCGGTGTCACCGTGCGCGCAACCGTGCTCTGGTGGATCGTCTTCGTCCTCGTCGCGACGTGGATCCTGCTGCGGACGCAGGTGGGCAACTGGATCTTCGCCGTCGGGGGCAACGCGGCCAGCGCCCGTGCCGTCGGCGTCCCGGTCAACAAGGTGAAGATCGGCCTGTTCATGGGCGTGTCGTTCCTGGCGTGGTTCTACGGGATGCACCGCCTCTTCGCGTTTAGCACGGTGCAGTCCGGTGAGGGGTTCGGCAACGAGTTCCTCTACATCATCGCCGCGGTGGTCGGTGGGGCGCTGCTCACCGGCGGCTACGGGTCGGCGGTCGGGTCCGCCATCGGCGCCTTCATCTTCGGCATGACCACACAGGGGATCGTCTACGCGGGCTGGGACCCCAACTGGTTCCGGTTCTTCCTCGGCGCGATGCTCCTGCTCGCCGTGCTGGTCAACCTCTACGTCAAGAACTACGCCCTGACCAGGAAGTGAGCGCCATGACCGACACGATCCAGGAGCACGCGTCGTCGGCTGCCCGGCGAGGGACGCCGCTCATCGAGATGGACGGCGTGGGCAAGGCCTACGGTGCCATTCGGGCGTTGGAGGACATCGACCTGCGGGTCGCCGCGGGTGAGGTCGCCTGCGTCCTCGGCGACAACGGCGCCGGCAAGTCGACGCTGATCAAGATCATGTCCGGGCTGCACTCGCACAGCGAGGGGACGCTGCGGGTCGACGGTGAGGAGACGCGCTTCTCCTCGCCCCGCGAGGCGCTCGACCGCGGTATCGCGACGGTCTACCAGGACCTCGCGGTGGTGCCGCTCATGGAGGTGTGGCGCAACTTCTTCCTCGGCTCCGAGATCCGCAAGAGCCGGCTCCCGCTGGCCCCCCTGGACATCCCGGAGATGCGCCGCGTCGCGGACACCGAGCTGAAGAAGATGGGCATCTCGGTCAAGGACATCAACCAGCCCATCGGAACCCTGTCCGGCGGCCAGCGTCAGTGTGTCGCGATCGCACGGGCGGTTTACTTCGGCGCGCGCGTGCTGATCCTCGACGAGCCGACGGCCGCACTCGGCGTCAAGCAGTCCGGGGTCGTGCTGAAGTACACCGCCGCGGCGCGGGACGCCGGTCTCGGCGTCGTCTTCATCACCCACAACCCCCACCACGCCTATCTCGTCGGCGACCACTTCGTCATCCTCAAGCTCGGGCGGCGGGTACTGGACCGCAAGCGCTCCGAGGTGACCCTCGAGGAGCTCACAGCGGAGATGGCCGGTGGCCAGGAGCTCGCCGAGCTGTCCCACGAGCTTCAGCGCTGACCGTCGGCGGAACTCGCATCCACCAAGGAGAGCTGCAGTGACATTGAATGTCGGCGTCATCGGCGTCGGGATGATCGGGCAGGACCACATCCGCCGGTTGACGAAGGTCCTGGCCGGCGCGCGCGTCGTCGCAGTGGCCGACGTGGACGCAGACCGAGCGCGGACCGTCGCGGACGGCATCCCCGCTGCGCGCGTGCACGCCTCCGGTCAGGAGCTCGTGGCGGACGACACCGTCGACGCCGTCCTCGTCTCCTCGTGGGGGCCCACCCACGAGGAGTACGTGCTCGCCTGCATCGGCGCCGGCAAGCCGGTCTTCTGCGAGAAGCCGCTGGCGACGACACAGGAGGCGTGCCTGCGCATCCTCGACGCGGAGGTCGCCTGCGGCCGTCGCCTCGTGCAGGTCGGCTTCATGCGACGGTACGACGCGGCGTACCGCGCGATGAAGGACGTCCTCGTCAGCGGCGCGATCGGCGCGCCGCTGATGGTGCACAGCGGTCACCGCAACCCGTCCGTACCCGCTCACTACACGCGGGACATGGCGATCGTCGACACGGCGGTGCACGACATCGACGTCGCGCGCTGGCTGCTGGACGAGGAGATCGCAGCGACGACCGTCCTCATGCCCAAGCGGAGCCGGCACGGCGGAGAGCTCCAGGACCCGCTCATCCTCGTCATGGAGAGCGAGAGCGGGGTCCTCGTGGACGTGGAGATCTCGGTCAACATCCGGTACGGCTACGACATCCGCGGCGAGGTCGTCGCCGAGGACGGCACCGTCGCGCTCGCGGACTCGAGCCCGGTCCTGGTCCGTCGGGAGGGTGTCGTCAGCGGCGTCGTGCCTCAGGGCTGGCGTGAGCGGTTCCTGCGCGCGTACGACGTGGAGCTGCAGGAGTGGGTCGACGCGGTGAACGTCGGGACATCGACCGGTCCGAGCTCTTGGGACGGCTACGCGGCCGCAGTCGTCACGGACGCGGGGCTCGAGGCCATGCGCACCGGTGCCCGTACACCAGTGTCTCTCCGGGAGAAGCCGGACTTCTACGACAAGGTGCAGTGAGATGAAGCTCGCGCTCGATCCCTACATGCTGCGGCACGTGCCACTGCTCGAGCTGCCGCAGGTCGTCGCCGACCTCGGCTACGAGTACATCGAGCTGTCGCCACGGGAGGACTTCACACCCTTCTTCCTCCACCCGCGCGCCGACCGTGACCGCGTCACCGCGTTCAAGAAGGCCCTCGACGCCGCGGGTGTCCGCATCGCGACGCACCTGCCGCTCTACCGGTGGTCCGGTCCGGACGAGGACGAGCGTCAGGCAGCGGTGCGCTACTGGAAGCGCGCGATCGAGGTGACGGTCGACCTCGACTGCCGCGTCATGAACTCCGAGTTCAACGGGCGACCCGAGGCGGCGAGCCGGAGCGAGGCCCAGTTCTGGCGCTCGATGGAGGAGCTGCTGCCCGTCTTCGAGCGCGAGGGCATGGAGCTGCGCCTCGAGCCGCACCCGGACGACTTCATCGAGGACGGCAGGTCGGCGGTGGACATCATCCGCGGCATCAACTCGCCGAGCGTGTCCTTCCTCTACTGCGCGCCCCACACGTTCCACATGGGCGGCGACATCGCCGGCATCATGGACTACGCGGGAAGTCTCCTGACACATGTGCATGTCGCGGACTCCTTCGACCACCGCGGGTCGTCGGGACTGCGCTACATCGTCAACCCGCCCGGGTCGGCAGTGCGGGTCCACCAGCACCTCGACATCGGGCAGGGCGAGGTCGACTGGGACGAGTTCTTCGGAACCCTCGGGCGCCTGGGGTTCGACGGCATTCTGACGGTCTGCGTCTTCGCGTGGGAGGAGCGGGCGCGCGAGTCCGCCGTCTTCATGCGCGAGGAGATCGAGCGGCACACCAAGGGATGGGCGACGTGACGACCGGCGCCGACGTGCTGGTGTCCGTCGCCGCCGAGGTCGCGGCCGACCTGCTGTCATCGGGCTGAAGAGGAGGTCGGCGGTCGGGAAGTTCCTGCTGGGGAGCACGACGCAGCGGGTCCTGCTCGAGGCACCGTGCTCCGTGCTCGGCGTTCGCGTCTGAGCGCCAGGTCCGCACCCGCCGTACACCTGTGCCGGGCCGACATCCCTGCCTTGCTAGGCGGTCACCCGAGGGCGCCGACGTCGCCTCGCGACAGCATGCCCGGTGCGACGACCTCCGCGAGCACGCCCAGTGCGCCGTCGTTGTGCTCCGTGACGGTCCTGAGCACCGCGCGGTCCTCCGGGATCGCTCCGTGCGCGGCGTTCACCATGACGCAACGCGGCATCGGCATGACGATGCGGAGGACCACGTCAGGCCCGATGGCGAGCTCGCGCCCGACCCACCCCTCCTCGACGAAGGTCTCGCCCGGGGTGTCGAGCACGATGTTGGGCCGGAACCTCCGCCAGTCGAGCGGAGCGCCGAGCCCGGCCTGAAGCGCCCGCAGGCTCGCCGTCGTCACGACGTGGACCGCACCGTCGTCGTGGTGCGGCACGTCGGTCTCGCGTCCGAGCGACACCCGGCGCCCGACGTACGCCGAGAGCGCGTCGTCGAGCGCGGGGTCGGGGGCCAGCTCGCGGCCGTCGGGGAACCGGACGAGCGGGACGTCCCCGGCGTAGCGAGCCGATAGCTGGAGGAGACCGTCCATCTTGCGGAACCGCCGGCTGCTCTTCCCGCTGCCGAGCTTGCCGTCGGGGTCGCGCACCGCCCACAGGCGGTCGCCGACCAGCCCGCGCGCCTCGATGCCGACCCCGTCGAGCGGCTCGCCGAGGAGGGACTTGACCGGGTAGCGGGCCAGGGCGCTGACGTGCACGGCGTGCAGCCTACGTCGCGCGGAATGCGGTCAACCGGCACACGTCGCGCAGGACACGACGCGCAGGTGCGGCACGGGGAGCGCGTGCCGCCGCCGAGCATGTGCGCCCGATTGGGTGACAGTGGGTGATTCCGGCCGCGATGGTTCCGCCAGGAAGTCACTGTTGGTGACGGAAGCTCCCGCTGTCACGACATCCCGAGGCGGGGGACCACGTCTCGCTCAACCACGCGTCCTCGCTCAACCACACGTCCTCACTCAGCCATAGGAGCATCTCGATGAAGTGCACGCGCATCCTGGCCATGGTCGCCGCGGCCGGTGCCGTCCTGGTCTCTGCGGCGGGATCCGCCGCGGCCGCGCCCGCCCGGACGCTGCTCAACGGTCACATCTCGATCGGCATGGTCGACGGCGCGCTTCCGGTGGGAGCAGGGATCAGTGTCATCCACCACTGCCCGAAGGGCAGCGACCTCGACGAGGCGGAGACCCGCGCTGTGGGGGAGTTCCACGACCGCCGGCTCCGCGTGGCGAGTCGGGAGTACTGGCCCGCGGGCATGGTCGTGCGCTACCAGGTCACGAAGAAGATGCGCGCGGACGATCCGTGATGGTGGCGACCGCGGCGCTCTGCAAGAGCAGGGTCGCCGCGGACGCGACGAGGTTCACCGCCGCGGCGAAGGTCGACCTTCGGGTGTGGGGACCGGCTCCTCGTGAGGTCGGGCTCACGGACGTGGCTCTCGTTGTCGTGACCGACGACCTCGACTCCGACTACGTGTTCCGGACCTCGATGCGGGCGGCCGGCGTGGACTCCCACCCCGCGTCCCTCCGCTCGGCGGTCGACGCGGTCCAGGAGACTCTCACCGAGGGGGACGAGTCCGCCGTCATCGCGGTCGGCCGTACCAACCGCAAGGTCGGGCGGGGCGAGTTCGTGTCGATGCGCAACAACTACCGCTTCACGGCGCACCTTGACGAGAAGCTGACCTGGTAGCAGGTCGCACCCGCTGGGCGCCGCGCACTCGCGCGCGGCGCCTGGCCGGTCGTCGCGGAGCGGCCAGCGCCGGTATGGACCGTGCCGCCGTCGACGGTCGACTGGCAGCCGTGCGGTTGCACCCAGACGCCGATAAGCACGTCCTCAGCGGGTCGCGCGAGACTGCGTCGCCCACCTACTCCTCGCGGGCCGAGTCGGCGGCGACGCCCACCCCCACCGGGCACGACACGCCCGTGCCCGCCAGGCCGCAGTAGCCGTTGGGCACCTTGTGCAGGTACTGCTGGTGGTAGTCCTCGGCGAGGTAGACCTCGACCGCAGGAGCGACCTCCGTGGTCACAGCGCCGTAGCCGGCGGCGCGCAGCACCCTCTCGTACGCGTCCCGCGACGCCTCGGCGACCTCGCGCTGCTCGGGGGTCGTCCAGTAGACCGCCGAGCGGTACTGCGTCCCGACGTCGTTGCCCTGCCGGTAACCCTGCGTCGGGTCGTGGGACTCCCAGAAGACCCGCAGCAGCTCGGCGTACGACGTGACCTTCGGGTCGAACACGACCTGGACGACCTCGGTGTGGCCGGTCAGCCCGCTGCACACCTCGTCGTACGTCGGGTGCGGCGTGTGCCCGCCCGCGTAGCCGGCCGCCGTCGACCAGACGCCCTCGGTCTGCCAGAACCGCCGCTCGGCGCCCCAGAAGCAGCCGAGCCCGAGGACCGCGACCTCGAGGCCGGCGGGGAAGGGACCCTCCAGCGGCGTGCCGAGGACGGCGTGGCGCGCCGGCACGTCGTACGGGCGGGTGGCCCGGCCGGGCAGCGCCGTCTCGGGCGTGGGGAGCGCGGGGGCGGAACGGCGGAACAGCACGGGGGCTCCCTCGGGTCGGTCGCGCCGCGTCGTACCGTCTCGCGGCGTCGTACCAGGGTCAACCGAAACGCGGGGCATCGCCATTCCGCACCGGCTCGACGCGCCCGGGCGTCGGCGGCCGGGACGGCGGCCGACCATGCATGCCCGGGCGCGGGTCACCCACGCGGCGGCTGGAGCGACTCGTGGTCGTCGAAGACGTCGGCTTCCAGCGTCCAGGCGTCGGTGAGCTCGGCGGCGGGCTGCGGATGGCCGAGAAGGTAGCCCTGGAGGAGCTGGCAGCCGGCGCGGGTCAGGTGCTGCTGCTGCTGCGGCGTCTCCACGCCTTCGGCGACGACCTGGATGTCGAGTTTTCCGGCGACGGCGAGGACGGCGTCGATGAGGCCCGTTCGGCGGCTGTCGCCGGGAATCCCCTCGACGAAGGACTTGTCGATCTTGGCGAGGTCGACGGGCAGGTCGAGGAGGCGGGACAGGGACGAGTACCCGGTGCCGAAGTCGTCGATGGACAGGGGGTGCCCGCGCTCGCGGAAGCCGGCGATGCGCGCGGCGACGTCGGGGTCGGCGAGGTCGTCCTCCACGATCTCGAGCCCGATCTGCGCCGGCTGCAGCCGGTAGCGGTGCAGGGCGGCGGTCAGCGTGTCAGGCAGCGTCACGTCGGCGAGCTCGCGGGCGGAGAGGTTGAGGTAGGCCGTGTCCGGCGCGGCGTCGCCGAGCTCGTCGGTCCACGCCCGCATCTGGGCGCAGGTCTGGGTGATGACCCAGCGGCCGATGGCGGTGATGAGCCCGCTGCTGATGGCCAGGTCGATGAAGGACGCTGCTGGCAGGACAGGCCCGTCGGGGTGGCGCCAGCGCAGCAGCGCCTCCACCGCGGCCACTCGCTGGGGAGCTGCGCTGGACAGGATGGGCTGGTAGTAGACGGCGAGCTGGTCCCGTTCCAGCGCCACGGCGAAGTCGCGCTGGAACTGGCGGGCGTAGCCCAGGTCGCCGGGTGCCGTGTGGTCGCGGACGACGACCATGCCGCGGCCCCGCTGCTTGGCCCCGTACATCGCGCTGTCGGCTTCTCCGAGGAGGTCCTGCGCGGTCGGCCCGTCGGTGGTGACGGCGACGCCGATGCTCGCCGAGACGCTCACGTCGACCCCGGCGAGGCGGATCGGGGCGTCGAAGGCGGCGCGGAGGCGGGCGGTGACGGCGGCGATGTGCCCGTGGATCTGGGTGGTGTCCGTGGGGACGTCTTCGCAGATGAGCACGAACTCGTCCCCGGCGAGTCGACCGAGGGTGTCCCCGGCGCGAAGGGTGGCGGACATGCGGCGGGCAACCTCGGTCAGCACGGTGTCTCCACCGGCGTGGCCGAAGGTGTCGTTGATCTGCTTGAAGCGGTCGAGGTCGATGAAGAGCGCCGCGACCGCGGCGGGGCGGCGGCGGGCGGCCCGCAGGGCGTGCTCGAGCCGGTCGTAGACCAGGGCACGGTTGGGCAGCCCGGTGAGCTCGTCGTGCATCGCCTGGTGGGCCAGCGCGAGCTGGGCGGTGCGGGCGGTGTCGCGGTCGTGCGCCATGACGAGGTAGGACACGGCGCTGTCGGCGAGCACCGCGGCGGCGTCGCGCTCCTCCTCGGTCCACGGCTGTGGGGTGGACCGGTAGAGGTCGAGGACACCCCAGGTCTGGCCCCGGGCCACCAGCGGCACGGCGACGACCGAGCGCAGCCCGAGCTGGGTCGCCGTGGCTGCGTACACACGCCAGCCGGAGTTGGCGGCGGCCTCGGCGAGGTCGTCGATGACGACCGGCTCACGGCGGAGCAGGGCCTCATGGCACGGACCGGTGCGCAGCAGCTCCTGGAGCCGCTCCGCCGGGGCAACCGTGGTGGTGGTGGCGTGGACGAACCGGTTGTGCCGCTTCTCTGTGAGCATGACCCCGGCACCGTCAAGGCCGATCGCGGTGCCGGCCACCTCGCACAGCCGGGTGAGCATCGTCTCGGCGGAAAAGTCGTCGGTTGCGCCGCGGGAGAGCTCCGCCAGAGCCTTCACGAGCATCCTGCTGTCCATCGAGTCGTCCGTTCCGGAGCCGACGGCACCGCGGCTGCTGCCCCGCGGGGGCGGCACGGAGATGCTGGACGTCAGGCTCGGTGCCGTGACGCGCCGTCGGGTTCCTGGGTGTGTTCACCAAGAACGGCGTCAGTCACGGGTGCGACGCTCGGAATACCCTTAGTTACCCACTGTAATGCCGCCAGCCCCGGTTCCATTCCCGTCTCCCAGCGGCGCGCTCGGACCTTACCCCGGCGGGTCCGTCCCCGGGGAAGCGCGAAGAGCCCCGGGGACACCGCTATAGCCTCGGCCCATGACTGCGGACAACGACGTACCCGGCCACGGCTTCGAGACCCTCGCCATCCACGCGGGCCAGGAGCCCGACCCGCTGACCGGGGCCGTCGTGCCGCCCATTTACCAGGTCTCGACGTACAAGCAGGACGGCGTCGGCGGGCTGCGAGGCGGCTACGAGTACAGCCGCAGCGCCAACCCCACCCGCACCGCGCTCGAGGAGTGCCTCGCCGCCATCGAGTGCGGCCGGCGCGGCCTGGCCTTTGCCAGCGGCCTCGCCGCCGAGGACACCGTCCTGCGGACGCTGTGCCGGCCCGGCGACCACGTCGTCATCCCGGGCGATGCGTACGGCGGCACCTACCGCCTCTTCGCCAAGGTGGAGGAGCGTTGGGGGCTGGGCTACACGCCCTCCGCCGGGGACGACGTCGACGCGTTCCGGGCGGCGGTCGAGCCGGGCCGCACCAAGGTGCTCTGGTGCGAGACGCCGACGAACCCGCTCCTCGGCATCAGCGACATCGCCGCGCTGGCGCAGCTGGCGCACGACATCGGCGCCGTCCTCGTGGTCGACAACACCTTCGCCTCGCCGTACCTCCAGCAGCCTCTCACCCTCGGGGCGGACGTCGTGGTGCACTCGACCACGAAGTACATGGGCGGCCACTCCGATGTCGTGGGCGGCGCGGTCGTCACGGCCGACGACGAGCTCGGCGAGCGGATCGGCTACCACCAGAACGCCATGGGCACCGTTCCGGGGCCGTTCGACTCCTGGCTCGTCCTGCGCGGCATCAAGACGCTGGGCGTGCGCATGGACCGCCACTGCGACAACGCCGCGCGCGTGGTCGACCTGCTCGCCTCGCACGACTCCGTCGGCACGATCCTCTACCCCGGGCTGCCCGACCATCCGGGCCACGAGGTCGCGGCGAAGCAGATGCGCGGCTTCGGCGGGATGGTGTCCTTCCGCGTCAAGGGCGGGCCGCAGGCGGCGATCGACGTGTGCAACCGCGCCAGGCTGTTCACGCTCGGCGAGTCCCTGGGGGGCGTGGAGTCGCTGATCGAGCACCCCGGCCGCATGACGCACGCGTCGACGGCGGGCAGCCCGCTCGAGGTCCCCGACGACCTGGTCCGGCTCTCCGTCGGCATCGAGACCGCGGACGACCTCCTCGCCGACCTCGAGCAAGCGCTTGGCTGAGCGGCGCGCGGCCTGTGTCGACGTCGGGTCGACGTGGACGAAGGCGGCGCTGGTCGACCTGGCGTCGGCCGAGCTCGTGGCCACCGCCGCCCAGCCGACGACGCTCGGGACCGACGTCCTCCAGGGCGTCGACGCCTGCCTGCGCGAGCTCGGCGTCCGTGACGACGACCGCGTGCTCGCGTGCTCCAGCGCGGGTGGCGGCCTGCGCCTCGCCGTCGTCGGGTACGAGCGGGCGGTGACCGCCGAGGCGGGCCGACGGGTCGGCCTGTCCGCCGGCGCGCGGGTCGTCCACGTCTCCGCCGGACCGCTCGAGCGCGACGGCGTCGCCGCGCTGCTCGACGACGCGCCGGACGTCGTGCTGCTCGCCGGCGGCACCGACGGGGGCAACGCCGACGTGCTGCTGCACAACGCGCGGCGGCTCGCGGCGTCCCGGCTGCGGGCCCCGGTGGTCGTGGCCGGAAACGCCGACGCCCGGGACGAGGTCGTCGAGATCCTCGCCGCGCGGCGCACGACGGCGATCCCGACGGCCAACGTCCTGCCGCGCATCGGCGAGCTGGACCCGCGTCCGGCGCGCGAGGCCATCCGCGAGGTCTTCCTCACCCACGTCATCGGCGGCAAGCGCCTGTCCCGCGGGGCGCGCTTCGCCTGCATGGTCCGGGCCGCGACACCGGACGTCGTGCTCGCCGGCGTGGAGCTGCTCGCCGACGGCGCCGCGGGCCTCCGTGGCGCGGGTGACGTCGTCGTCGTCGATGTGGGCGGCGCCACGACCGACGTCTACTCCGTCGTCACGCCCGACGCCGAGGAGTCGTCCCTGCGTCGGGAGGTCGTCGAGGTGCTGTGGCGCTCCCGCACAGTGGAGGGCGACCTCGGGATGCGGTGGAACGCTCCCGGCGTGGTCGCCGCGGCGGCACCGAGGAGCGGCTGCTCGACCCGGGCGAGGAGGCCGCCCTCACGGCCGCGGCCCAGCGGCGCGCGGCTGATCCGGCGTACGTTCCGGACACCGCCGTCGAGCAGGACGTCGACCTGCGCATCGCGGAGCTGGCGGTGACGGTGGCGCTGCGCCGCCACGCCCGCCCCGCCACGAGGTCGTACGGCGGGAGCGCACCCGCCGTCCGCACGCCGGGCAAGGACCTCCGCGAGGTGAAGGTCGTCGTGGGATCCGGCGGGGTGCTGCGCCATGCGAGCGAGGACGGCCGGCATCGGGTCCTGGCGCCGGCGCGGCCCGACCACGCCGGCGGCTGGCGCGTCCCCGAGCGCGCTCGCCTGGCGGTTGACACGCGGTACGTCCTCGCCGCGGCAGGACTGATCGGGCTCGAGGACCCCGACGTGGGTGCTCGCCTTGCGGCCGGCGCGCTCCAGCCGGTAGCGACGAAACCGTGATCACGACGGAGCCGGTCGTCGAGCTCGACCGGTGGATGCCGACCTACGGCTGGCACAGCCGCCACGCCAAGGTGGTCGCCGGGCCGCCGACAGAGGTGTCTGGTGATCTGGCGGCCGTGACGGTGGGGAGCTGCGCATCGCGGTGCCGCTGTTCGCCGTACGCCTGCTCCCGACACTGCTGTTCGGCAAACGACGACGGCCCGCTGCGCGGCAGGACACTCCTGTCTGGGACGCCATGGTGCAGGCCGGGTTTATCCCGCTCGCCAGCCCGGCGGAGCCCGTGTCGGTCCTCGGCTTCGTCGGCCGGCCTTGGCAGCTCCGGCTCGACGAGGCGGTACGCCGCGACGTGGGCCGGGACGCGTTCGCCTCCTTCGCCGAGCCGGCCTATGTCAAAGGTGTCACCGGGACGACCGTCCGCCCGCACGCCGACGGGGCGGTCGTCGTGACCGAGACGCGTGTCGTGGCCACGGACTCCGACGCGGCGCGCCGCTTCTCGCCGTACTGGCGCCTCATCGAACCTTTCAGCGGGCTCACCCGCAGAGACATGCTGGCGGCCGTCGACCGCCGGGCTCGCGCGCGGTGACGGCGTACGCCTCCCGTCAACTGAGCAGCCGGGGCTCGATCCGCGTCTCCACCACGCTGCCGTCGTCCTGCCGCTCGATCCGGTACGCCGCGACACCCGCGCGGTCGCTGACCGCCTCGACCAGCTCCGTGCCGTCGTAGACCAGTCCCACGCCGTCGTCGGTGGCGTACGACATCGGCAGCGTCCCGTTGCCGACGAGCTCGTGCAGCAGCGGCCGTCGCCGCTCCTCGCTGTCGTAGTGCACGCCGTTGCCGTAGGGCAGGAACGCCAGCCCGTCGGTGACCGGGCGCAGGTCGAGGCCGAAGCTGTCCGTCGTACCGCCGACGTGCCAGCAGATCGAGCCCGCGGAGACGCCGCCGAGGACCACGCCCGCCTCCCAGCACTCGCGCAGGATCTCGCCGAGGCCGTGGACGCGCCAGACGGCCAGCAGGTTCGCCACCGAGCCACCGCCGACCCAGATCACGTCCTGGGCCAGCAGGTGGTTCCGGACGTCCGGGACGTTCGGCATGGTGAACAGCTCGAGGTGGCTCGCCCGGACGTCGCTGCCGGCGAACGCCCGGTAGAAGCCCGCGATGCCGTTGAGGCTGTCCCCGTGGGCGGTGCCGATGGAGCAGATCCGCGGCCGGTCCGGGCTGCCGGCGAGATCGACAGCGTGCCGGATCAGCGGCCCCACCCGCCACTGGAACGGCCCGATGTCGGTAGGGAGGAAGCCGCCGGACGTCGCGAGGATCTTCATGGTGCTGATCCTGCCGTAGCGGCGGTGCGCCACTGCTCCCTGGCGGTGCTTCGGCGCTCGTGCTGGAGTGGGGGAGTGGACGCTGCGGCGATCGGGCGCCGGTTCGGCATCGGTGCCCGGGCGACGCTGTCCGACGGCCCGGTGGCGCGCGGCAAGGAGGGCGCCGTGTGGCGGCTGGAGACCGCGGACGGCCGGTGGGCCGTGAAGGTGCCCTTCCGGACGACGTCCGAGGACGATGCCGCTCCTGCCGCCCGTCTCCAGGAGGCGGCGTACGCATCGGGGGTGCCGACGCCCGAGGTGCGGCGCACGCCGGAGGGCCGCGTGTTCGCGAACGTCGGCGGCCGGCAGGTCCGGGTGTACGGCTGGGTCGACCTGCTCCCACCGGACCGTGACCTCGACCCCGGGATGGTCGGTGCGGTCGTCGCCGCCGTCCACCGGGCGGGCGGAAGCGACCCCCGTCCCGTCCATCCGTGGTACGTCGAGCCCGTCGGTGCCGGCCGCTGGGACGACCTCGTCCGGCAGCTGCGGGAGGCCGAGGCGCCGTTCGCCGGCCGGCTGGCCGACCTGCGCGACGAGCTCGTCGCGCTGGAGTCCTGGCTCGAGCCGCCGGAGACGCTGCGCACCTGTCACCGGGACCTGTGGGCCGACAACGTGCGCCCGACCGCGGACGGCGGCGTCTGCGTGATCGACTGGGAGAACGCCGGGCCCGCCGACCCCAGCCACGAGCTCGGGTGCGTGGTGTTCGAGTTCGGCCGGACCGACCCCGGGCGCGCCCGCGCTGTGGTCGAGGCCTACGAGGACGGCGGTGGGCCGGGCCGACTGCAGCGGCGCGGGCAGTTCACGATGCTCATCGCGCAGCTCGGGCACGTGACAGAGACCGCGGCCACGGACTGGCTGCGGCCCAACCGACGCTCGCCGGACCGGGCAGCCGCCACGGCCTGGATCGGTGGGGTGCTCGAGGAGCCGCACACCCGCGAGCTCCTGCGCCGTCTGCTCGACGACATGCGCTAGGTCGCGCCGGCGGCCGCTGCCGCGGGCCGCGTCTCGGGCATCCGCAGCGCCATGACGGCGCCCGCACCGAGGACCGCCGCGGAGGTCCCGAAGGCCACGGCGTAGGAGTACTCGTCGGCCAGCCACCCCGCGAGCAGCGGTCCCACGACGGCGCCGATGTCCGCCGCCATCTGGAACGCCGCAACGACGGTGCCCCCTCCGGGGCCGGTGACCACGTCGCCGACCACGGCTCCCGACGCCACTCCCACGAGCCCCGAACCCACGCCGAACAGCACCATGGCGGCCACGAACAGCTCGACCGACGTCGACACCGCGATGAGTCCCATGCTCGTCGTCGCGAGGACGGCGCCGGTGACCAGGACCGGCCGGCGTCCCGTGCGGTCGGCGAACCGCCCGGCGGGCAGGAGCGAGACCGCCTGAGCGAGGGACGACACCAGCAGCGCGATCCCGGTCCAGATCACGTCGCGGCGCAGCCCTTCGACCACGAAGAGCGGGATGAGAGAAGCGCGGATCCCGAACAGCGTCCATCCGGTGGCGAGGTTGTTGACCAGGGCCGCGCGGTACCCGCGGCTGCCGAGGGCGGCCCGCAGCGACGTCCGCCGGGCGGAGTCGGGGGTCTGCGCGCCGCCCTCGGACAGCTGCGCGTGCGACAGGAACGCCATCCCGATGCCCCCCGCGACCGCCAGCGTCACGGCGTACACGAAGAAGGGCGCGCGCAGCGACCACTCCGTCAGCGGCCCGCCGAATGCCGGACCGGCGACGCCACCGACCAGGAACCCGCCCTGGAAGAGCCCGGACGCGCGGGCCCGCTGGTCCGGGGCGGCGACCCGGAGCAGCAGGCTGACCGCCGAGACCGTGAACATCGCCGACCCGACCCCTCCCGCGGCGCGCAGGAGGAGCAGCTGGGAGTAGGACTGGGCGGCACCGGCCAGCGCCGTGCTGCCCGCGACGATCGCGATGCCGCTCGCCAGCACGCCGCGCTCGCCGAGGCGGTCCACCAGCCGCCCGCTGCCGAGGGCGCTGACCAGCCGCATCGCCGCGAAGGCACTGATGACCGCTCCGGCCGCCGTACGGCCGACGCCGAACTCCCGGGCGAACAGCGGGATGGCCGGCGCCACGACCCCGAAGCCGACGGCCACCGCGAATGCCACGCTCGCCAGGACGAGCACCTCGCGGGGCAGGTCCGCGACGAGGGACCTGACGGCGCGACCGAACACCGGCGCCACCTTACGTCCCCGCCGGTATGTCGCCGCCGGCATGTCCCCGCCCGAACGTCCCTGTTGGCGTAGTCGACCTCGCGGCCGCGGCGGACCCGGCAGCAGCGGTCGTGCGGCCGTCGGAGTGTCGTGGTGGTCACCGAGGTGCCCTGCTGCCTGCCGCCCGCCGCCTGCCTAGGAGGAACGCTCCCGGCCGGCGCCGAGACGTCCGAGCTCTGCTCTCGCGCTGGTCTCGACGCCCGCCAGAGTCCGGTGCAGGCGCCGGGCGCCGCGTTCGTCGAGACCCAGGGCCCGCTGTACGACGGTCGCGACCTCGCCGCGCCGGGACTCGAGCTCTCGGCCCGCGTCGGTGAGCGTCACCTCGACCGACCGCTCGTCGTCCGGCCGTCGCCGCCTCGCGACGAGACCTCGCGACTCGAGTCGCTTGAGCAGCGGTGAGACGGTCCCGTAGTCCAGCCCCAGCTCCTCGGTCACCTCCCGGACGGTGACCGGGCCGCGCTGCCAGAGCAGGACGAGCACGAGGTACTGCGGATAGGTGATCCCCAGCGGGTCGAGGACCGCACGGTAGACCGCCGTCACGGCGCGCTGGGCTGCGTAGAGGTCGAAGCACAACAGGTCCGAGAACGGTGGCGAGGAAGGCTCCGGGTCGGCGTCGGGCCGTCGCTGCGCCGGGGTCGGTGTCACCCGGCAAGGCTACGTCGCTTCTGTGTATGCGATTCCATCGTCCGCAAGGGAATGCCCTCGCGCGTCCCGCGATTGCAAGGGGCACGATGCTTCGTCCACCGGGGCGAAGCGGCGATGAGCGACAGGGGACGGCATGGGAACCATCAAGGTCGGCACGCAGAACTCCACGGACGTCGAGATCTACTACGAGGACCACGGCGCCGGGCAGCCGGTCGTGCTCATCCACGGCTACCCGCTCGACGGGCACTCGTGGGAGAAGCAGGCGGCGGCTCTGCTGGACGCCGGCTACCGCGTCATCACCTACGACCGGCGCGGGTTCGGTCGCTCGAGCAAGGTCACCAGCGGCTACGACTACGACACGTTCGCCGCCGACCTCGACGCGGTGCTGACCGCCCTCGACCTCCGCGACGTCGTGCTCGTCGGCTTCTCGATGGGATCGGGCGAGGTCGCCCGCTACCTGTCCGCCTACGGGTCGGAGCGCGTGGCGAAGGCGGCGTTCCTGGGCTCGCTCCAGCCGTTCCTGCTGCAGACCGACGACAACCCGACCGGCGTGCCCCGCGACGTCTTCGACGGGCTCGAGCAGGCCGCCAAGGCCGACCGCTACGCGTGGTTCGAGAACTTCTTGGGCGACTTCTTCAACACCGACGAGAACCTCGGGTCCCGGCTGTCCGAGGCCGCCCTGCGTGCCAACTTCGCCACGGCGATTGGGTCCGCGCCCGCCGGCGCCTACGCCTGCGTGCCGACGTGGCTCACCGACTTCCGCGCGGACATCCCGAAGATCGACGTCCCGTCCCTGATCCTGCACGGTACGGCGGACCGCATCCTCCCCGTCGACGCGACCGCCCGGGCCTTCCGCGAGCAGCTGCCGCAGGCGACGTATGTCGAGATCGACGGCGCGCCGCACGGGCTGCTGTGGACGCACGCGGACGAGGTCAATGCAGCGCTTCTGGACTTCCTCCGCGCCTGAGGCCGTGGCCGCGTAGGACACGCCGGCACCGTGGTTCGGGGTGACGAGCACCACGTGGGCGCCTCGTGCTCGTCACGGTCCCGGGTGGCGCGTCGGTACCCGCGGCCGCACGCGGCGGCGGGTACCTACCGACGCCGTCTCACGTGTCAGCGCGCCCGCCCGCCGCGCCGACGACGCAGGTAGTCGCTCACGACGTAGTTCCCGAGCCGCTCCGGTGACGGGGAGAGGACCCGTCCTCCGTTGCGCCGCGCCACCTCCTGGACGAACGCCTCCAGCGAGGGGTCATCGTCGAGCAGGAAGACGTTCAGCGTCGCCCCGCGCCGGGTCATCCGGTCGACCTCGGCGACGGTGGCGGTGATCGTCTCCCGCTCCGGCGGCCAGGCGAACCACGGCCGGCCGTTGGGCAGCAGGTGCGCGGTCGGCTCACCGTCGGTGACGACGAGCACGACGGGCTCGGCATCGGCGTGCTTGTCGAGGAAGCGGCCGGCGAGCATCAGCGCGTGCTGGAGGTTGGTCCCCTGCACCATGTCGGCCTCGAGGCCGGCGAGTTCGGTGGCGTCGAGCACCCGGGCGTAGGAGGAGAACCCGATGATCTGCACGGCGTCGTTGGGGAACTGCCCGGACACTAGTGCATGGAGCGCGAGCGCGGTGGACTTCGCCGCGCCGAACGTGTCGCGCAGCACCATCGAGTAGGACAGGTCGACCAGCAGGCAGACCGCCGCGGACGTGCGCCGCTCGGTCTCCACGACCTCGAAGTCGTCGACGGTGAGCCGGATCGCACCGCTGCGCTCGACCACCCGGGACCGGGTGGATGCCTCCCGGCGTACGGCGTTGCCAAGGGTCCGGATCGTGTCGATCGGCTGCTCGTCGCCGAAGTGCCACTCCCGCGTGGCGCCGGTGGCCTCGCCCGCGGCACCGGCGTCGTGCACGTCGTGGCTGCCGCGGCCCATCCGCTCCAGGTCGGCGAAGACCCGGCGCAGCGCGGTCTGCCCGAGCCGGCGGACCGCCTTGGGGGTGAGCTCGAGGCGGTCGCCGCTGCGGCGCAGGTAGCCGTTGGCCTCGAGCTCCCGCTCGATCTGGCGCAGGGTCTCGAGGTCGTCGACGGCGCCGCGCCCGAGCGCCCGGCGCACCGCCTCGTCGTCGATGTCGTCGAGCCGCGCGCCCGGGTAGTCCTGGCCGAGCGCGGACTCGAGCTCCTCGAGGTCGGCGAGGTCCTCGAGGGCCGTCGTCGCGTCGCCCATCCCGAGCGGCTGGCGACCGCTCATGCCGTTCGCCCGACCGGACCAGTCGAGGTCGCCGCGGCGGGACTGCAGTGCCGAGGACAGCTGTGCCATCTCGCGCTCGAGGTCGGCGTTGCCGAGCATGTCGGCCATCAGCTCGCGCAGCTCCTCGCGCTGCTCCGGCGTCAGGCTGTTGAGCAGCCGCTGGGCGGCAGCCGCGCGGCGGGCGAGCGAGTCGACGAGCTGTTCGAGGTTCTCCGGGCGGTCCGGGAAGAACTCGCCGTGCTTGGCCATGAAGTCGTCGAAGTCGGCCTGGCGGTGCTCGCCGCGCGCGTCGGCGTCGAGCATCGCGTTGAGGTCGGCCAGCATGTCCTTGACCCGGCGCATGGCGGCGGGGTCAGGCGACTCCAGTGCCTGCTTCATCCCGCGGAACTGCGAGTCGAGCACCTCGCGGCGCAGCAGGTCCTGGATCTGCTCGTAGGTCGCGCGAGCGGCCGATGACCGCCAGTCGTACGACGAGAGCTCCCGCACCGCGCGCGCAGTCTCGCTCGGAAGCGCGTCGAGCTCCGCCTCCCGCAGGCGCGCGTCGTCGGATGGGTCGGGGAACAGCTCCGCCCGCTCCTGCCCCACCGCGCGGTCGAGGAGCGCTCGGACCTCCTCCAGCGTCCCGTCGAGGCGGCCTCGCTGACGCGCCGACCGACGCCTCCGCCGGACGTCGCGGAGCAGGTCGTCGAGGCCCCGCCACCCCTCCGTGCCGCGCCGCAGCATGTTCCGCAGCGCGTCGCGCACACCGTCACCGCGCAGTACGTCGTCGCCGAGCTCGTCGAGCGCCCGGCGTACGTCGAACGGCGCCGCCAGCGGATCCGGGCCGTCGTGGAACGCGCCATAGCGGTAGGGGAGCGCCATCAGCCGCCGCCGTACACCGTGCGCCCGCCGCCGGGCACCTCGTCCTTGGAGATGCGGCGGTTGAGGTAGAGCCCCTCCATCGCGAACTCCAGCGCGCTCGCCGCGAGGCCCGGCGCCGTCGCGCCCTCGTGCAACCCGTCCTCGACGCCGAGCAGCGACATGACCGACGCCAGGCCGCGCACCGGACCGACCTGCTCGAGCAGCCGCGCGGCCGGGACGGCGTCACCGCTTTCGACGGTGAGCCCCTCGTCGAAGCGCTCCAGGAGGGAGGCGAGGTCGCTCGCCCCGAGATGGTGGCGGAAGGTGTCGACCGTCGCCCGGCGCAGCAGGTGGGCGAGGACCTCGGTCTCGCGGCCCTCCTCGTTGACCTCGAACTCGACCTTGCCCTGCAGCGTCGCGACGACGGGAGCGAGGTCGCAGACCCGCGCGACGGCGGACTCCTCCCCGGTCAGCGCGGCGCGGCGCAGCGCGGAGGCTGCGACCGTCTCGGCGGCGGCGACCGTGAACCGTGCCGACACGCCCGACCGGGCGTCGACGGCGGGGGACTCCCGAACCAGCCGGGTGAAGCGCGCGACGATCTCGAGGAGGTACGCCGGGACGACCGCGGGCAGCTGCGCCTCCTGCGCGACGAGGTCGATCTCGTCCTCGAGCCGCAGCGGGTAGTGCGTGCGGACCTCCGCGCCGAACCGGTCCTTGAGCGGCGTGATGATCCGGCCGCGGTTGGTGTAGTCCTCCGGGTTCGCGCTTGCGACGAGCAGCAGGTCCAGCGGCAGCCGGAGCTGGTAGCCGCGCACCTGGATGTCGCGCTCCTCGAGCACGTTGAGCAGCGCCACCTGAATGCGTTCCGCGAGGTCGGGGAGCTCGTTGACCGCGAAGATGCCACGGTTCGTCCGAGGCACGAGACCGAAGTGGATCGTCTCGGGGTCGCCCAGCGGACGGCCCTCGGCGACCTTGACCGGGTCGACGTCGCCGATGAGGTCGCCGACGCTGGTGTCCGGGGTCGCGAGCTTCTCGCCGTACCGCTCGTCGCGGGAACGCCACGCCACGGGCAGCTCGTCGCCGAGCTCGGCGGCCAGGCGCCGGCATCGCACGCACACCGGCGCATACGGGTGGTCATTGATCTCGCAGCCCGCGACGACGGGCGTCTCCTCGTCGAGCAGCGCGACGAGCGTCCGGATCAGCCGCGTCTTGCCCTGACCGCGCTCTCCCAGCAGCACGACGTCGTGGCCGGCGAGGAGCGCACGCTCGAGGTGGGGGAGCACCGTGTCCTCGAAGCCGACGATCCCGGGAAACCGCTCGCCGGACCCGTCGCGCATCCGCGCGAGCAGGTTGGTGCGGATCTCGTCCTTGACGGTCCGGTGGACGTGGCCGGAGGCGCGCAGGGCGCCGAGCGTCTCGGGTCGGGTCACATCTGCGACCGTACGTCGAGCCACCGACAGGCGCGAGCCTTCGCGCGGGGGTCGTGATGGGTTCGGCGGACCCGCGAGGCCTCGCCGGCGCCAAGCGCCGTCAGGTGAGGAGGTCCGCTGCTGCCGCCGCGACCCACGCCGCATCCTTGCGGTAGAGCGCCACGTGGCCGAGCAGGTGCGGTGCCTCGGTCGCTCGCGCCGCCGTGAGATCGGCCAGCTCGTGCAGACGTGGCGCGACCATGGCGAGCACCGACGCCGGTTCCAGTTCGCCGCCGTACGCGTCGCACAGCAGCGCGAGCCGTCGTCGCCGCTCCGTAATGCCGGAGGCCAGTGCGTCGTGGTGGTCCGGGGCCGCGAGGGGCACGAGCCGATACGCGAGGTAGGCCAGGTCCCACACCCGCGGACCAGGTGAGGCGGTGTCCCAGTCGATCACGCCGGTGAGCCGGCCGTTGTCGAAGACGAAGTTATACGGCGCGAAGTCGTTGTGACACACGACCTCGACGGGTTCGTGGGCGGGTAACCGCCACAGGGCCCCCTCGAGCTGCAGACCGCTCGTTGCGCGGTGCAGCGAGCCCAGCAGCCGGCCCGCGACGATGAGCACGGCGTCGTCCCACACCCATGCCGGCAGCGGGTACTGCGGGACGTCGCCCGGAAGGTGCGTCAGGACGTCCCGCCCTTCATCGTCCACGCCTACCGGCTGCGGGACCCAGGTCAGGCCGTGGGAGCGCAGATGGTCGAGAAGGCGGTGCACCGTCGGCGTCCATGGGCCCGCGGGCCGCAGGACCGTCCCCCCGCGGCGCACGGCGCCGCCCATGGTGCCCCCGGGCATGGGCGCGTCATCGGACGGCGGCACGCACCCCGGTTGCAGCGACACCGCTCGATGGTCTCATCCCTGTCGCAGCGCGCTTCTCCCCAGCTGCGAGAGGCCACTTCTGAAAGAAGTTGCAGTTCGGAGACCCGTGGCGCGAGGAGGGTTCGGCGACGCCCCGGCGCGGCGGCGTGAGAGCGTTCGCGCAGCTAGCAGGCGCTTTCCTTGGAGCCAACAGAACGTCCCGTGACAGAGGGTCGACGCATCGCAGCGGCGGCTTACGTTCCCGGCTCCATTTGCAAATCATGACACGCGTATCTCATCCCTCCGTGGCCCCTGGAGGCCCCTTGCCTCGCGCGTCCCTCGCTCTCAGCGCCGCCGGAGTGGTCCCCGTCCTCGCCGGCTGCTCCGCGACACCCGCCGCCGCGGTTCCGCCGCCGGGAACGACACGATCGTCCACCTGTTCCAGTGGAACTGGCGCTCCATCGCCCAACGGACGCACGAAGCTGAACTACCGGTGTGTCGCAGCGGCTGGACCTGCCAGCACCGCGACCAGCGCATCGCGGAAATGGTCGGCTTCCGCAACACCACGCGGGGCACGGACGTCAACGGCTGGTGGACCAACGGCTCGAGCCAGATCGCGTTCAACCGCGGGGACCGTGGCTTCGCCGCTTTCAACGCCGGCTCGACCCTCACGAACACCTTCCAGACCCGCCTGCCCGCGGGCACGTACTGCGACGTCACGACCGGCCGGGTGTCGGGCGCCTCCTGCACCGGGCGCTCCGCCACCGTCTCGAGCACGGGCCGGGTCACGGTGACCGTCAAGGGCAACCGGTCCTTCGCGATCCACGTGAGCCAGCGTCTGGGGTCCTCCCCGTCGCCGACGGCCAGCCCGACCGCCTCCCCGACGGCGACCCCACCGCCTCCCCGACGACGAGCCCCACCGCGACGGCAACCCCTACGACGACGAACGTCGACGCCGAGGTCGCGACGCCCATCTCGCTTCGGTCGACGGAGTTCTGCACCGCGATGACCAGCACCTACGTGACCAGCCGACACCGAGTCCGACGACGAGCATGTCCAGCGAGGACAGCCATGCAGGGGTGTCCACATCGAGCCGCGACAGCAGGAACATGCCCGCCGCCATGACCACGGTGCCGGCGATCGGGAAGACCTTGTAGCCGCCCATGGCGGTGATGGCGACCCGAGGCAATAGACGACGCGATGAGCACGCCGAACATGAGTGGAAGCATCCGAAGTCCCGACGCCGTCGGGGACGCCTCGTCGACCACCTGGAGGTAGATCGGCATAAAGATGATCGCACGGAACGTTCCGAAGCCGACGATGGACCCGACGGCACTCGTGACGGACACCACTGCATTGCGGAAGAGCAACAGCGGCAGGATCGGCTCGGTGGCTCGCCTCTCCTGCAGGACGAACAGCACTGTCAGGACGACCGAGCCGGCGAGGAGAGCGATCGAGCGTCCCCTCCACCACCCTGCTCGGGGCCGGAAGACGGGCTTGCGGCCGTAGGGGTCCGAGATCTTGCCGTACAGCGGTGTCGAGGCGGTCGAGGTGAGCAGGTAGGCGGTCGCCACCCAGGACAGGTGCTCGAGCCCGCCGAGCTCGCCGACGATGGTCGGCAGCGCCGTGGACACGATCGTCTGGTCCAGTGCGGCGAGCAGCATGCCGAGCATGAGACCGCTCATGACGGTGAGGATCTGCCGGTGGCCCAGATAGGCGGGCGCCACGTGGCCTGCGGTCGTCGGTGTGCTCATCGACCCCCCCGGTCGTCGGTGCGGTTGAGGTCGTCGGCGAGCCGCGTGAGGAGGCCGGTGCAGCGCGTTGCGGTCGTGCTCGCTCCAGCCGACGGTGGCCGTCTCGATGACGCGGCGACGGCGCTGCAGCGCGTCGTCGAGCCCAGCGCGACCGGCGTCGGTGATGGCGACCCGCGCGGCCCCCGCGGAGACCCCATGACCGGGCTCGGGCGAGCAGCCCGCGCGTCGTGCCGTCGAGGCCCTCGCCAGCGCACGCACGACGCAGCGCCCGGATCGGAGCATGACGGACATGAGGTCGGCGTCCGGGGTAGTCGCTTGCTGCACGCAACCGTGCCACCAACGCGCCGCCGAGGTGAACCGAATCGGCCGTCACGGGACCGTACGTCGGGCGGTCGGCGTGGATGCCACACTGCCGCCATGTCGATGGCGACGGATGCGGTCACGCTTGCCCAGGTGGAGGCCGCACGCGACCTCCTTCGCGGTGTCAGCCGGGTCACTCCGCTCGAGGGGTCACGGCCGCTCAGCCAGCAGGTAGGGGGACCCGTCCACCTCAAGTGCGAGAACCTCCAGCGCGCCGGCTCGTTCAAGATTCGCGGCGCCTACACCCGCATCGCAGGGCTGTCGGAGGAGGAGCGGTCGCGCGGGGTCGTCGCCGCCAGCGCGGGCAACCACGCGCAGGGCGTCGCGCTCGCCGCCAGCCTGCTGGGCTGCCGCTCCACCGTGTTCATGCCGGTGGGCGCTCCCATTCCAAAGGTGGAGGCGACCCGGGCGTACGGCGCGGAAGTGCGCTTCGCCGGTCTCACCGTCGACGAGGCGCTCACCCACGCGCTTGAGTACGCCGAGTCCAGCGGCGCCGTGCTGATCCACCCCTTCGACCACCCCGAGATCGTGGCCGGGCAGGGCACGGTCGGGCTGGAGATCCTGGAGCAGTGCCCCGAGGTGCGCACCATGCTCGTCTGCACGGGCGGCGGCGGGCTCGTCGCCGGCGTCGCGGTCGCCGTCAAGGCGCTGCGCCCGGACGTGCGCGTGGTCGGCGTACAGGCTGAAACGGCGGCGGCGTATCCCGCGTCGCTGGCGGCCGGGCACCCCCTGCTCCTCGACGCGATGTCGACGATGGCCGACGGCATCGCCGTCGGCCGCCCGGGGCAGGTGCCGTTCGACATCGTCCGACGGCTCGTCGACGACATGGTCACCGTGTCGGAGGAGTCCCTGTCCCGCGCGCTGCTGCTGATGCTGGAGCGGGCCAAGCTCGTCGTCGAGCCCGCGGGTGCCGCCGCCGTCGCCGCGGTCATGGACGCCCCCCGCGCCTTCGAGCCGCCGATCGTGGCCGTCCTGTCCGGAGGCAACATCGACCCGCTGCTGCTGATGCGCGTGCTGCGCCACGGCCTCGCCGTCGCGGGGCGCTTCCTCACCTTCCGCGTGCGCGTGCCGGACCGCCCGGGTGCGCTGGTCGGCCTCCTCGCCGAGGTGGCGCAGGCGCAGGCGAGCGTGCTCGAGGTCGAGCACGTGCGCACCGACCCCAAGCTCAGCGTCGACGAGGTCGAGGTCCAGCTGCAGCTGGAGACCCGCGGGGCGGAACACTGCGACGAGCTCGTCGCGCGCCTGCGGCGAGCGGGCTACCGGCTGGTCTTCGGCTGACGTCCCGCGCGTCCGCCCGGCAGCGTTCGGCTGCGGGGCTGGTCGACGGAGTCGAGCTGCCGGCAGCGGACCACTCAGCCGGTGAAGGGCTTCGTGTCCTTGATCCGCACCGGGATCTGGCGACCGTTGGGTGCCGTGTAGCTGACCTCGTCGCCGACCTTGTGGCCATTGATCGCCTCGCCCAGCGGCGAACGCTCGGAGTAGACGTCCAGCGACGTGTCGCCCGCCACCTCGCGCGAGCCGAGCAGGAAGGTCATGTCGTCGCCGGCGAGGTCGACGGTCACCACCATGCCGACCGCCACGACGCCGTCGGCTGCGGCCGCGGGCTCACCGACCTGCGCGCGCTCGAGCAGAGCCTGTAGCTGGCGGATGCGCGCCTCCTGCTTGCCCTGCTCCTCCTTGGCGGCGTGGTAGCCGCCGTTCTCCTTGAGGTCGCCCTCCTCACGGGCCGCCTCGATCTTCTTGGCGATGTCGACGCGTCCCGGCCCGGACAGGTGCTCGAGCTCGGACTGAAGTCGGTCGTACGCCTCCTGGGTCAGCCAGGTGACGTTCTCGCTCGTCTCGGTCACAGCCACTCACTCCTGGTCCATCGGGTCCATCGGGTCCATCGGGTCCATCGGGTCCATCTCGTCGGCCGCCGGCCGCGGCCTCGAGGCTAACAACTCCCCGCTCGGGGGGCAGGTCACCCGATCCGGCAGGTCGTGAGCTGTCCCAGGGCGGCGCGGGCCCTCGTGGGCACCTCAACCTCCATGCGTCGGGTGGCCGGTCCGGACGAGTCGAGCGCCGCCTCGACCGAGCCCACCACGACCCGGTCGCGGTCCACGGCGCGCACCGTGCACAGCACCCGCGTGCCGGCGGGCCGGCGCACCTCGATCGTCACCTTCGTGCGGTGCTCGTCCACGACCTGGTAGGCGAGCAGGCCCCAGGCGACGGGTTGGCGTGCATGGTGCAGGCCGACCCACACGACGTAGCCCACCAACGCGACCGCGAGGAGCGCAGTGAGGCCGCGCGCGATGCCGCGCCGGTGCGCCGAGGGCTCCCCGTAGCGTCCGGGCGGACGCCCGGGCGGTGCGTCAGGGCTGGACACGCAGCGCTCCAAGGTCGCGGGTCGGTGGCCGCGTGGTGCGCGTGGGGCGGCCTGAGGGACCATTGTCCCTGAGGACGGCGAGCCGGTGTCGGGCGAGGGATCGGAAGTGGCGCAGGTGGGCGAGCAGCTTCGGCTCATGGCGGTGCACGCGCACCCGGACGACGAGTCGAGCAAGGGCGCCGCGGCGATGGCGCGCTACGTCGCGGAGGGCGTCGACGTCCTCGTGGCGACGTGTACGGGCGGGGAGCGCGGCTCGGTGCTGAACCCGCGGCTGCAGAACGACCCGAACGTCGTCGAGAACCTCCCCGAGATCCGGCGCCGGGAGATGGAGACGGCCCGGGAGATCCTCGGGGTCCGCCAGGCCTGGCTCGGGTTCGTGGACTCCGGCCTGCCGGACGGGGACCCGCTCCCGGCCCTTCCCGAGGGCTGCTTCGCCCTGCAGCCGGTCGATGAGGCGGCGTCGAGGCTCGTCGCGCTCGTGCGGGAGTTCCGCCCGCACGTCATGACCACCTATGACGAGAACGGCGGCTACCCCCACCCCGACCACATCATGTGCCACAACATCTCCGTCGCGGCGTTCGAAGCTGCCGGGGACCCCGCCGCCTACCCCGACGCGGGGCAGCCGTGGCAGCCGCTCAAGCTCTACTACAACCAGACGTTCACGAAGGCCCGGACGGTTGCGCTGCACCGGGCGCTGCTCGCCGCCGGGCTGCCTTCGCCGTACGCCGAGTGGCTCGAGCGCTGGGAGGACCGCCAGGAGCGTGCGGTCACGACCCACGTGCCGTGCGCCGACTACTTCTCCGTCCGTGACCGCGCCCTCATGGCCCACGCGACGCAGGTCGACCCGGACGGAGCGTGGTTCGCCTGCCCGCTGGAGATTCAGCGCGAGGTGTGGCCGACCGAGGACTTCGAGCTCGCCCGAGCCCACGTCAACGTCACGCTGCCCGAGGACGACCTGTTCGCCGGTGTCCGCGAGCGGGTGCTCGTGTGAGCGCCATGGCGCGGGCGTCCCTCGCCGCCGCGGTGGAGCCGGAGCAGGTCACCCCCGGCCTGCTCGGCTTCGCGGTGTTCGTCGGCCTGATCCTCGCGACATGGGCACTTCTGCGCTCCATGAACCGCCAGCTGCAGCGCATCTCCTTCGACGACGGCAGCGGCGCGCCGGGCGAGGACGCCAGCGGTCTGAACGCGCGACCGGCGGCGGGCTCGGCGCCCGGCTCGGCGCCCGCGACGACGCCTGACCCGGGTGACACGGCGGCCCCGGGTCCGGCGGACGCGCCGCCGCCCGGCACGGGCCCGACGCAGGGTGGGGACTCCCCGCGCTGAGCGGCTGGCCGCGAGCTCACACCAGCGCCTCGCGCATCGTCTGCAGCTCCGCGAGGACGGTGTCCTTGGACTCGGAGTCCTCCCAGGTCTCCCGCAACTCGCTGTCCGTGCCCGCTACCCGGGTCAGAGCCTGCTCCGCCAGCTCGCGTAGCTCGTCGCTGGCGTCGATGCGGCGGTTCACGACGAGGTCGGCAACGGCTTCGGAGTTGGTCTCGTAGGCGCCGGTGGCGGCCGCGACGATGGCGGCCGCCGCGATCGCCGTGCACGCCTGTGGCGCCTCCAGGTAGTCGTCGGTGTCGACGGCGGCGGCGAGCGCCGAGCGCAGCAGCCGGTCCGTCTCGGACGCGGGTGCGTCGGAGAGGTCGCCGACGAAGTCCATCGCGTCGTCGTTCTCGAACGGTCCGGTACCCCACGCACCCATGAATCCTCCTCGCGCCGATGCCGGGCGGACGCCGGGTGGCGCCCCGTGCGCTCCCTTGCCCCGCAGGGCCCGGCTCTCACGCGTCGCCGGGATCATGTTTCGCCGGGCATGTCGACCGTCGCCCGGTTGGGCCGCCCTCCCACGCGGGAACAACACGGGGGGACCGTGCGAGATCGCGGTGCCCGGTGATGGTGCCCGCTTCAGCGGACGCCGCCCAGGCGAGCGGCACGGAGGTGTGATGGAGGCAGACCGGAGTTCCGGGGGGGCATTCACGCTCGGCGTCGAGGAGGAGTACCACCTCGTTGACGAGCGGACGTTCGCGCTGGCCTCGGCGCCGCAGGCCGTCGCCCACGCCCGTGCGATCCTCGGGTCCGACGCGCAGGCGGAGATCAGCACGACCCAGCTCGAGGTCTCGACGCCGGTCTGCTCGTCGCTGGCCGAGGTCCGCCAGGCGCTCGTCCGTGCCCGGGCGGGAGCCGCCCAGGGCGCCGCGCGGGCCGGCTGCCGCATCCTGGTCAGCGCCACGCACCCCACCGGGACATGGCAGGAGCAGCGGCTGACCTCAGCGGTCCGCTACATCGATTTGCTCGAGCGGTGGGGCCTGCTTGCGCTCCAGCAGGGGATCACCGGCTGCCATGTGCATGTCGGCGTACCGGACAGGGACACCGCGGTCGCGGTCATGGACCACTCGCGGCCCTACCTCGCCGTACTCCGCGCGCTGACCGGCAGCTCGCCGTACTGGGAGGCCACCGACACCGGCTACGACAGCTACCGGACGCAGTGGTACGACCGGTGGCCGGTGACCGGCGTGCCGGACGTGCTCGGAACGGCACGGGCCTACGACGAGCTCGTGGACCGGCTCGTGGCGACGGGATTCCTCGGCGACGCCTCCTACCTCTATTGGGACGTGCGCCCGTCGCTGCGCTGGCCGACGGTGGAGTTCCGCATGGCCGACGTGTGCACCGAGCTGGACGACGCGGTGCTCTACGCCGCCCTCGTGCGCTCCCTCACGCGCACCCTCGCCGGGCGGGCCTCCCGTGGTGAGGCGCCGATGCCGCTGCAAGCCCAGCTGCTGCGCAGCGCCCGGTGGCGCGCCGCGCGCTACGGCCTGTCCGACACGCTCGTCGACCATCGTGACTGGTCGCTGCGCCCGGCTGCGGAGGTCGTCCGGGGGCTGGTGGCAGAGCTGCGGGCCGACCTCGAGGAGTACGGGGAGTACGACGAGGTGGCGGGCCTCGTCGAGGACCTGCTGGGCCGCGGCACGAGCGCGCAGCGCCAGCGCGACGTGCTCGCCCGCAGCGGCGGGGACCTCGACGCGGTGACGCGCTGGATCGCCGAGGTGGGGGTGGACCGCGCTGTGGCGGTCGGCTGAGGAAACGCGGGCCACGACCGCCCGCCGGCGTACCGTCAGCCGACGGCGGTCCCGCCGTACTGCGCCGTGAGCCGCTCGGCGACCGCCCTCCGGGACGCCGACACCACCTGCCGGGTAGCGGCGGAAGGACGTCGAGCCAGACGGCAGCGTCGAACCGCGCAGCTGCCCGCAGGCCCCCTGGGCGAGAACGTCCGCGGTGAGCGTGGCCTGCGCGTCAGTCCCGCATCGAGTCGCGCAGCCGGCGCAGGCCCTCCTGCGCGAGGTCGGCACCCTCCCCGACCTCGCAGCCGACCTCCATGGCCGCGCCGACAGGCCCCTCGCCGTACCCGTGCGCGGCGACCACCGCGGCGCGCTCGTCGTCGGGGAGCGCGGCCAGGCACTCGTGCAGCCGCGCCCGCAGGTCCGCCTCGGCCAGCTCGCTGTCGTCGCCGCTCGCAATGGCCGCGATGACGTGCGGTGGCAGGTGGACGGGCCGTCGATGCTGGTCGGGCACGCGCTCCTCGCTTCGTCGTTGCGCCGGCCGGGAGTCCGACGTCCGGGGACCTCGCAAACGACGGCCGCCCGGGAAGCCCGAGCGGCCGTCGCACCGACCCGTCAGGTCGCCTCTCGGCGGAAGGTCGCTCTTGGCGACTGATGTGGGACCGGGGGCCATGAATCGGATCGGCAGTACCAGGAAACCACGATTTCGACAGCCGTGTTCCCACACACCCGAAGGACCCGCCATGACCCGACCGTCCCGGTATGCCCGCGTAGCGGAGGTCTTGATCTCCACCGGTGCTTTCTCGAGCGCCGTGGCGCCCTGGCTGGCGGACTGGAACCGTGGGCACACCTTCGGCCCTGGCTACGGGCCGCACGCGCGCTGGCACGGCGCTTCCGAGGTCGTCGCGGCCACCGCCGAGGGCGTGCTGGCGCTGTGGCTCCTCCGGACGGGTCGGCAGGAGTCGACACCAGCGGCACGGGCGTGCGTCAGCGCCGCGGCCCTGCTTCCGGTGCTGCGCTGGGGGCCCTTCAACGTCACACTGCTGCGACGGGACACCTCGGCGTACGAGGAGGGACGTCCGCCGATGCGGATCCTCGGTGCGCCCGCCCCGCTGGTCGCCCAGGACGCCATCGCGGCGATATCGCTTGCCGGGTGGCTGCTGCACCGCTTCGGGCATCGCCTCGGTGGGTAGGCCCGCGGGGACCGCGCCGGGATACCGTCGGAAGGATCGTTATGACCAGTCCCGAGAACCCGCAGGACGCCCCGCAGCCCGACGCGTCCACCCCGGAGCCCTTCACCGCCTCGTCCACGAGCGCTGAGCCGCAGGGCGGTGCGGGGATGGCGGACGAGGGAGCGCCGGTGGGGTTCACCGCCGACGTGGGCGGCACTCCGGGGATGACCGACGACCCGGACGAGGCGGCGGCCGCGGCCGGTACGTCGGCCGGCGCGCACTCGCGCCCGACGGCCAGCGAGGCGAACGAGGCCGCCGAGGGGTCCCGCGAGGGCTGACACCCGAGCGCGTACCACATCCGCCGCAATCGTCGAGGCGCATCGCTTCACTTGCCGCGTGCAGCGACCGATGCCTTCGGCATGGACACGACCGCCTCCGAAGGGCCGGTCGAGGACGCGCCGCCCGCCTCCTCCACCCGCTCGTGGCTCTACCTGAGCGAGCTCGACCGGGCCCGCCTGCTCGACATGCACGACCGGGTACGCACCGCGCGCCGGGTCCAGGGCGCCTCGCTCGGGATCGCCAGCGTGGTGCGTCGTTCTGGTACGGCTGGTCGCTCGTCGCACTGGCGCTGCTCGCCGGCGTCATCCTCGTCGTCCTCGAGCGCTTCTACCGCAACACCGCCCGGCCGGAGGTCGCCTCACTGACGAGCCTCGTGCTCCTCGAGGGCGTCATCGCGGGCGCCGTCGCATGCAGCGGTGGCCTCTACAGCCCGATGCTCGGCTGGCTCATGGTGCCGACGGTCATGCTCGCGGCCCGCTTCCAGCCGCGCATCGTGGTCGTCGGTGTCGCGGTGTCGCTGGCGATGACCGTGGCCGCAGCCGTCACCGCGGCCGTCCTGCACACCGCCCGCGACGTGCCCCCCGTCGTACCGGCCGTCTGCTACCTGGCGCTGCTCGGGAGCGTGGTCGTCGCGGTCATGACGCTGCTCGGCGCGGAGCTGGCCTCGCGCGGCGACGCGGTCGTCGACGCCCTCACCGGCCTGTTCAACCGCAAGGCACTCCACACGCGCTTCCACCAGGCGCAGGCGCAGGCGCGGCTGCTCGACGACTGGCTCAGCTTCGTGATTTGCGACATCGACCATTTCAAGCAGGTCAACGACGTGCACGGCCACCACAAGGGCGACCTCGTCCTGCGGGCGGTCTCCGAGACCCTCCGCGCGACGCTGCGGACCTCCGACCTGGTCTACCGCTTCGGTGGTGAGGAGTTCCTCATCGTCCTGCCGGGCCAGGACGCCCAGGGCGGTGCCGTCGTCGCCGAGCGCCTGCGCGCCGCCGTCGCCGCGACGCCGATGGCGGACCTCCAGGTCACGCTGTCGGCCGGTGTCGCCGCGGGTCAGGGCGTGGACATCGAGTACGACCGCCTGCTCGGGCTCGCGGACGCCGCGCTCTACGTCGCCAAGCGCGGCGGTCGCAACCAGGTTCGCGTGTCCTCCTGCGGCCCCGACGTCGCCGCCAGCCCGGCCTCAGGCGGGGCGCAGCCGGGTGCCGAGGCGACGCTGCCGTGGCCGACGGCTCCTGCGGAGGAGTCCCTGGCGAGCGCGCTCCGCGCCGACTGACGCGCGAGGGCGCCCCGGGGTCGGCGTACCGCGCGGTGCCGGGAAGGACCCGCTCCGGTCGCGACAGGGTGTCTCGACAGGGTGTCGCGACGGGGGTACGGCGCCCAGGGGTACGGCGAGCACGGGTACGGCGGGCAGGCGCAGCCGGACCGGCTCTGCCCGGCTGGTCCCGGGCTCGGCCGGCCCCTTGCGCAGCCGGTTGCGTGCCAGGCTGGGCCCGCCATGCCACTGACCCCGTTGCGCCGCGTGCTGGCCGCCACCGGCCTGTCGGACACCGCCAACGGCGTGTTCACGGTCGCGGCGGTCGTGACTGCGGCACAGGTCTCCGGCTCGCCCGCCGTGGTGGCGGCGGTCACGGCGGCGTCAACGTTGCCGTGGCTGCTGTTCGCCGTCCCGGCCGGCATGCTGGTCGACTCGGTGCGCCGAAGCAGCGCGATGACCTACGCCAACCTCGTCCGCGGCTGCGTCATGCTCGCCGCGGCGGCTTGCCTCGCCTCGGGTGCCCCGGCCGTACCCGTGCTCATCGCGGCGGTCTTCCTCGTCGCGTCGCTGCAGACGGTGGTCGACACCGCAGCCGGTGCGCTCGTGCCCGTCCTGGTCCCAGCGGATCGCGTCTCCAGCGCGAACGGTGCGCTCGCGGCTAGCCCCACGGCGTAGGCCGTCAGCGCATGGTCGCTCGCGCCGACGGCGAGCGGCTTCCGCGCCGCCGCACGCCGCTAGTGGTGCGCCGAGGCCAGCATGACGCGGTCGCGCCCGGCCGCCTTGGCCTCGTAGAGCGCGCGGTCGGCGGATCCGAGCAGCTCACGGTAGTCGCGCCCGCAGTCGGGCAGCGTTGCGATCCCGACGCTGATGCTGCGGCTGACCGGGCCCTCGACCGAGTCGACCGACGCGTCCTTGCACGCCCGGCGCATCTGGTCGGCACGGACCGCCGCGGTCCGTGCGTCCGCTCCGCACAGGACCCCGACGAACTCCTCACCGCCGTAGCGGGCGACCGTGTCGCCCTGCCGGGTCACCGCGGCGAGCGCCGCGGCCACCTCGCGGAGCAGGGCGTCGCCCACGCCGTGGCCGTGCCGGTCGTTCACCGACTTGAAGTGGTCGACGTCGAGCAGGACAACGCTGAGCGGGCTGCCCTCGCGCAGCGCCCGGGGAATCTCCTCCTCGAGGACCGTGACGAGGTGGCGGCGGTTGTGGAGCCCGGTCAGCTCGTCCCGGACCGCCTGCTCGGCCAGATGGGACCGCAGCGCCTCGATCGTCTCCACGTGCTCGCGCAGCTCGGCGTTGGCGTCGACGAGCGCGCGGTGCTGGCGGTTGAGGACCGTCACGTCCCGCGCCACGAGCACGGTGCCGACCACCCGGTCGTCGCGGTCGCGCAGCGCGGTGACGCGGACGTCGAGGTCGACCTGCTCGCCGTCGACGACGGCCGTGTGCTCGGCGGCGGTGCCGGGCACGAGCGGGAGCCAGTGGCCGAGGACCTCCATCGCGTCGCTGCCGACGACCTCGCCGAGGTCCGGTCGCAGGTACCGGAGCAGGACCTGCCCCGCCTCGTTGACGTCCACGACGCGCCCCTGCCCGTCGGTCACCATGACGGCGTCGCCGATCGTGTCGAGGACCCGGCCACGCGCGACCGGCACGACGTCGAGCAGCCCGCGCCGCAGGAGCCCCCAGACCGCCGCGAGCCCGGTCACGATGAAGAACACCGGTGCCGTGTCGACTTGGGCGCCGCCGCCGGAGTAGACCTGCAGCCCCAGGCTGCCGACGGACGACGCCAGTGCTCCGACGAGGACCGTCGTGATCTGGCGTCGGTAGAACGGGGTCGCTCGCCGCCAGCCGCGGATGCCGAAGCCCACGGCGACTCCGATGAGCAGGTAGCTGTAGGCGGCGTGGGTCCAGAACAGGGGACCGGGGACGAAGGAGAGCAGCGGCGGTGCGCCGGTCTGCTTGGTCGAGGTGAGGAACAGGCCGTGCCACGGCTGCGTCGCGGCCGCCGTAACGACGGCCACCGGCTCCATCGCAAGCAGCAGCGCCGTACGCCGGGTCAGCCGCCACTCGCGGTCGGCGATCGCAAGGAAGATGCAGAACGTCCCCGCGACCACGGCGGCCACGCCGGGGTAGATCGCCAGGTTGAGGGCCAGCTGCAGCTGCGCGTCGCTCACCGACGAGGCGAGCAGGAGGCAGGAGGACCAGTACGTCAGGCCGACCATGACGACGACGAGTGCCGGGGCGGCGGGGGTGCGGCGGCGTCGCCGCCACGTCACGGCGGCGGAGACGACGGAAATCAGCGCCGAGGCCGCGTAGACGAGCGCGACGGGATGCCATTGGAGCATGGCCGCCCCCTCTGCTGGTCCGTTGAGCCTGTGTCCTGTCGAGTCTGGTCCGCGCGTCCACGTAAAGCGTCGGCACGGGTCAGTGTCGCTCACTAGGCCGAATGGGGTGGGAGGCCGGGACGGGGCAGTAGTCGGAGACCAGTGGTCGTGCGCCGGACACTGCCGTCTCGTGCGGGTAGGCCCCCGTCATCGATGGGGAGGATCGCGGCATGGCGAACCGACTCACGCACTCGACCAGCCCGTACCTCCAGCAGCACCGGGACAACCCGGTCGACTGGATGGAGTGGGGAGAGGACGCCTTTGCCGAGGCCAAGCGGCGCGACGTGCCGATTCTGCTCTCTGTCGGCTACGCCGCCTGCCACTGGTGCCACGTGATGGCGCGCGAGTCGTTCGAGGACGACGAGACGGCCGAGGTCATGAACCGGCACTTCGTCAACGTCAAGGTCGATCGGGAGGAGCGCCCCGACGTCGACGCCGTCTACATGGAGGCGGTCCAGGCCATGACCGGCCACGGCGGCTGGCCGATGACCGCCTTCCTCACCCCCGACGGCGAGCCCTTCTTCTGCGGCACGTACTTCCCGCCGCGTCCGCGCTACGGCATGCCGTCGTTCCGGCAGGTGCTCGAGTCGGTGGCGCAGGCGTGGACGGACCGGCGCGAGGAGATCCGCCGGGCGGGCTCCGACATCGTCGCGCAGCTCTCCCAGCGGCGGGCGCTCCCGAGCGGCGCGCACCCGCCCGCCGAGGACGACCTTGCCGCCGCCGTTCGCATGCTCGCGACGGAGTACGACCGAACCCACGCCGGCTTCGGGGGCGCGCCGAAGTTCCCGCCGTCGATGGTGCTGGAGTTCCTGCTGCGCCACGCGGCGCGCACCGGCGACGACTCGGCGACGGCGATGCTCGAGGGCACCTGCGAGGCGATGGCCCGCGGCGGCATGTACGACCAGCTCGCCGGGGGCTTCGCGCGCTACTCCGTCGACGCGTCGTGGACCGTGCCGCACTTCGAGAAGATGCTCTACGACAACGCGCTGCTCCTGCGCGTCTACACGCACTGGTGGCGCGCGACGGGCTCGCCGCTGGCCGAGCGGGTGGTCCGCGACACCGCGTCCTTCCTCCTGACCGAGCTGCGCACCGCCGAGGCTGGGTTCGCCTCCTCACTCGATGCGGACAGCGAAGGCGAGGAGGGCTGCTTCTACGTCTGGACACCCGCGCAGCTCGTCGCGGTGCTGGGCGAGCAGGACGGCGCCTGGGCGGCGGAGGTCTTCGGCGTCACCGACGACGGCACCTTCGAGCACGGTACGTCGGTGCTGCAGCTCCGGCGCGATAGCGACGACGGCGTGCGGCTGGCCGCCGTACGAGCGCGGCTGCTGGAGGCGCGCGCGGAGCGTGTCCGCCCCGGTCGCGACGACAAGGTCGTGGCCGCGTGGAACGGGCTTGCGGTCGCCGCGCTCGCGGAGGCGGGTGCGATCTTCGAGGACCGCTCGCTCGTCGAGGCCGCTTCCGCGGCGGCGGACCTGCTCGTCTCGGTGCACCTCCACGGCGACCGCCTCGTGCGCACCTCGCGGGACGGGGTCGCGGGGTCGAGCGCGGGTGTGCTCGAGGACTACGCCGACGTGGCCGAGGGCTTCCTCGCGCTCTACGCCGTGACCTCCGACGACGCGTGGCTCGCCTTCGCCGGCGTGCTGCTCGACGTGGTGCTCGCCCATTTCCGCGACGGCGAGGGAGGCTTCTACGACACCGCGGACGACGCCGAGATCCTCGTGCGCCGTCCGCAGGACCCCACGGACAACGCGACGCCGTCGGGGCAGTTCGCTGCCGCGGGTGCGCTGCTGACCTACGCCGCGTACACCGGCTCCGCCGAGCACCGGCAGGCCGCCGAGGAGGCGCTGCACGTCGTCAGCGCCCTGGGGCCGCGCCACGCGCGGTTCTGCGGCTGGGGCCTGGCGGTCGCAGAGGCGCTGGTGGACGGGCCGCGGGAGGTCGCCGTCGTCGGACCGTACGACGACCCGCTGACGCGCCGGCTGCGGCGTACCGCGTTGCTGGGGACCGCACCCGGAGCGGTGGTCGCGGTCGGGGACCCGGCCGAGGGCCCGTCGGTGGCGCTGCTTCGTGACCGCCCGCTGGTCGAGGGGCGCGCGGCGGGCTACGTGTGCCGGCATTTCGTCTGCGAGGCGCCGGTGACCACGCCCGAGGCCCTGGCCACCGCGGTGCGGGCGCGCGTCAACTAACCGTTGTGTAATAGGTGTAACAGTGTAATCATCACTGTATGAGTGAGGACATCGCGTCCGACAGTGACGCATCCGCCGTTGTCCGAGGCTGGCTGACCGGCCGGCTGCCGCAGTCGTGGTTCCTGGGCACGCCCGAGGTGGTGGTGGACCGCGAGGAGGTCATCGTCGTCGGTGAGCTCGCCGAGCCGGCGACCGGCGAGGAAGCGACGCCGGCGGAGCGGGCCGCGGCCGCGGCCGGCCGGGTGCGCGGCTTCCGGGAGGACACCCGCGAGCAGCGCATGGCGATCGCCGGCGAGGCGGAGGCGCGGTTCGGGCGCAAGGTCGCCTGGGGCGCCCGGTGCGGGGGGCACCGGGAGATCTTCACGTCGCTGTCCGTGCCGGTCATGACCCGGCTCCGCCAGCCCGAGCGAATGGTGCTGGACACGCTCGTGGCGGCGGGCGTGGCGCGCTCGCGTTCCGACGCGCTGGCGTGGTGCGTCCGGCTCGTCGGCCGGCACACCGGTGACTGGCTGGAGGAGCTGCGGACGGCCATGGCCGACGTCGACCGCGTCCGGGCGCGCGGCCCACGTCCGTGAGGCCCGAGCTGGTGTGCGCGCCGACGTCTCAGGCGGCGGAGCGGACCACCAGGGCGACCGCGGCGAAGTGCAGCGCGTAGCCCACGAGCGTGAACGCGTGGAAGACCTCGTGGAAGCCGAACCACCGCGGCGAGGGATTCGGGCGCTTGGCTGCGTAGACGATGCCGCCGGCGCTGTAGAGCAGCCCACCGAGCACCAGGAGGACGACGACGGTCGCGCCGCCAGCCGCGTGCAGGTCCGGCAGGAAGAACGCCGCCACCCACCCGAGCGCGATGTAGACGGGCGTGTAGAGCCAGCGCGGGGCCCCGACCCACAGCACCCGGAACGCCACGCCCGCGAGCGCGCCGCTCCACACGATCCACAGCAGCAGCCGGGACCTGCCGGCATCGAGCAGCAGCGCCGCGAAGGGCGTGTAGGTCCCCGCGATGATCAGAAAGATGTTCGCGTGGTCCAGTCGCTTGAGCCGCTGGAGGGCACGCGGCGACCAGCGTCCTCGGTGGTAGATCGCGCTGATCCCGAACAGCAGCGCTGCCGTGAGCGTGTAGATCGCGGTCGTCACTCGGGCCGCCGGCGTCGGCGAGAGGGCGACGAGGACTGCTCCGGCGACGACCGCGACGGGGAACGTGCCGGCGTGCAGCCACCCCCGCAGGCGCGGCGTCATGGCATCGACGGCGTCGGAGACGGTCTGTGTCGCCCCGTCCACCCGCTCGCGGAAGGCGGTGGACACGTTCTCTGCGCGCTCGCGCAGTGTGCTGGGCGTCGAGTCGTCCGTGGTGGCGGAGTCCTCCGCCCCGTGCGCGCGGGTCGGCGGCGTGGTCCGCGGCTCGCGCCCCTTCTGCGTCGGTGACATGCGCGCATCCTACGACTGCGTAGGTTACCGAGTGGTAGTGCATGCGCGTGGGATGGTTGTCCGGGCGCGTACCGGGAACTCGCATCCCGACACGAGGTAGGAGCCGCGGACCTTCCGCGGCCGAGGCAGGAATGGACGGACCATGCAGATAGACAAGGGTCAGATCCTCGAGCTGCTCCGCAGCCAGGGCGACGCCGGCAAGGCGGCCGAGGCCGACTCCCAGCTTCCGGACCAGGTCGACACCGACCAGCACGGGGACCTGCTCGCGCGTTTCGGGCTGAATCCGCAGGACCTCATCGCCCGCTTCGCCGGCGGCGGTGGTGGCGGCGGCCTTGGCGGTCTGCTCGGTGGCTGAGATGCGCTCCCTCCCGCGGGCGCCGCGGTGCTGAGGCGCATCGGCGTCACCGTCCTGGGCGGCCTCCTCTGCGTGGCCGGCGTCATCCTGATGCCGTTGCCCGGTCCCGGTTTCCTGCTCTTCGTCGCCGCCCTCGGCGTGCTCGCCACCGAGTACGCCTGGGCCCGGCGGCTGCTGGTGATCGCACGGCAGCAGGCCGAGGCCGCTCAGCGGGCCGCCGTGGCGAGCCCGATTCGTACGGCCGGCAGCGTGCTCTTCGCTCTCGGCCTCATCGTGGTCGGTGTGCTCACCTGGGTCGTTGACGACGTGCCGTGGCCCGTGCTCGACGACCTGCTCGACAGGTTCTGGAGCCCCGTCAGTGGCACGATCCTCGCGCTGAGCGGCGTCGTCCTGCTCGTCACGACCTACATCAGCCTGCGCGCAGCCCGGGGTCAGGCCCGCGACGGGGCCGCGCCGCACGGGCCGGAAACGGGACCCGGCGGTGCCGCCCCCACCCGCTCGGGTTCGACCCGAGTCGACCCGCGCTGAGGACGCTGACGACTCAGGTGGCGCCGACTACTTGCTGTGCGCCGCGTCGCACGCGGCGTAGCGAGTAGCGTGGCCGCGCCGGGACGCGAGGAGGAGGGCGGGTCGATGAGGCGCCGTGGCCTGCGCGAGCTGGCCTACCGGCTCTACGGACACCGCCTCGAGACGCGCATTCCGCGGGAGGACGTCCCACGCCACGTCGGCGTCATTCTCGACGGCAACCGGCGCTGGGCGCGGGCGTCCGGCACGGACCCGTCCGCCGGGCACCGCAGGGGCGCGGACAAGATCGAGGAGTTCCTCGGTTGGTGCGAGGAGCTCGGCGTCGGCGTCGTCACGCTGTGGCTGCTCTCGACGGACAACCTCAACCGCCCCGCAGCCGAGCTTCGGCCCCTGCTGGGAATCATCGAGGACGTCGTCCGGCAGCTCGCGTCGACCGGCCGCTGGCGAGTGCACCCCGTGGGCGCGCTCGACCTCCTCCCCGGGGACACGGCCAGAGCGCTCAAGGAGGCCGACGCGACCAGCCGCGGCAATGCCGGCATCCTCGTCAACGTCGCCGTGGGGTACGGCGGGCGGCGGGAGATCGCGGACGCGGTCCGGGCCATGCTGCAGGACCATGCGTCGCGCGGTACGAGCATCGAGGAGCTCGCCGCGGTGCTCGACCCCGAGCACATCGCCGAGCATCTCTACACGAAGGGCCAACCCGACCCCGACCTGGTGATCCGTACCTCCGGCGAGCAGCGGCTCTCGGGTTTCCTCCTCTGGCAGAGCGCGCATTCCGAGTTCTACTTCTGCGAGGCGTTCTGGCCGGACTTCCGCAAGGTTGACTTCCTGCGAGCCATTCGGGCCTACGCCGCGCGGCACCGCCGCTTCGGCGTCTAGGGCCCGCTCGCGCGGCTGTTCGTCCACTGCGCCCCCCGGCGACACGCGTGTCGCACGAGCGGCGGCGGCCCCCGGTCGTACCGTCGGCCGTGACGGCCGGGACCTCCGCCAGGCCGTCCGGGAGGCCCGAGGTCCGTGCGCACTCGTCGCGGCAACACAGGGCCGGCACCCGGCCCGCAGGGTCGGGTCCGGCATCCACCCCATGCGCTCGGGCGAGGGTGCACGCCCGCGGGAGGCGACCGTGACACCACAGGACCAGCCCCGCGCCGACCACGGCAGCCGCACCTACGTTCTCGACACCAGCGTCCTGCTCGCCGACCCGCGAGCGGTGCTCCGCTTCGACGAGCACGAGGTCGTCGTCCCGGTCGTCGTCATCACCGAGCTGGAGGCCAAGCGGTCGCATCCGGAGCTGGGCTACTTCGCCCGAGAGGCGCTCCGACTCCTGGACGACCTGCGGGTGAAGCACGGCCGGTTGGACGCGCCCCTGCCGGTCGGGGACGCCGGCGGGACGCTGCGCGTGGAGCTCAACCACACCGACCCGGCGGTGCTGCCGCCGGGGTTCCGGCTCGGTGACAACGACACGCGCATCCTCGCGGTGGCCCGCAGCCTCGCCGCGGAGGGACGGGCCGTCACGCTGGTGTCCAAGGACCTTCCCCTGCGGGTCAAGGCGTCCGCGCTCGGTGTCGTCGCAGAGGAGTACCGCGCCGAGCTGGCGGTCGAGTCCGGGTGGACCGGGATGGCGGAGCTGGAGGTCGCCGGCCAGGACCTCGACGCGCTCTACGCGCTCGGCGAGGTGGATCTCGACGCGGCGCGCGAGCTGCCGTGCCACACCGGCCTCGTGCTCGTCTCCGAGCGCGGCAGCGGACTGGCCCGGATCACGGCCGACAAGCGCGCGCGGCTCGTGCGAGGCGACCGGGACGCATTCGGGCTGCACGGGCGCAGCGCTGAGCAACGCGTGGCGCTCGAGCTGCTGCTCGACCCCGACGTCGGCATCGTCTCCCTCGGCGGCCGGGCAGGCACCGGCAAGTCGGCGCTGGCCCTGTGTGCGGGTCTGGAAGCCGTGCTCGAGCGCGGTCAGCACCGCAAGGTCGTGGTCTTCCGACCGTTGTACGCCGTAGGCGGTCAGGATCTCGGCTACCTGCCCGGGTCCGAGCACGAGAAGATGACGCCCTGGGCGCAGGCGGTCTTCGACACCCTTGGTGCGCTGGTGTCCGGGAACGTGATGGAGGAGGTCCTCGAGCGCGGCATGCTCGAGGTCCTGCCGTTGACGCACATCCGCGGCCGGTCGCTGCACGACGCGTTCGTCATCGTTGACGAGGCCCAGTCCCTCGAGCGCAACGTCCTGCTCACCGTGCTCTCCCGCATCGGGCAAGGCTCGCGCGTCGTACTGACTCATGACGTCGCCCAGCGGGACAACCTCCGAGTGGGCCGGCACGACGGCGTCGCGGCCGTCATCGAGGCGCTCAAAGGCCACCCGCTGTTCGCCCACGTCACGCTGACCCGCTCGGAGCGCTCCCCGATCGCCGCGCTGGTGACCGAGATGCTGGAGGGCCCGCTGGGCTGATCCACCGAGCACGGCTATATGGACGGGGCACGTCGACAGCGCGAGCGCGTCAGTCGACGAGGCGCGAGCGCATCCGGCGTACGGCGAGCACCCACATCAGCGCCACGAACACGGCAAGCGCTGCGACGTGGCCCGCATCCTGCACCGGCTGGAGCCCGAAGACGGCGTGCCGCACGAGCTGGACGCAGTGGTAGAGCGGATTCGCGAGCGCCGCCTTTGCCGCCCAGTCCGGCAGCGCGTCGACGGGGAAGAAGGTCCCGGCCACCAGGAACAGCGGTGTCAGGACAGCGCTGATCACGTAGTTGAACGAGTCGATCGCCGGCACCACCGCGGACATCCAGATGCCGAACAGCGCGAACCCGAGCCCGGTGAGGAACCCGACGAGCGGGACGAGAAGCATGCCGAACGACGGGTCAAGCCCGAACGCCAACGCGACCAGCATCGGGACGACGCCGTACACACCTGCTTTGACGGCGATCCAGAGCGCCTCCGCGGTCACGAGCTCCTCCACGTCGACCGGAGCGGCGAGCACGGCGTCGTAGGTGCGCTGGAACTTGCGCTTCACGAAGGTCGCGAACATGCCGGGAAAGGCGGACGAGAACAGCACCGCCGTGGCGACGGTGCCGGTGCCGACGAACTCCACGTAGTCGTAGCCCCCGACCTTTGCGACGAGCGACCCGAACCCGAACCCGAAGGCGAGCAGGTAGATGGTGGGCTCGACCACGGAGGAGAAGGTCGTGGACGGCCAGTACCGCCGGAACATCGTGATTTCCCGTGATACCACGCCTGCGATCGCGGCCGGCTCGATGCGCCGCAGGATCGTCGTCGTCACTCGATCTCCTCTCCGGTGAGGACCACGAACACGTCCTCGAGGTTGGCCGGCCGTCTGGCACCGTCGGGCAGGGCGTCGGCGAGGTCGTGCGGCAGGGTCTCGGCCCGCATCACCGAGATGGCCGGCCCGCTGCGGCGGGTCGGCAGCCCTGCCGCGCGGACCCGGGCTTGGACGTCCGCGAGGACCGGCGGGGGCCCGTAGACCTCCACCGTCTCCTGTCCGGCGTGCTCGGCGACGAGGTCGCGTGGTGCACCGCGCGCGATGACGCGGCCGCCGGTCATGACCGCCACATCGTCGGCGAGCCGTTCCGCCTCCTCGATGTAGTGCGTCGACATCAGCACGCTCACGCCTTCGGCGCGCAGACCGTCGATGAGGGACCACAGCTCCTGGCGGATCTGCGGGTCGAGACCGACGGTCGGCTCGTCGAGCAGCACGAGGCGGGGACGGTGCACGAGGGCGCGGGCGATGAGCAGCCGGCGACGCATGCCGCCGGAGAGCTCGTCGACGCGGGTGTCCGCGCGCGTCGTGAGCTGGGCCAGGGCGAGGGCCGCCTCGACCGCATCCCGGCGGTCCTGTCGAGGGACGCGGTAGAGCCGGGCGAACACCTCGAGGTTCTGTCGCGCGGTCAGCTCGATGTCGAGGTTGTCCAGCTGGGGGACGACGCCCATCGCGGCCCGTGCCGCCTTCGACTCCTCGGGCAGCCGCGCGCCCAGCACCTCGATGTCGCCGCTGTCCGCGACGGCCTGCCCGGTCAGCAGCCGCATGGTCGTGGACTTGCCGGCGCCGTTGGGTCCGAGCAGCCCGAGGCACGTCCCGGCGCGCAGGTCCAGGTCCAGCCCGTCCACGGCCCGGATGGGCCCGAACGTCTTGACCACCTGCCGGAGCCGGATGGCATGGGCTCGGGTCAGGTCAGCTGTCCCGGCCCCGCGCGCCGGTGCGGTCGTTCGCTGCACGGTTGGGAAGCGTAGGGCTGACGACCGACAACCGCGCGCCTGTTATCGCCCGGCCGTGCGGCACCGTCGGTCACGGATGCGTCATGGACAGCACGTCGAGCGCAGCGTCGAGCTGGTCCATGGTGACCTTGCCGTCATCGACGTAGCCACGCTCCAGGACCACCTGGCGGATGGTCTTGCGCTCGGCGAGCGCCTGCTTGGCGACCTTGGCCGCCGCCTCGTAGCCGATGTACTTGTTCAGCAGCGTGACGATGGACGGGGAGGACTCGGCGTACTCACGGCAGCGTTCCTCGTTGGCCACGATGCCGTCGACGCACCGGTCGGCGAACAGCCGTGACATGTTCGCCAGGAGCCGGATCGACTCGAGAATGTTGCGGGCGAGCATCGGCAACATGACGTTGAGCTCGAAGTTGCCCGCGCTGCCGCCGAAGGCGATCGCCCCGTCGTTGCCGATCACCTGAGCGCACACCATGCACATGGCCTCCGGAATGACCGGGTTCACCTTGCCCGGCATGATTGACGAGCCCGGCTGCAGGTCGGGCAGGAAGATCTCGGTGAGGCCGGTGCGAGGGCCGGAGCCCATCCAGCGGATGTCGTTGGAGATCTTGAACAGGCTGACGGCGATCGTCCGAAGCTGACCGGAGGCCTCCACCAGCGCGTCGCGTGCGCCCTGCGCCTCGAAGTGGTCGCGCGCCTCGGAAAGCGGAAGACCGGTCGCGCGCGCCACCTCGGCGATGACCGCAGCCGAGAAGCCCTGCGGGGTGTTGATGCCGGTGCCGACCGCCGTACCGCCCAGCGGCAGCTCGGCGAGCCGCGGCAGTGTCGACTCGAGGCGCTCGACGCCGAGCCGCACCTGCGCCGCGTAGCCCGCGAACTCCTGTCCGAGCGTCACCGGTGTCGCGTCCATCAGGTGCGTGCGGCCGCTCTTGACGACCTCGGCGAACTCCTGCGCCTTCGCGTTCAGCGAGCCTTCGAGGTGGCGCAGGGCAGGGATCAGGTCGTGGACCACCGCGCTGGTCGCGGCGACGTGGATGGAGGAGGGGAACACGTCGTTCGACGACTGCGAGGCGTTGACGTGATCGTTGGGGTGGACCGGGCGTCCCAACCGCTCGGTGGCGAGCGTGGCGATGACCTCGTTCGTGTTCATGTTGCTCGACGTGCCACTGCCGGTTTGGAAGACGTCGATGGGGAAGTGCTCGTCCCACTCGCCGTCGGCGACCTCCTCCGCCGCCGCGACGACCGCGTCGGAGACGTCCTTGTCGAGGACGCCGAGGTCGGCGTTGACCTTGGCCGCCGCGGCCTTGATGCGGGCAAGCGCCTCGATGTGGGCGCGCTCGATCCGCTGGCCGGACACGGGGAAGTTCTCGACGGCCCGCTGGGTCTGGGCACGCCAGCGCGCCCACGCGGGGACACGTACCTCACCCATCGAGTCGTGCTCGACCCGGAAGTCCTGCTCGGTCATGCGTTCGCTCCTGCACGTCGTCGTGTGGTTTGCCCGCGGCACGGCCGCGCGCGCCAGCCTAGTTGTGTTCCTCCGTGGCGCTCCGGACGCGTCGATCCGCTGGCGCGGTTGTCGCGGGGCGCGTCTGGGCAGGGTTCGCGCCGTGCCGAAGACCACTGGCCCTGTCGCCGTGTCCCTGCTGCTCGCCGCCCTCGTCGCCGGATGTACGAGCGAGACGACCGGTACTGCCGGACCCACGCCGGGCGCCGGGGCGACGTCCACACCGTCCTAGCCCGACCCGGGCCCGGCGTCACCCGTAGCATCTGCAGGCACGTCGCCGTCCGCGTCAGTCGGGTCGCCGGCTGCGTCACCGTCGGGCTCCGCGACGGGCAGCGCCACGCCGACGGGCGGCACCGCGACGCCGGCACCGTCCGACGGTGCTGCCCCCGCCGCCGGACCCCTGCACCCGGACGGCGTCGTGGTCGCGCACTACGGTGGCCCGCGCTCCGCCGTCCTCGGCATCCTCGGCCACGGCTCGCCGCAGGCGGCGTGGGCGCGCGTGGCCCGTGACGCGAAGGCGTTCAAGCGTGCCGGTGACCGGCCGATGATCCCGACGTTCGAGCTCATCGTCGTGATGGCGCAGGCCGCCCCAGGCAGCGACGGCGACTACGCCGCTCGGGTCGCCGACGCCGCGATCAAGCCGTACTACGACGTGGTTCGCCGCAACGGCGGCGTGCTGATGCTCGACATCCAGCCCGGGCGCAGCCCCTTCCTGCCCTACGCCAAGTCACTGGCGCGCTGTTGCGGCGTCCGTGGACCCGATGGTCCGGCCGGGGACCTCGCCGGGGCCCATGCGCCACTCGGGGTCGATCGCCAGCACCACGTCGGGGCGCGCCAGCCAGAGTGAACGAGGTCTCCGCGTGGCTGGACGAGTTCGTGCGGCGGCGCAACCTGCCGCCCAAGATGCTGCTCGTCCACCAGTTCACGGCCGGCATGGTGGACGAAAGGATCAGGTCAAGAAGCGGCGCAACGTCGAGATCGTCTTCAACATGGACGGGTTCGGCGGGCGCGAGGCGAAGCTGTCGAAGTACCGGATGCTCCGGCGGGACAAGCGCTTCCCGCTGGGGATGAAGCTGTTCCTGACGCAGGACATCAACCGCATGCGTCCGGCGGAGGTGCTTCGGCTGCGCCTCGCGCCGCGCGTGGTGGAGTACCAGTAGGGGCCGTGCGCCCCGCGCCGCTCAGCGCGCCGGCGTGCTGCCGCGGTCGAAGTCGATCGAGGAGTATGCCCGCAGCTTGCTCAGGCGGTGCTCACTCTCGATCAGACGGATCGTGCCGCTCTTGCTCCGCATGACCATCGAGTGGGTGCGTGCCGAGCCGGCGCGGTAGCGCACGCCCTTGACGAGCTCGCCGTCGGTGATCCCGGTCGCGACGAAGAACACGTTGTCCCCGGTCACCAGGTCGTCGGTCGCGAGGACCCGATCGAGGTCGTGTCCGGCGTCGAGGGCCTTGCGGCGCTCCTGCTCGTCACGCGGCCACAGCCGGCCCTGCAGCGTGCCGCCGGTGCACTTGATCGCGCACGCGGCGATGATGCCCTCCGGCGTGCCGCCGATGCCGAGGAGCAGGTCGACGCCGGTGCCCTCCCGAGCGGCCATGATCGCGCCGGCCACGTCGCCGTCGGTGATGAAGCGGATCCGCGCGCCGGTCTCGCGGACCTCCTTGACCATCTGCTCGTGCCGGGGACGGTCGAGGATGACGACGGTCACGTCCTCGGGCGTCTCGCTCTTGGCCTTCGCGACGAGGCGGATGTTCTCGGCGATCGGCAGCCGGATGTCGACCACGTCCGCGGCCTCGCACCCGGTCGCGATCTTCTCCATGTAGAACACGGCCGACGGGTCGTACATCGCCCCCCGCTCGCTGACCGCGAGCACGGACAGCGCGTTGCTCATCCCCATCGCGGTCAGCCGCGTGCCGTCGATGGGGTCGACCGCGACGTCACACTCGGGACCGGACCCGGAGCCGACGTGCTCGCCGTTGAAGAGCATGGGCGCCTCGTCCTTCTCGCCCTCCCCGATGACCACCACGCCGTTCATCGACACCGTGCCGATGAGCTGGCGCATCGCGTTGACCGCCGCGCCGTCCGCGCCGTTCTTGTCGCCTCGCCCCACCCAGCGGCCACCCGCCATCGCCGCGGCCTCGGTGACGCGGACGAGCTCCAGCGCGAGGTTGCGATCAGGTGCCTCCGGTGAGACGGACAGGGCCGGGGGCAGATCCGGAATCTCGGTCATGGCGTGGCCCTTTCCGTCGCAGCGCTGCAGGGGCGATCGTATCGGCGCGGGACTCCACGTCCAGCGCCCGGCGGGGGCACCCGCGCAGGTACGCGCGCCTCGCCGGCTCGCGACCACAGGCCCGCGTAGGCGACCATGGCTGCGTGGAGACGCACACCGACGGCGACGCGCCGGTGCCTGGCCCGGTGGCCGCCGGCGGGAGGACGGACTCGCAGCCACCCCCGGCCGCCGCCGGCACGCGGCGCGGGCGTGGCTCGGTCGCCGACATGCTGCGCTCGTTGCTCGTCGTGATCGGTGCGGTCGTGGTCGTCCTGGCGATCACGCCACGGCCCAACGGCGAGGCCGTGCGGGTAGTCGACATCACGCCGCGGCTCGCGGAGGCGCGGGCGGGTGCGCCGTACGACGTGGTGGCGCCGACGGGTCTGGCGGCGAGGTGGCGGGCCACCAGTGCGCGGGTGGACCGCCGCCCCGACGGAGCGTTGCGCTGGCACGTCGGCTTCGTCACGCCCTCGGACCGCTACGCCGGGGTGGTGCAGAGCAACGAGCCGGCGCAGCCCTTCGTCGCGGAGCAGTCCAACAGTGGGCTGGCCCAAGGCGAGACGCGCGTCGCGGGGGAGCCGTGGCAGCGGCTCTACCACGAGGCCAAGGACCAGCGCTCCCTGTGGCGGCGGGTCGGGGACTCCTCCGTCGTGGTGACCGGCACGGCCCCGTGGCCGGAGCTGGAGGAGCTCGCCGCCAGCCTGCGCACGCGCTGACCTACGCGGTCAGCCGGGGGCGTCCTGCCTGCCGGCGTCGCGCTCACGCGCTGACCTACGCGGTCAGCCGGGGACGTCCTGCCTGCCGGCGTCGCGCGTCGCGGCGTCTTGCGCGGTGGCGTCCTGTGCGGTGGCGGCGTCGAGCCGGGCGCGGACACCGGCGAGCCAGCGTTGGCAGACCTCGGCCAGCTCCTCCCCGCGCTCCCACAGAGCGAGCGACTCCTCCAACGTGGCGCTGCCCTCCTCGAGGCGGCGGACGACGCTTGCCAGCTCGTCACGCGCCTGCTCGTACCGCAGCTCCTCCGCCATGGGCGTCAGCGTAGGGTCCGCCCGTGACGGCGAACCGGGTGGTCCGAGCGGCCCGCGCCTCCGACGCCGCGGAGGTCGTGCGGTTGCGCGAACTGATGTTTACGGCGATGGGGCTCGACCTCGAACGGACCCTGCCCGACGGGTCGCCGTGGCGGGTGGCGTGCGCCGACGTCTTTCGGGTCTCGCTCGGGCGGCCGGGGTTCGCCGCCTTCGTCGTGGATGCGCCACCGCCCGGCAGCGGGCTCGCCGCCTGCGGCATGGCTTCGGTCAGCGAGCGGCTGCCGGGCCCCGGCAGCGACGGGCGGATCGGCTACATCGGCAACATGAGCACCGACCCGCGCCACCGGCGGCAGGGTCACGCCCGCGCCGTCCTCCAGGCCTTGATGGGCTGGCTCGCCGACGGGGGCGTCCGACGAGCCCAGCTCACGGCCACCGACGAGGGACGCGGACTCTATGAGTCCTTCGGCTTCTCGCCGCGGCAGTGGCCGGCGATGGACTGGGTCGCGCACTAGCCGGAGCCCTCGACGACGCGGGTCGTCAGCTCTCCTTCCGCCAGCCGCACGCGCAGCCGCTCGCCGGCGGGAACGTCGCCCGGACGTCGTACGACGGTGCCGTCGCCACGCTGTACGACGGCGTAGCCGCGGGCGAGCGTCGCGGCGGGGGAGAGCGCCCGGACCCGGGCGGCGGTGTGCCGGATGTCGTCGCCGGCCCGGTCGAGCCGTGCGGTGAGGCACCGGCGGATGCGCGAGCGCAGGTCGGTGACGTCACGCTCGCGCACGTCGACCGCTCGGTGCGGGTCGGCGAGGACCGGGCGGGAGCGCATCGCGTCGAGGACGTGCTGCTCGCGGTCGACGCGTGCGCGCACCGC
>JALYMU010000290.1 GCA_030773595.1 Actinomycetota bacterium | reverse complement strand
CGTGGGTTCCGGCCCGGACGGGTGGTCGGCCGGCCACGGCGCCGGGAGCCCGCTCGCGCCCGCGGCGCTTCTCGACGAGCCGCAGGTCCCCGACGACCGCGACGACCTGGCGCCGGGGGACCGCGTGCTGCTCGTCGTCGACCAGGACGCCGCCTTCGCCGAGATGGCGGTGCGGACCGGGCGCGAGCGCGGCTTCAAGGTCGTCGTGACCAGCCGCCCGGACACCGGCCTCGCCTACGCCCGCGAGGGCGCTCCGGACGCCGTCATGGTCGCCATGGATGCGGTGACCAGTGACGGCACGCCGCTGCTCGATGCGCTCAAGCGCACTCCCGCCACGCGCCACATCCCGATCCACGTGGTGGACCCGGCGGCCACCGAGGACCGGCGGCACCGGGCGATGCAGGCCGGCGCGCTCGCCGTACTCCCCTCGACGGTGACCGCGGAGACCTTCGCCGAGGCGCTCGCCGAGATCGCCTCCTTCCTCGAGCGGCGGGTGCGCCGGCTGCTCGTGGTCGAGGACGACGAGACCGAGCGCAACGCGATCGCCGAGCTCGTCGGCACCGGCGAGGACGTCGAGATCACCTGTGCGGCCACGGCCGAGGAGGCGCTCGAGGCGCTCGCGGCGACCCACTTCGACTGCATGGTGCTCGACCTCGGCCTGCAAGGCACCAGCGGGTTCTCGCTGCTGGAACGGCTGAAGAAGGACGACAAGCTCGCGAACCTGCCCGTGATCATCTACACCGGCAAGGACCTGACCCGGCGGGACGAGACGCGCCTGCGCAAGTACGCCGACACGATCATCCTCAAGGACGCCCGCTCGCCGGAGCGGCTGCTCGATGAGACCGCGCTGTTCCTGCACCGCGTCGAGTCCGAGCTGGCGCCGTCGCGCCGGCGGATGATCGAGCACCTGCGCGGCGACGAGGCGGTGTTCGGGGGGCGCAGGGTGCTCATCGTGGACGACGACGTCCGCAACGTCTTCGCGCTCACCAGCGCGCTCGAGCAGCACGGCATGGAGGTGCTCTACGCCGAGAACGGCCGCGAGGGCATGGAGGTGCTCAAGGCCAACCCGAGCGTCGACCTCGTCCTGATGGACGTGATGATGCCGGAGATGGACGGCTACGCCACGACCCGTGCCGTGCGCGAGATGCCGCAGTTCGCCAAGCTCCCGATCATCGCCCTGACCGCGAAGGCGATGAAGGGTGACCGCGAGCGCAGCATCGAGGCGGGGGCGTCGGACTACGTCACCAAGCCTGTCGACATCGAACAGCTGCTCTCGCTGATGCGCGTCTGGCTGTACCGCTGACTCCGGCCGTGCGAGGGGACCGCCAGGACCGCGAGGAGCTCGAGGTCTCGCTGCTGCTCGAGGGCGTCTACCGCCACTACGGCTTCGACTTCCGCCAGTACGCCCGCGCCTCGATCCGGCGCCGGCTGTGGCGGCGGGCTTACGCCGAGGGGCTGAGCACGATCACGGGCCTGCTGGACCGGGTGCTCCATGACGAGGAGGCGATGGAGCGGCTGCTGCTCGACCTGTCCATCAACGTCACGTCGATGTTCCGGGACCCGACCTTCTTCGCGACGTTCCGGACCAAGGTCGTGCCGTTCCTGCGGACGTTCCCGTTCCTGCGCGTCTGGAACGCCGGCTGTTCGACCGGGGAGGAGACCTACTCGCTCGCGATCCTGCTGCACGAGGTCGGCCTGCTGGAGCGCACCAGGATCTACGCGACCGACATCAACGAGGCCGTGCTGCGGACGGCCGCCGACGGCGTGTTCCCGCTGGCGAAGATGAAGGAGTACACCGAGAATTACCTGGCCGCCGGCGGGACGCGGTCGTTCTCGGAGTACTACGTCAGCGCCTACGACCGCGCGCAGTTCAACCGCTCACTCGCCGAGAACGTCATCTTCGCCCAACACAACCTCGTCTCGGACCGCTCGTTCAACGAGTTCCACGTCGTCGTGTGCCGCAACGTGATGATCTACTTCGACCGGGCGCTGCAGGACCGGGTCCACGGGCTGTTCCTGGAGAGCCTCGTGCCCCTCGGCGTGCTCGCGCTCGGGCACAAGGAGAGCGTGCGGCACAGTGCGCACGCCGACCGGTACGAGACCCTGGACGAGGGCGAGCGGATCTACCGGAGGGTCCGGTGAGCACCCCGTGACTCCCATCGAGCTTGTCGTGGTGGGCGGGTCGTGGGGCGGACTCGACGCGACCTGCCGGCTGCTGTCGAACACCCCCGCCCCGGTGCCGGTGCCCGTGGTGCTGGTCCTCCATCGCGCGCGGACCTCCGATGCCACCATGCTCGCCGCGGTCCTGCGCCGCTGCTGCGGGCAGCGCGCGGTCGAGGCCGACGACAAGTCCCCGCTCGAGGCGGGGACCGTGCTGGTCGCGCCCCCGGACTACCACCTGCTCGTGGAGGACGGCGTCGTGTCGCTGTCGACGGAGGCGCCCGTGAACTACAGCCGACCGTCGATCGACGTGGCCTTCGACAGCGCGGCGCAGGCCTACGGCGCGGGGCTGGTCGCCGTACTCCTCACGGGCACGGGCAGCGACGGGGCGGAGGGGATCCGCCACGTCAAGCGACGCGCAGGGCGCACGATGGTCCAGGACCCGGTGAGCGCCGAGCGCGGCGACATGCCAGGATCCGCACTGGCGACGGGAGCCGTCGACGACGTCGGCACGCCCGAGGAGCTCGGTGGCATGCTTTCGACGGTGCTCGCGCCGTCGGGAGGGAAGGAGGGGTGATGGAGAAGGTCAAGATCCTGCTCGTCGACGACCGGCCGGAGAACCTTCTCGCCCTCGAGGCGATCCTCAGCTCGCTCGACGAGACGCTCGTGCGTGCCGCGTCGGGGGAGGAGGCGCTCAAGGCGCTGCTCACGGACGAGTTCGCGGTGATCCTGCTCGACGTGCAGATGCCCGGCATGGACGGCTTCGAGACCGCCTCGCACATCAAGCGGCGGGAGAAGACCCGCGACCTGCCGATCATCTTCCTGACCGCGCTCGACACGGAGTCCCAGCACGCGTTCCGGGGCTACGCCGCCGGGGCGGTCGACTACCTGACCAAACCGTTCGACCCGTGGGTGCTGCGGGCCAAGGTGCAGGTCTTCGTCGACCTGCACCGCAAGAACCGCCAGCTCAAGGAGCAGGCCGAGCTGCTGCGCCGGCGCCTCGACCCGCCACCCGGCGCCGAGGCCCTCGGCGGCTCGCTCGTGCCCGAACTCTCCGACCGGCTCGCGGCCGTCGAGGAGCAGGTGGATCGGCTCTGCGAGCAGGCGCGGGTCACCGTGGACGCGGCCATGGCCGAGGGCGTCGCCCAGCTGGAGTCGCGGGTGGCCCACCTGCGCGCCGCGCTCGAGGCCGTGGAGGGCGTGCCGCGCTGAGCGGTGCGCCGGCGTGCGCTTCCGGTGCTCCGGCGGCGCGCAGCCGTCCGAGCACTCCTCGTTCGCGGGCCGTGCGACCGTCGGACTGTCGCCGCTGCCCGTGCCCGTGCCCGGGCCGGTGTCGGTGTCGGTGTCGGTGTCGGTCCTCGTCGGTGCGGTCCGGCGTGTGCTCCCCGGAACTGTCCGACCGCGGCGCTAGGCTTGCCGATCATGGCTTCGCGTACGTCGACCCCGCCCCGCGGTCGGGGCAACTCCGGCTCGACGCCCGGCCGGGCCCGAGCCGCCCGGTCCGGCGCGACCCGGTCCGACGGCTCCGCGTCGGGGCGTGGCGCGTC
>JALYMU010000289.1 GCA_030773595.1 Actinomycetota bacterium | reverse complement strand
CCCGGGCCGGCGCAGGGGAGGCACCGGGTGGCGGTCAGGATCGCATCGAGCCGTTCCCGAGGGATGAACCCACCGCAGTCCTCGCACGAGCCGGTCAAGCCCGCGTCGAGCCGTTCGAGAGCCCGCGCGGCCCGGCTCTCGATCTCGTCGGCGTGCCGAGCGGCGCCGCTCGCCGCGCAACCGCTGCTTACGGCGAGCCCCCGGGCCGAGTTCGCGAGCCGCTCCACCAAAGCAGTTCGGCGGGCGTGCACCCAGCTCTTGTCCACCGCAGGCAGCTCCGCTGAGGGCACATCGTCGTCCGGAGGGTTCATCGAGTCGAACGTAGTGCCGCCAGTCGGACGCGCCGGCTGCACCCGGCACCGTCGACACCGGACGACGCTGGACGTGGACGGCACCAGCGGCTTGTGCGGCCAGCCTGACGCTGACCCGCTTGCGTGCACTCCCACCGCTGCGGCTTGCGGGTGAGGATGCAAGGGCTGACGCTGTCCGACCCGACGGTCAGGCTCGCGGAGAAGGTCCGGGCTATGGGGCGTGCGCGTCCGGTGGGCTGCGGCGCCCCCAGCGGCAGAAGCGGACGGTGCAAGCGCCGCTTGGGCAGATGCCGGGTGTTCTGCGGCGGCGGCGACCCGCCGCCGTCTGGGGCCGCGGTCAGTCCTCGATCGACTGGTACACGACCGCCCGGAAGTCGGCCTCGGGCAGGTCGAAGCCGACCATGTGCTGCGTCAGGATCACGCCGACGATCTCCTCGACCGGGTCGACCCAGTAGTAGGTCTTCGCCGCACCAGCCCAGCCGAACTCGCCGGGGGAGCCGGCCAGCGCGCTCTGGCCGATGTCCATCGCGACGCGAGAGCCCAGGCCGAACCCGTAGCCGGGTGCCGGCACGCCGCCGATGGCGTATGGGAGCAGCGCCGGTGCCAGATGGTTCGTGTGCATCAGCTCGAGGGTCTTGCGGCCGAGGACGCGGCTGCCGTCCTCTGCCTTGCCCGTGAGCAGCATGTTCGCGAAGCGCAGGTAGTCCGAGCCCGTGCCGAACAGGCCGAGGCCACCACGCTGGAAGACGCTCGCCGCGTCGCTCGGGTAGGTCGGCTCCACGTGGCGGCGGCCTATGTCGCGGGCGGCGAATGCGGCCGCCAGGGTGCTGAACGTCATGTTCTCGCCGATGATGTCCGGCAGGCCGTACATGGCGGACAGGCGGCCGCGCTCGGACTCCGGCACGCCGAAGGCGGTGTCGGTCATCCCGAGCGGCCCGAAGAGGCGCTCCTGGAGGAAGTCCCCAAGCTTCTGGCCCGAGATGACCTCGATCAGGCGCGCTGTGACGTCGGTGCCCAGGCTGTAGTGCCACATCGTCCCGGGCGCGAAGGCGAGCGGAATCGTCGCGAGCTCGTCGATGACCTGTTCGAGCGTGCGCGTCGGGTCGTGCATGAGCTGCCTCGCGCGGTACTGCTCGGCGACCGGGAAGTCCTCGAGGAAGTCGTAGGTGAGACCGCTGGTATGGCTCATCACGTCGCGGATCTGCATCGGGCGTAGCGGCGACTGATCCTCGAGCGTCCCGCCCGGCCCGGCGATCTTCGTCATCCCGAACGCCGGGATCCACTTGGCGACCGGGGCGACGAGCTGGAACTTCCCCTCCTCGAAGAGCGTCATCAGCGCGGTGCAGATGATCGGCTTGGTCATCGAGTACAAGCGGTAGATCGTGTCCTCCGCCAGGGGCACTTCGGCTTCGCGGTCCTGCCAACCAATCCGCCCGGCGTGGACGAGCTGGCCGCGGCGCGACACGAGCGTCGTGAAGCCTGGATAGCCACACTCGTCGACGTACTTCTGCAAAGCGGGCGCGATGCGCTGAAGGCGGTTGGCGCTCATCCCCACCGACTCCGGAGACGTGAGCCGAGATGCGACCTGGGTCATCGACGATCTCCTTCGATCAGGACGGGCGCCGACCATACGCCTGCGGCGCATTGGGATCGCCCCGTCGCCTGTCCCTTGCACCCCCTTTGCGCCGTGTGGTCGTGTCCGCGTCGATCTCGTCCGTACGGCGGCTGGGCGGCCAGGGTGCGAGGGCTGGCCGGGGGTTCTGCCTGCGCCCGAACAGCAGCGCCGCCCGGCCCGGCTCCCCGCGCCTCCGCACGCGCGTCGGCCAGTAGCCGATCACGTCGCTGTCGCTCCCCTCCGAGTCCTGCTGGCCACGCAGTTCGGATGACTGGCTCTGCCGACACGTGCCTACTGACGTGGCTCGGAGCAGCGCCCGCTCATCGGCATGAGCGAGCGTCGCTGTCCGCGCGTCTCCCCGCCGTGGCACCGCCGTGAGTTGGCTTCAGGCAGGGCTGAGCGGCCCCGACAGGCAAGGGTGGGCAGCGGCGAGCAGCTGGCGGTCGGGCAGCGCGGACGGCGTGGCTGGCCGGACTTCCGCAGTTGGTAGGCATCCGCGGGCTTGATCGACTCTGTTTGTGCTGGTCAGCGCGTTGGAGGGGTAGCCGGAACGCCGTTTCCTGTAGGCACACGACCTTGAGCGTGTCGCTCGACGCCCGGTGTGCCGGTGTGGTGACGTAGGTCCGTGTACTTGCGGGAGAGCCGGCGGACGAACCGCGATGGGTCGGTGGTGCGCTATCTGCAGCTGGCGCACAACGAGCGGCATCCGGACACCGGGTGCCGGTCGCGAAGGTGATCCACAGCTTCGGCCGGGCTGAGCAGGTCGACCGGGCGGCGCTGGCGCGGCTGGTGAGCTCGATCTCGCGGTTCCTCACCCCCGAGGAGGCGGTCGCCGCGGCCAA
>JALYMU010000288.1 GCA_030773595.1 Actinomycetota bacterium | reverse complement strand
CCCGCGTCTCGGGGTCGAAGACGTAGGTCGCCGCCAGCGACTCGTACATCCAGTCGTCGACCACTCCGGCCGTCGCGTCGTACCCGAACAGGTAGTCCACCGTCGCCGCGAGCTCGAACGCGCCCTTGTAGCCGTGGCGGCGCATCGCTGCCACCCACCGCGGGTTGACCACCCGCGCCCGGAACACCCGGTGCGTCTCCTCCTGGAGCGTCCGCGTCTTCACCGCCGACGGGACGGCGGAGTCACCGACGTACGCCGACGGCGACGTGCCGGTCAGCGAGCGGACCATCGCGACCATGCCGCCGTGGTACTGGAAGTAGTCGTCGGAGTCGACGATGTCGTGCTCGCGGGTGTCCTGATTCTTCGCCGCCACGGCGATGCGCCGGAAGGACGCCTCCATGTCGCTGCGGGCCTCCCGCCCGTCGAGGCCGCGGCCGTAGGCGTAGCCGCCCCACACGGCGTACACCTCCGCCAGGTCGGCGTCGGTGCGCCAGTTCCGCGCGTCGATCACCGGCAGCAGCCCCGCACCGTAGGCGCCGGGCTTGCTGCCGAAGATCCGGCTCGTCGCCCGGCGGGTGTCCCCGTGCCTGGCGACGTCCTCGGCAACGTGGGCGCGGACGTAGTTGTCCTCGGCGGACTCGTCGAGCTCGGACACCGCGCGCACCGCGTCGTCGAGCAGGGTGACGACGTGCGGGAAGGCGTCCCGGAAGAAGCCCGAGATGCGCACGGTCACGTCGACGCGCGGCCGGTCGAGCTCAGCGCCCGGCACGACCTCGAAGCCGGTCACGCGGCGGGAGGCGTCGTCCCACACCGGGCGGCAGCCGAGCAGCCACAGCACCTCGGCGATGTCGTCGCCCTGCGTCCGCATCGCGCTCGTCCCCCACACGGTGAGACCCACCGAGCGCGGCCACTCCCCGGTGTCCTCGCGGTGCCGGCGCAGCAGCGACTCGGCGAGCGCCACGCCGACGTCCCACGCGTTGCGGGACGGGATGGCCTTGGGGTCGACGGAGAAGAAGTTGCGGCCCGTCGGGAGGACTCCCACCAGACCGCGCGTCGGTGAGCCGGACGGCCCGGCGGGGATGAAGCCGCCGTCGAGCGCGTGCAGGACGTGTGCCACCTCGTCGGTGGTCCGGTCCAGCCGCGGCACGACCTCGCGCGCGGCGAAGTCGAGCACCCGGACGACGTCGGGCGTCGCGGCACCGAGCACGGACTCGATGGTGGCGCCGACCTTCTCCGGCGCCCAGCCCGCCGACTCCATCGACTCGACCAGGCGCCGGGCGAGCGTCTCGAGCACGTCGATGGCGTCGGACCCGGTCCGGGCCGGTCCGTCGACGAGGGCAGTGAGCGACGAGGGCACCGCCACGGCCTCGCCCGGCGCGGCCAGCAGCGCCTGCTCCTCGAGCCCGTGTGCCGACGCGAGCGCCGCCCGCAGCCCGGGCAGCGCCGCCGTCGTGCCACCCCAGACCTGCGCGGCCCGCAGGACGGCGAGCACGAGGTTGACCCGCGCCTCACCGCCGGGGGCGCCACCGAGGACGTGCAGGCCGTCGCGGATCTGGACGTCCTTGACCTCGCAGAGGTAGCCGTCGATGTGCAGGACGAAGTCGTCGAAGTCCCCCTCGCCCGGCTGCGCGTCGACGTGCAGGTCGTGGTGGAGCTGCGCGGCCTCCACCAGCGACCAGATCTGCGCCTGCACCGCCGGGACCTTGGCCGGGTCGAGCGCCTGCACGGTGGCGTACTCGTCGAGCAGCTGCTCGAGCTTCGCCATGTCGCCGTAGGTGTCGGCCCGCGCCATCGGCGGCACGAGGTGGTCGACCACGGTCGCGTGCGCGCGCCGCTTCGCCTGTGTGCCCTCGCCCGGGTCGTTCACGATGAACGGATAGACCAGCGGGAGGTCGCCGAGGACGGCGTCCGGCGCGCAGGTGGCCGACAGTCCCAGTCCCTTGCCCGGCAGCCATTCGAGCGTGCCGTGTTTGCCGAGATGCACCACTGCATGGGCGCCGAAGCCGCCGTCCCCGACAGGGGTGTCCAGCCACCGGTAGGCCGCCAAGTAGTGGTGCGACGGCGGCAGGTCCGGGTCGTGGTAGATCGCCACCGGGTTCTCCCCGAACCCGCGGGGCGGCTGGATCATCAGCACGACGTTGCCGAAGCGCAGCGATGCGAGCACCACGTCGTTGCCGTCGACGTACAGCGAACCGGGCGGCGGTCCCCAGTGCGCGACGACCGCTTCCCGCAACCGCTGCGGCAGCCCGGCGAACCACCGCTCGTACGCCGACCGCGGCACCCGCACGTCGGCTTGAGCGAGCTGGTCCTCGGTCAGCCACTCGACGTCGTGGCCGCCGGCCGCGATGAGCCGGTGGATCAGGGCGTCACCGTCGAGACCGTCGACGTCGAGGCCGCCGAGGTCGTATCCGGCGTCGCGGAGCGCGCGGAACAGCACGACCGCCGATGCAGGCGTGTCGAGTCCCACGGCGTTGCCGACGCGGGCGTGCTTCGTGGGGTACGACGAGAGGACCACAGCCAGCCGCTTCTCGGGATTCGGCACGTGCCGCAGCCGCGCGTGGCGTACGGCGATGCCGGCCACTCGTGCCGCCCGCTCCGGATCGGCGGCGTAGCGTGGAACGCCGTCCTCCCCCATCTCCTTGAAGGAGAACGGCACCGTAACCAACCGCCCGTCGAACTCCGGGATCGCGACCTGCATGGCCGCGTCCATGGGCGAGAGCGCGGCGTCGGAGGCGTCCCACTGGGCGCGGGAGGAGGTCAGGCACAGGCCCTGGAGGACAGGGATGTCGAGCCTCGCGAGCGCTCCAATGTCCCACGCGTCCTCGTCGCCCCCGGCGCTGGCGTCGGCGGCGCGGGTGCCACCCGCGGCGAGCACGGTCGCCACCAGGGCGTCGCAGCGCCCGAGCAGGTCGAGCAGGCCCGTGTCGGTCTCGCGCAGGGACCCGCAGAACAGCGGCAGCGGGTTCGCGCCGTGCGCCTCGATCGCCGCGCACAGCGTCTCGACGAAGGCGGTGTTGCCGGACAGCTCGTGCGCCCGGTAGAACACCACGCCCACCGTCGGCCGACCCGGCGTGGAAGCCGGCGAGCCGTGCACGCCGTACGCCGGCATGGTCCGCGGTGGCTCGAACCCCTCTCCGGTGAGCAGGACGGTGTCGGAGAGGAACCTGGCCAGCTCGCGGAGGTTCTCGACGCCGCCCTCGCGCAGGTAGGCCAGCGCCTCGGTCGCCACGCCGGCCGGCACGGTCGAGCGCGCCATGAGCTCGGCGTCGGGGACCGCCTCCCCGCCGAGCGCCACCAGCGGGACGCCCGAGGTGGTCAACGCCTCCACGCCGGCCTCCCACGCCCGCGTCCCGCCGAGCAGGCGCAGCACGACCAGGTCGACGCCGTCGAGCAGCTCCGGCAGCTCTGCCACGCCAAGCCGCGCCGGGTTCGCCGTACGCCATCCCCCGTCGCTTGACGCGGCGGCGAGCAGCTCCGTGTCGGCGGTCGAGAGCAGCAGGAGGCTCGGCATGCGGTGCGTCCTTTCCGACGGCGTCGTCGCCGGGGAGGCGACCCGGGCACGGGCAGCAAGTCTCCCGCCTGCCGCACGACGACGCCGACCGGGTCCCGCGGCCGGCGGCGCCAGGGCGTGGCGGCGCGGTCAGCGCGCCCCGGCGTCAGGG
>JALYMU010000287.1 GCA_030773595.1 Actinomycetota bacterium | reverse complement strand
CGCACGGAGCGAGGACCTGCCGCACGCCGAGGCTCCGCAGCGCCCAGAGGTTGGCCAGGTAGGGGATGCGGTGGGGTGGGAAGCGGTGGTCCACCCCGTGCCGGGGCAGGAAGGCGACCTGCCGTCCGGCGACGTCGCCGACGACGATCGGGTCACTGGGCGGGCCGTACGGCGTCTCCACCTGGACCTCGCGCGCGTCGTCGAGCAGCGCGTACAGTCCGGAACCGCCGAGAACACCGATCTGGGCGACGTTCGCCACCTCTGCACCTCCTCGTACCGGCGATGACTCCCTGCCCGCTGCCACGCGTCCGTAGACGGGCTGCCGTCGAAGGCCGTGACGGTCTTGCCTCATCCAGCAGCTGCGCTGGCCTGAGCGACGCTCCACCGTCGCGGACAGCCTGCGACGTCGTCGCTGCCGTCATGCCGTTCCGGGGGCCGGATCTCCGCGCAGCGGCGAGGACCCGAAGGCGGCGAGCCCGCGCTCCGGTGTGATCGCGGCTGTGAAGCCCAGGACCTCGCGCGCCTTGTCGGGTGCGGCGACGACGTGTCGCACGTCGCCGAGGCGGTACTCGCCGGTGACGACGGGCGCCAGCCCGCTGCTGGCGCTGAGGGCCGTAGCGACGTCGAGGACCGTCACGGGGTGCCCGCTCGCGACGTTGACCGCCGTCAGCGCCCCCGGCTCGCCCGCGTCGAGGGCGAGGGCGTTGGCCCGCGCGACGTCCGTGACGTGCACGAAGTCGCGCTGCTGACCGCCGTCCTCGAACACCCGCGGGCGCTCGCCCCGGGCGAGAGCCGACCGCCAGAGCGAGGCGACCCCGGCGTACGGCGTGTCCTTTGGCATCCAGGGGCCGTAGACGTTGTGGTAGCGCAGCGCGGCGGCGCGTCCGCCCGAGAGCCGGGCCCAGGACGCCGCAAGGTGCTCCTGCGCCACCTTGGTCGCGGCGTATGTGCTGCGCGGGTCCAGCGGGGCGTCCTCCGGCACGGGCTCCCAGGACAGGGCCGACCCGCAGGCCGGGCACGGCGGCTCGAATTTCCGCGCGGCGAGGTCGGCCTCCCGCCGCGGCGCCGGGGTCACGCGCCCGTGCTCGACGCAGGCGTAGCGGCCCTCGCCGTAGACGACCATCGAGCTAGCTAGCACCAGGCGCCCTACGCCGGCCCGTCCCATCCCTGCGAGCAGCGACGCGGTGCCCAGGTCGTTGTTGGAGACGTAGTGCGGCAGATCCTGCAGGTCAACGCCGAGCCCGACGACCGCGGCCTGGTGGCTCACGACGTCGACGCCGTCGAGCACGCCGGTGGGCAGGTCGCGCACGTCGCCGACGACGCGCTCGGCCCGCGGATCGAGGTGGTCTGGCCAGCCGCGCGGATGGAGGTCGGGGTCGAGGGTGTCGAGGACCCGGACCTCGTGTCCGTCCTCAAGCAGCGCGGCGACCACCGCCGCGCCGACGAAGCCGGCGCCGCCGGTGACGAGGACACGGCTCACGGAGGTCGGCACACCGTCCATCTGCCCGCAGCGGACCGGCTGTACTCCGTGCGAGCATGACGGCATGCCGAGCCGCCGCACGGGTGGTGCGTCACCTGGACGCCGCGGACCGTTCGACCCGGGGTCGTGGCGCAGCCCGCTGCGCGGTCCGTGGCTGACGTCAGTGCTCGCAGTCGTGCTGCTGGTCGGGCTGCTCGTCGTCGCCGTGACCGGGCTGCTGTCCTACGCCGCGTACGACCCGCAGCTCGGCGGCAGCAACGACCGCACGCCCGAGGCCGGGCTGCTCCGCAAGTACGCGACACTCGTCGACTGGCCGACGTCACCGGTGTGGCTGTACCGCGTCACGCAGGGCGTGCACGTCCTGCTCGGCCTCGCCCTGATCCCCGTGGTGCTGGCCAAGCTCTGGTCGGTGGCGCCGAAGCTGTTCGAGTGGCCGCCAGTCAGCTCCGTCGCCCAGGCGCTCGAGCGGGGAAGCCTCCTGCTGATCGTCGGCAGCATCCTGTTCCTGATCGTCACCGGCGTCATGAACATCCAGTACGACTACGCCTGGGGGTTCTCCTTCTACACCGGCCACTTCTACGCCGCGTGGGTGTTCCTCGCCGCCTTCGCCGCACACGTCGCGATCAAGATGCCGACGCTGGTGCGGGCGCTGCGCGGCGGCGCGTTCCGCGAGCAGCTGCG